>DASTWX010000156.1:0-47255 GCA_035765795.1 Pseudolabrys sp. | reverse complement strand
GTCTTCGTCGGCGATATCGCCGAGGATGTCCGTGCGCGGCTCGCGGCCAATCCCAAAGCGCTCGAACGCGAGCTGGCAGGATAAGGACAAGATCATGGTCTCCGATCTTCTCGCGCTGGCGCGGCGTGTGGCGCAAGGCTCGATCCGGGTGGTCGACCTGACGCAGACCTTGAGCCAGGACTTCCCGGTCATCGTGATGCCGCCGGAGCTCGGGCAATGCGCCCCGTTCCGCCTCGAAGAGGTGTCGCGCTACGACGAGCGCGGGCCGGCGTGGTATTGGAACAACATCACCATCGGCGAGCATTGCGGCACGCATTTCGACGCGCCGATCCACTGGATCTCCGGCAAGGACCTGCCCAACAACGCGGTCGATACGATCGACCCGCGCAACTTCATCGCGCCGGCTTCGGTGATCGATTGCTCCAAGGAATGCGCGGACAATCCCGACTTTGCGTTGACGGTGCCATTCGTCGAGGCATGGGAGAAACGGCACGGCCGCATCAACGCCGGCGACTGGGTGTTGTTGCGCACCGACTGGTCGAAGAAGCAGTACCGCGAGTATGCGGGCTTGGACGATGAAGGCGCCCATACGCCGGGGCCGACGCCGGACGCGATGAAGTGGCTCGTCGAGGAGCGCGATGTGCACGGCTTCGGCACCGAGACTATCGGCACCGACTACGGCCAAGCGCAGCATTTCAATCCGCCTTTTCCCGCGCACTTCTACGTCCATGGGAAGGGCCGCTATGGGCTGCAATGCCTGACCAATCTCGACAAGCTGCCGCCCAAAGGGGCTGTGATTGTCGCCGCGCCATTGAAGATCAAGCAGGGCTCCGGCAGTCCGCTGCGCGTATTGGCATTGGTTGAGGACACAGCATGAGCGGGGCGGCGAACATTGCCGTCGTGACCGGCGGCTCGAGCGGCATCGGCGCCGAAATCTGCCGGCAGATGCTCGAAGCAGGCTACGAGGTGGTTTCGCTTGCTCTCGACAAGCCCGACCGGACGCATGCGCGGCTGCATGCGGTCGAAGTCGATTTGCTCGATCCGAAGGCAACCGAGCAGGCGGCAGCCGACATCGCGAAGCGCTTTGCAGTCACGCATTTCGTGCACAATGCCGGCGTCATCCGTCCGGCCTCGATCCCGGATACCACGATCGGCGACGTGCAGGCGCTCACGCAATTGCACATCGGCGCGGCGCTGACGCTCACGCAGGCCTTTCTGCCGGCCATGAGAGCCGCCGCGTTCGGGCGCATCGTCATGTTGTCGTCGCGCGGCGCGCTCGGGCTTGCCTACCGCACCGCCTATGGCGCGACCAAGGCAGGCGTCGTCGGCTTGACCCGCAGCTGGGCGCTGGAGCTCGCGCCCGCCGGCATTACGGTCAATGCCATCGCGCCGGGACCGATCGGCGACACGGCGATGTTTCGCGGCGTGATCCCCGAGGGCGATCCGCGCGAGAAGAGCCTCGCCGCCTCTATCCCGGTCAAGCGGCTCGGCCGCAGCGACGATGTGGCGCGCGCGGTGATGTTCTTCGCCGACCGCGCGAACAGCTTCGTCACCGGCCAGACGTTATACGTCTGCGGCGGCGCAAGCCTCGGCTCGCTGGTGATTTGAACCTCTCCGTCGTCATTGCCGGGCTTGACCCGGCAATCCACGAGGACTTGCCACAAAAAAAGATGTAAGCACCTTGTGGGCGGCAGCTCATTATGGATGCGCGGGTCAAGCCCGCGCATGACAAGTGAGGACTTCAATGCAAAAAACTATCGACGGTCTTCAGCGCGCCGTCGAGCGCGACGCCGTCTTCGTCCTTCAGCGCGGCTTCACGAAGGCGCCGCACCCAATCGGCGGCGTCGGAGCGGCCCTCCAGCTTCGCCGCCGCCGCCATGACACGGTCGAATTTCGACAAGCCCCGGGCATGCGTGTCCGAATAGCCCTTCACGAGTCGGCGCGTATTCAGCAGCTCGACCGCGAGATCGTAATCCCTCGCGGCCGCGGCTTTCACGCGAGCGAGCCATGAGTCGCGATGTTGGATTTCAACCGCGTGACGCAACGTCCCGCGGCGGAAGCGCTTCAGTCCGGCCAAAGTGTAAAGCATCAGGAACCCGCCGAGCCGCGTGGTCTTCACGCGGCGACCGCGGTTGACGATGCGGTCGAGCTGGCGGAACAGACTCGGCCGGCTTTCGATGAAACGCCCGAGCGCTGCCGGTAGCGAGCCGGTCACCTCGTCCATGCGCGGGTGCATGAACTCGGTCGTGTAAACGAGTTGCTCGGGCGACGAATCGATTTCCGCGCGTACGCGCGCGAAGCGGCTGCCGCGGGTTTTCAGGTCGGCAATCCGATAGACGTCATCATAGGCCATGGCGACGGCGATGTACTTCGCCGCGGTGCGCGTCAACGCGTAGTCTTTGCTCGCACCATCGAGCGCGAGAATGCCGGCGACAAGTTTGAGATATTCCTCGCCGTAAGCGACGTCCTGAAAGTCGACAACTCGCCGCAGGCCGGCGACGATCATTTCCTGCGCCGGCACAGGAAACGTGTCGCGGACGCGCTTGGCAATTGCCACATAGGCGGCTCCGCCCACCGGCGGGCTCGCTGGCGAGAGCATCTTCTCGGGCGGTGCGGGCTCAGGCTCTGATGCTGGCGCCGCGCGCGCGGCTTCGTATCCTTCCGCAAATCCGCGCAAGCTCGCTTCGACGCCGATGCCGGCATTGCGGATAGTCGTTTCATACGCGATGCGCGGGAATGGCAGAACGTCGGCTGCCGCGAGCGCGCCGAACATCACCGCCGAGATTGCGCTGCCGCTTGTCTCCGCCGCCTTCGCCATATCGAAGGCGATCAGGCGCTTGGCGCTGGCCTGCGCGGCTGCGATCACTGCGCCGGCATCGGCGATGCCGTTCCCTGGCGCCTGTTTCTCCACGACCGCATAGGCCCGATGCGACGAGGCGATGAGCGTGGTGCGGTCGGGCGTGACCAGCCCGCGCTGGATGGCGCGCCCCGCTTCCATGAATTCGGCGCCGATCACCACGTCGACCTCGCCCGGCACCGCCATCAGCGAGAGCACCGGACGCAGGCCGGCAGGGGCATCGGGCGGCACCGGCAGCGCCTCGATATAGTACACCGTCGCGCCGGTACGCTGCGCGACGCCCGGCACCGACGTGGATTGCGCGGCCCAGCCTTGCGCCTCGCAGAGGGCGACGATCCAGTCGACCAGCACGCCACCGCCCTGGCCGCCCATGGCCATCACGGCGATGGCGAGTGGCGTCGTCGTATCGAGCGCGGGAGGACGGGCGGCTTCGGCGTTCATGGCGACGTTCAGGACAACGCGGGGCTGTGCCGCGCGCGCCGCCGCTGCAAATAGCCGATCACCGCACTACGCAAGCGGGCGCGCAACCGCTCCAGCCTCGTCGGATTATGAACGATCTCGGCGCGATAAAAGGACGGGCACAGCACGGCGGCCTCCGCTACCTCGCCGCAATTGCCGCAGCCGACGCAAGTATTGTCGACCGAAGCAACGGGATCGTCCTTCAGCGGATCGTCGGTGTGCTTGACCGTCAGCGACGGACATCCCGACAGACGGATGCAGGCGTGATCGCCGGTGCACACATCTTCGTCGACCCCATAGCGCTCGCGCACCATGCGTTGCCCGCCCTTGACGGCCTTGTTGAACAGAGGCTTTTCGCGGCGTTGCCGGTTGAGCATGCATTCGGAAGAGGCGACGATCACCTTCGGCCCGGGCTCGCGGGTGGTCAGCGCCTCCTTCAAAGTGTCGCGCATCTTGGCGACGTCATAGGTGCGGTCGATCTGACGCACCCACGTGGCCCCGACGCCTTCCACCGCCTTTGTGATCGGATGCTTCGTCGAGCGCGTTGTGTTATCGGCGCGCGAGGAAAGCAGGTCCTGGCCGCCAGTGGCGGACGAATAGTAGTTGTCGACCACGACGATGACCCCGTCGTGCTTGTTGTAGACGGCGTTGCCGATGCTCGTGGTCAGGCCGTTGTGCCAGAAGCCGCCGTCGCCGATGAACGAGATCGACTTCTTTTGCGAAGGCACGTTGAACGCCGCCGCCGAGGCGGGGCCGAGGCCGTAGCCCATCGTCGTGGCGCCGATGTTGAACGGCGGCAGGATCGAAAACAGGTGGCAGCCGATATCGGCCGCGACATGGTGCGGCCCGAGTTCCTTCTCGACCAGCTTCATGGCGGCGAAGATCGGGCGCTCCGGGCAGCCCGTACAGAAGCCCGGAGGTCGGGGCGGCACCACGCCGGCGAGCGCCTTGACGCGCGGATCGTCGCCGATCGCCGGCTCATTGGGCGCCCGGTCCGCGTCCGACAGCGCATCGGGTGCGGCGCCAACGATGAAGTCGCGCACGCCCTTGAGCATCACGTCAGCCGTGTATTCGCCGGCCATCGGCAGCACGTCCTTACCGTGAATGCGCGTGTTGATGCCGCGGCGCCGCAAGATCGTGTTGACCGCCTGCTCGATGTAATCGGGCTGGCCCTCCTCCACGATCAGCACCGCGCGTTTGCCAACGCAGAATTCGGCGAGTTCGTCGTCGATCAGAGGATAGGTGACGTTCATCACGTAGAGCGGCACGCGGGTGTGGCCCCAGATGTCGGCCAAGCCGAGCCGCTGCAGCGCGCGCATCACGCCGTTGTACATGCCGCCCTGCAGCGCGATACCGATCTCGCTCAGGTCGCCGGCAAAGGTCTCGTTCAACTTGCGCCGCTTGATGAACTCGACGGCAGCCGGCCAGCGCTTTTCGATTTTCTCTTTCTCCTGGAGATAGGAAGCCGGCGGCAACACGATACGATTGACGTCGCGGACGGGACGCTCGAGAGCCTGTTGCAGCGTGAACGCCGGCCGTTTGTTATCTTTCGCGATGAACGATCCGTGCACGTGGCAGGAACGGATGCGGAGCTCCAGCATGACAGGCGTATTGGACGCCTCGGAAAGCTCGAAACCGTCCTCGACCGCCTTGACGATCGACGGCAGGTCAGGGCGGGGGTCGAGCAGCCAGATTTGCGACTTCATCGCGAAGGCATGCGAGCGCTCCTGCATAATCGAGGAGCCTTCGCCGTAATCCTCGCCGATGATGATGAGCGCACCGCCGATGACGCCGCTCGATGCGAGGTTCGCCAGCGCGTCGGACGCCACGTTGGTGCCGACCGTGGATTTGAATGTCACGGCGCCGCGGACCGGATACATCATGGAGGCGGCAAGCGAGGCCGCCGCGGCGGCTTCCGAGGCGGACACCGAGAACTGCACGCCGAGCTTGGAAAGAAGCCCCTGGGCGTCCGAGAGCACGTCCATCAGGTGCGAGATGGGGGCGCCCTGATAGCCACCGACGTAGCCCACGCCCGATTGCAGCAGGGCTTTGGTGAGCGCCAGAATGCCCTCGCCGCGGAATACCTCTCCCGCCTGGAGTTCGAGACTGCGGACCTCTTGGGTAAATGAACGTTCAGCCATCACTTGCTCGCAGGGGTGTCGAAGCTGCCGCCAAGCATCGGAAGGGCACGATTAAACCCTCTAACGGCGGGTCGCAACCGAGCGTTCGACCGCCTTATCAGCCGGCGGACACAAATTCCCGTTCCTAGCGGTAGGCGCTAGGCGCCAACTTGGCGGCGGATGAAATCCGATAGGCACCCGCCGTAGGAACATGTCGATTGGTCAGCATGTCGCGTCGCGTTGTCGTCTCACCTTCGGCAAACTACTAAGTCAACTGGACGCGATGACCTAGCCCCATCTCAACGGCCCGAAGATAGATTTCCCAGCCGAGAACCATATCTGTGCTGGCGACGCCGCTCACAATCGACATGATCCGATATTTGTCGCCACGATCCGGCATGCCGCCAGAGATGACGTCCCAGATGGGCGTCCAAGGCTTCTGCAGAGGCGACAGATTGGGGCGGGAGCGTTCGATTACCCGTGCAAAGCTCTCGTGCCCGTCCGTCACGATCCGATCAACTCGGGAAAAGAGCGTATCATCCCACGAGCCTGTGACGTCGAGGGGTATGAACACGCAGCCCGGCGTCCACCACTCGCCAATGATAGGGTACGGTTTCGTGCCCGGTACCGAGGATATGACGATATCCATCCCGGTCATCGCTTCACGCGCATTTTCCACCGGCACCAGTTTCCACCGGCCATGCTCCGCCATTTGCTCGCAAAACTGGGCTCTCGACTGGGGTGTTCTTGAGGAGACATAAATCTCGTCAAGCTCGGGAAAGACCTCCGCGAGCATCAGCAGGGACCAGCGGCCGAGACCGCCGCAACCGACCAATCCAAGGCGGCGCGGGCGCGGAGAGGCCAGGTGCTTGGCGGCAACGGCTGCACACGCCGCCGTCCGGGCATAGGTGATCCACATCCCTTCCATGATGGCGACCGGCAAACCCTCATCGGGATCGTTCAGCACGATGATTCCCGTGGAATCGGGCCGATCAAGGCTAAAATTGCCTGGAAAGTAGGACACCCACTTCATCCCCAGGCACCGGCCTCCAGAGACCCAGGCTGGCATGGCGTGCAGAAAGCTTCCGGTGCGGTCCGGGTGCACGCCGATTTTCGCGGGCACCTCCGTCTCTCCCTTGCCCATCATCCGATAAACGTCTTCGATCGCGGCAATGATGCGCCCGCGCGAAGGCGCCGCCCGCTCGATTTCCGCGGCGTTCAGAACAACGGGCTCGATCTTCTTCATGGCCGACGACCTTACATCAGGCTCGGCAGGTATAGAGCGATCGCGGGAAAGAGCATGAGAAGGCCCATCGCCACGATATTCATGATGATGAAGGGCATCGCCGCGCCGATGATCTGCATCATGGTCGTGTCGGGGGATGCAACACCTTTCATGACAAAGAGAAGTATTCCGAACGGCGGCGTCAACTGCGCCGTCTCCACGTTGATCAGCATGATTACGCAAAACCAGATCGGGTCGTAATGAAGCGCGGTAACCACCGGCATGAATATCGGCAGCGTAATCATCATCAAAGGCACGCCGTTGATGAAGCCGCCGAGAACGAAGACGACGGCCTGCATGGCGATGATGACGACAATGGGAGGAACAGGGAGAGACGACGCCCACGCCACCAGAACCCGGGTGGCGCCGGTGAAGGCAAGAATCTGAGAAAAGCTTTGCGAGGCCGCCAGGATCACGAGCACCATGACGGAGATGCGCAGCGTGTTCTCGAGCGTCCCCGCCGTTACCTTTCGGCTTAGCCCCTGATAGCAGAACGCAACGACAAAGGCGCCCGCTGCTCCGAGCGCGGCAGCCTCCGTCGGGGTCGCCACCCCGACGAATATCATCCCGGTGACCAGGAAAATCAGAAAGCTCAGCGGAACCACATATTTGAAAGTCAGCAGCAGCCGCAATTTGACGGGCGTTCGCTTGACTTCATAGGAGGGGGCAAGAGATGGATCCAGCGTGCATCGGGATACGATGTAGGCGCTGTACATAAGCGCCATCAAAATGCCAGGGATGATAATGGCGATCAGGAGCTTTCCAACCGACACGTTCGCGAGGACAGCTAGAATGACTCCCAGCCCGCTTGGCGGAATCATGATCGCCAGTCCGCCGCTGCCGAGGATCGGCCCCAAAATCATGGGCTTCCGATAACCACGCTTCTCCATGCTAGGGGCAAGCGTGCTGCCGAGCATGGCTGTCGAGCCGATGCTCGCACCGCTCAACGTTGCCAGCACCGCTCCGGACGCGACGGCGAGCAACGACATTCTGCCGGGCAGCCGCCCCATCCACTGGTCGATCGTGTCGATCATCTGCATGGCGATGCCGGAGCGAAACATCACCTCGCCCATCAGGATGAACAAGGTGATTGGCAGCAGGACGAAAACAGTAAGGCTGTTGTATATGCTGTCGATCAGCAACTCGACGCCGCTCGCGCCGCCCATAAGAAAATAGCTACTGACGATCGTCACGCTAAAGAGTGCGAAGACGATCGGGACTCCTATTACGACCAGCGAGAGAAACGATCCCATCACCAGCGTAAGGGAAATATACCATTCCATGGCGGCGCCCCTCAGATGTCCGGCGGAGTCTGCGTGCTGCGGCGCCCTGCTTGTCGCAAGATCTGAAGCACCCACAGGAGAAAGCCAAATGGAATCACCGCGTAGATGGGATAGATGGGAAAATTCCGAATTTTAAAGAAATCGTAAGCGCCGCTAATCAGCTTCTCATAGGTGACGGCTGCGCTGTACCAGAGCAGAATCGCGCAGCAGACGAATCCCAACAGCCAACCAAACAACTTTGCCCAACGAACGACATGCTCTCCCGCCACCTCAATGAAGGTGTCGACGCTGACATGGCCGTTTCCACGCTCCAGCCATGCCGCGCCCAGAAAGGCGATCCACAACAACGTCCACTCGTTGAGAGAATTGAGCCAACTGAACGAAATGCCTGCTGTATAACGCAGTATGACGCCGGCTGTAATAGTGACGACTTCGAACAGCAACAACATACGCGCAAGCCATGCCGCCGCGTCTATCACCGCATCCAGAATGCGCTCGTACCTCTGCCGCAGCTGCACGATCATCTCCACACGAGGGGGGCCTATCGCAGCGCCTCCGGCCGGGTGAGACGGCCTGCCCGCCAGGCTCACCTCGGCACCGGAAGGGCGCTCGTCTGTTAGCGAAGGATCAGCTTCTTGATGCGGGCAATCTCGTCGGGGCTGAGCTTGCCGTTCAGGTTGGTGAACAAGGAGTCATCGGCCAACCGATGCCAGCGCGGCAGTTCGTCTTTTGGAAGATGCGTAAAGGTCATGCCGGCTTTTTGAAGGCGAGCCTTTTCCTTCTCTTGTATTTTCTTGACGATGGCCGGCATCTCGTTTTCCAGCTGAATCTGCGTTTTAATGAGCAGGTCCTTCTGGTCCTGCGGCAGCGAGTCGAACTTGCGCCGGTTCATGTACGTGAAAGTCGTGTGAGCGGGCCAGAAGTCGTCCGCCAACATATATTTTGCGACCTCCTGGACGCCCATGTCGGAGACGAAGAGCGGATAAGGCGCCGCTTGCACGAGCCCGCGGTCAAGCGCGGCGTAAATCTCGGAAATAGCGATTCCAACGGGTACGGCATGCAGCGCCTTGAAAAAGGGATCGTATCCCGAATGTGACCGGATCTTGAGCCCGTCGAAATCGGCCATCTTGGTAATCGGCTTCTTGGAGAAGATGTAGAAGCCCGAATTGGTCGAGGTTCGACCGATGACCTTTATGTTGATCTTGGCATGCGCGTCATCGAGTAGCTTCAAGTAACCGTTCTTGCGCTCTTCCTGCGGCGTGATCATCGAGGCAGGGGCCGTCCCGATTTCGGGAATCAGCCCTTGGTGGACGGTAAAGGTCATCACGATATCGGCGACGCCTTTGCTGACAGCGTTGACCTGCTCAGGGACAGGAACCACCTCGGGACCGCCGATGAGGTCAATTTTAATTTTGCCGGCACCCGCCTTATTAACCCGATCGATCCAGTCCTTGAAGATGATCATGTCATCTGCGAACTTGTTGGCGGGGGCATACGCGATCGCGCGCAGCACCGTTTCGGCCGCCGCTTTTGATGCGCTCATGCCGCACGCCATGGCCACGCCAAAAAGCAGAATTGCCGCGGTCCTCAAGCACTTCATTTTACCCTCCCACATTGGCTTATGACTGTGTTGACTCTGTTATCGAAAGTTCACCGCGTTTAGCGGCCGCTCTCTGGAGCACGTCGTCCAATCTCAAGCGACGACATGCAGCCGCCAGTCCGATCCGGATGAGAGTACGTCGCAGCCCGTTGTTGTGATGACGACATGCTCTTCGGGATTCACGAGGCCGTCTTCGCTCTCGATCTTCGGTTCCGGCGTTAAAGCCATACCACATTCAAGCACGGTATCATCGAAAGCGCTAATCGACGGCGGCTCGTTCTCAAGGCCGATACCGTGACCGATCCTCTTGGACGGGTGATCGGAATAGTTCTTCCATTCCTTGTGAGTATCCATGCGTTGCTGCGAAAACGCAAAAAGGTCCCGCACCGGGACGCCGGGCTTCATGCGTTCCATGATCTCGAACAGCAGCGCCCACATGCCGTCGTGTTCCGCCTGTTGACGCGGCGACGGCGCACCGAAGACCGCGCGACGGGTGAAGTCCATCTTATAGCCCGAATAAGTGCAGCCGCCATCCATGTAGAGAATGTCGCCTTGCTGAAAGGTCTGGCCAGGCCCGCTGGCGCCGAGCACGGTGGGTGGCTCCGAGGTGAGATCGGCGCCCTCCTCGGCATAGAGGCTGAGCACGCGTTGCTGAACTGCGCGGGCGCTAATGCCCGGGCGCAGCTCTTCGAAGCAGCGCGCCCAGGCTCGCCCGCCCGCCTCGCAGGCGCGGCGCATGCACGAAATTTCCCACTCCGATTTGATAAGCCGGCATCCCCAAAGCACCGGCCCCGAGTCGACGAAACGGACGGCGGGCAGCTGCTCCTTCAATAGCTCGAAATCGGCGACTGGGATGCCGAGCCATGTCTCGCGGCCGAGTTCAATCCCGACGCGGGCGCGATCCAGCTTCTTTTCGCGCAGCACATCCGCGATGCCCCAGTCGACGCGCGGCTCCCGATTGAATGGCACCTCGGGATAAATACGGCGATCGGCAATCCACGACGGAAAGGGCCGTTTGTACAATCGAGAAAACATTTCCGGCCCAGACCAACTGATCAGAGTCGGCTCACCGTCGAGCGCGAGGACCAGAATCGAGGGCCGCGACTTCATCCAAGCCGGCACCTTGTGAGCGGTGAAGTAGGTATAAGAAACCGGATCGGTGACCACCAAGCCGTCGATACCGCGCTGGCGCATCAAGTCACGAGCGCGCGCCACTCGATTTGAGTGCTCGTCGTTCGGGGGTGCGGTCATGAGGCTCACGCTATCATACGAAGGTGAGCCAGGACTGATGATTCGCCTGGCGCCCGTACACGACATCAAAATAGAGCCGCTGTAGAGCGGCCGTCACTGGCCCACGTTTTCCGTCGCCGATTGCGCGGCGGTCGACTTCGACCACCGGAGTGATTTCCGCCCCGGTGCCCGCGAAGAACACCTCGTCCGCCGTGAGCACGTAATCGCGTGAAAAGAGCTCCTCACGCACGTCAAGGTTTTGCTCGCGGGCTAGCGCGATCACCGTGTCGCGCGTGATGCCGTCCAGCAGATGAGTCAGGGGCGGCGTGACGATGCGGCCGTCGCGCACCAGAAAGATGTGTTCGACGGAGCCTTCGGCGACGTGCCCGTTGGTGTCGAGCAGCAGCGCTTCGTCGTAGCCTTCGCGCTTTGCCTCCGTCCGTGCCATCTGGAACAGCATGTAATTGCCGCAGGCCTTTGCCTTCGTCATGTTGCTGTTGATGTGGTGGCGCGCGTAAGACGAAGTCTTCACTCGGCTGCCGCGTTCGAGCGTTCCGTGACCCACATATTCGCCCCAGTACCAAACCGCGATCGAGACGTTGACCTTGCAGCCGTCGTACGCAAGCCCCATTCCGCCCTCGCCGATATAGGCGATCGGGCGGATGTAACACTGCTCAAAACGGTTGGCTTTGATGATGGCGCGGGTAGCCTCGATAAGGTCATCAATGCTGTAGGGCAATGTGAAGCCTAGAACGCGCGCGGAATTCTGCAAACGCAGGAGATGTTCCCGCAGGCGGAAGACGGCCGGACCTTTTTCGGTCTTATAGCAGCGTATTCCCTCGAATACGCCGAAGCCATAATGCAACGTATTGCTTATCAGATGAACCCGGGCATCGTTCCAGGCCACGACCCTGCCATCGATCCAAATATACTCGGCAGTTTCTGAATCACGCGAAGCGGTACGTGCGCGTGCCTGAACCAGCGTATCGTCGACAATTTGATTCATGCGAGCAGACCAGCATCCCGATCGACCATCACTTCTCCGCCGACGACAACCCGGCGGATATTTTCCTTGTCCTGGACGATCGATATGTCTTCCAATGGGTTCTTTGCGAAAACGACGAAGTCGGCGAGTTTGCCGGCTTCCAAACTGCCGATACGGTCGTCCATGCGCAGCAATTTGGCTGCCTGCAGGGTCGCGGCGCCGATCGCTTCCATCGGCGAGAGCCCCATCTCAACCAGATAGACAAGCTCGTCTAAGTTATTGCCGTGATCGGTAAACGGAACGCCGGAATCCGTCCCCATGGCGAGTTTGACGCCAGCTTTGTGTGCGCGCTTAAATCCGTCAATGTGCCGCTCGATCGCGGAACTGGCCTTGCGCACCACATCCGGTTTGATGCCGGCGGACACGCCGTTCTTAACGACGTTGCGGACGGCGGCCGAGGTGGCGACCAGATAAGTACCGCGCTCGATCAACAGCTCGATGCCTTCGTCGTCGATCAGATAGCCGTGCTCGACGGAATCGACCCCGGCACGGATGGCGTTTTTGATCGCCTGGGTGCCATGCGCGTGCGCACAACACGTCTTCCCGCAGGCATGCGCCTCATCGACGGCCGCCCGCATTTCCTCGACAGTGAACTGCGGGGCGCCTATTTCGGTACCGGGCGTCAGAATTCCACCGCTGGCGATCAGCTTGACGTTGTCGGCGCCGGCCTTGATCTGCTGGCGCGCGGCCCTTCGAACGGCATCCGGGCCGTCGGCCTCCAGCCCCAATTGCCAGCCGTGGCCGCCGGTCATGCAAATCATCATGCCGCTGAGCATTAATCGCGGACACTTGCAAATGCCCTCCTGCGCGGCCCGGCGCAGCGAAAAGGTGATATGGTTGCGGCACCCACAATCACGAACGGTGGTGATGCCGCCGTTGAGGCTCTTTGCCCCGTTGCGGGCCGCGCGCAACACCGCTGTTGCATCGGTATCCGCGGCGGATTGGCCGCGCGGATCGGCAACGCCATCGTTCCGCAGATGTACATGACAGTCGATGAGGCCCGGAGTGATGGTCCGCCCCTTCATGTCCAAGCGGACCGCCTTGTCGCCGTCTTTCGGCTCGCCCGGCCCCACTCGGGTTATACGGTCGCCGTCGATGACCATGTGGCCGACAAAAGAGCCGCCTAGGCCATCCACGATATGCGCGTTGAAAAGAGTGGCTTTCATCCCCCGCACCCCTCGAACAGCATTCTTGTTGGAATGCTTGTCCGAATGTTCGGACAAAGTTTTTTCGTTGTCAATGAAAAGCTTTCGATGGGGGCAATCGTTACAGCCGTGCCGTCGAAGGCCCAATAAGGAACTGTCCGTCGTCACCCTGACGCGCTCGGCTGGCGACGGCCGAGGCCGTTCATCTTTCGAGGCTCGCGCGCAAAGAAGCGCTCTCGCTCCTCAACATGACGGGGAGAGTTTCATCCGCAGCGGATCCGCTACGTCGGTGGCCAACTCAGGACAGTAACACAATCGACGGCAGACCGCCGCGTCAGCGATTGCTCTTCTGACGAGTGAATTCGATTGTGTGCTGGTAGCGGTCAGATCGCCCCTGGGTCCGAACATACTCTATGGGACGGCCCTCGCTGGTGAAATACGTGCGTTCCAGCACCAGGACGGCAGCGCCATCTTCGATCTCGAGCAGTCTGGCGGTTTCGTTACATGCCGGCTCGGCAGTTGCGCATTGAACGGCGCGGTTTATCCGAATGCCGCACTGTCGCTCGACGGCGCGAATCATTGGCACCGAGTAAATTTCTTCCGTCAGACGGCGCGACAGCGCACGGCCAATATCGCCGGGCAGCATGATTTTCGAACAACTATAAGGAAGGCCGTCCAACGTACGAAGCGCAACAACGCAGAACATCTTGTCGTCGCGATCGAGCTGCAATGCCGTGGCGGCATGGCCGTCCTCCCGCGCAGATCGAAATGCCGTCGAAATGATTTTGGGCGGCTCGGGAAAACGCTGGCCGAGTATGTCCTCGAGCGTACGGATTCGCCAGGGCGAGTTACGCTGCTCCAGCGGCAGGACGAACGTGCCGCGCCCGGGGAAGCGCTCGAGCAAGCCATCGTCCACCAGATTGGCGATGGCGGCGCGAACGGTCTGACGCGCAACTTTGAATTCGCGTATCAGTTCATCTTCGGTCGGTAAGCGATTGGTGTAGTCAGAATTGGCAATCCGATTGCGCAAAATCTGTGCGATCTGCCGATATGCCGGAAGTCCGCCCCGATGAATGCCTGAAAAAGTCATCACACCCCCCAATCCCTCGTCCATGAGGGCAAGGCAGCTTCCATTCATAGTTTTAGTTTATCGTTTCGCCAACAGAAGGCAGGAGGTGCATCCTCACGGACGACAGCTCCGGGGAAGCCGCCTTCGGCATCTATACGGCACACGAGGACGCGGTACGCGGGATATCCACGCACCTTGCTCGGCGAATGCGGCGGGTCGTAGGCCCCGGCTAATTCCACTGGGATCGGGCGCGAACATTGTCGCTGAGCGACCCGAGCGTTACTGTGAGGAGCCGGTCGTCAACAACTATTCACCGATCCCGGCGGACCGCTCCGATGTCCTTGGCTGGTTCCCTCGTGCGCTCGCAATCGATGAGACGCCGTGAACCCGCATCCGAGTATGCAAGAAAGGAAGTATCGCCAGGCACGGAACCACGGCACTTTCATGCTGTTATGTGCTCGATGGCGTTTGATCGACTTTGCCCGATAGCGGTCAAATGGACCTCAATCCAAAGGACCGAATATCCATCCGGAAGTCCACGCCGTCCTGGACACGGCGCCGAATTGCCAAGCGATGCGTTTGCGCGTCGCTCACACTAACGGGAAAAGCAATGATTCAGATTGGTGCGGTCTGCTTCGCTGTGCTCGCGGCCGTCTTTACTCCGTCGCTCGCCTTGGCCCACCCATGTCTTTGCCACGCCGACAGTCTCGCGGCCGGATTCGCTCATCCTCTCAGCGGTGTCGATCACCTCCTTGCGATGATTGGGGTGGGCCTATGGGCCGCGCAACTCAGCGGCCGAGCGATTTGGACCCTGCCGCTCGGCTTCATGTCTGCGCTGGTCGTGGGTGGGATTCTCGGCATAATCGGCGCTCCGGTACCGCTGGTCGAGCCCGGCATTTTGGGCTCGCTGGTGACGATTGGGCTGGCGATAGCGCTTGCTTGGCGCGTCCATGCGGCCGCGGGGTTCGCGCTGGTTGCTGCCTTCGCCCTTCTTCATGGCTATGCGCACGGAGCGGAAATGCCGCAAAGCGCATCAGCGCTCAGCTATGCCCTCGGTTTTCTGGTGGCGACCGGCCTGCTTCATCTCACCGGTATCGGAATGGGTCTCCTTGCGCGCCATCTTCGCCAGCCTCTGCTCATACGAGGCGCTGGCGCCGCGATATCGGCGGTCGGCATGATTCTAGTGTTCACCTGAGAGCCATCTCATGAACCGCAGCCGAAGCCGAGGATAAGCAAGGAGCGGCACCATGCCGGAAACGCTCATCTCATCGCTCATGCTCACGCCGCGCGAGAGGGAAAAACTGGTCATCTACCAAGTCGCTGAATTGGCGCGACGGCGAAAGGCGCGCGGGGTCAAGCTGAACTACGCCGAATCCATCGCGTTGATCTGCGAGGCTCTTCTCGAGGCGGCGCGTGACGGGAAGACGTTTTCCGAGGTGGTTTCGATCGGCAAGCAGGTGCTCAAGCGCGAAGACGTGATGGACGGCGTCCCGGAAATGGTCAACCTCGTTCAGGTCGAGGCTACCCTCAAGACCGGCACCCAGCTCCTCTCGGTCCCCGATCCCATCCCATGACGTGCAGTATGCGATTGCCACGCTGTAATCCGCGCTCCGGGAGAAAGTGATGCCGCGACCAGGCGAATGGATCCTTTCCGATGAAGCGGTTGAGATCAATCCCGGGCGGCGGACCTGTAAGTTGAAGGTTCGCAACGCCGGCGATCGGCCGATCCAGGTCGGCTCGCATTTTCATTTTTTCGAGGTCAACCGCGCACTCGATTTCGACCGGCTGAACGCCATGGGTATGCACCTGAACGTCCCGGGCGGGATGGCGGTTCGCTTCGAGCCCGGCGACGAGAAGGAGGTTGAACTCGTCGAGTTCGGCGGGACCAAGCGCGTGGTCGGCTTCAATAACCTGGTCGACGGCGGGCTGACGGCGAGGTGGACGGTCGAGGAAGCATTGAGACGTGCGCACGACCTGGGATTCCTCGGCACGGACGATTTGGACCGGGATGCCGCCGAGATTGTCCGCCGCGAGGGCGGCGAAGATCAAGGCGAGCGCACCTCGGGGCACCATTCCGACCGGCATCGGCGGGACGACGACGGGCCGAGCAAGCGCGGGCGCAAGCGATGACCAGCATTCCACGCCAGCAATACGTCGATTTGTACGGCCCGACCGCAGGCGATCGATTCCGGCTCGCCGATACGGATTTGGTCTGCCAGGTGGAGCGCAGCCTGCTCGTGCCGGGCGAGGAGGCGGTCTACGGCGGCGGCAAGACGATTCGCGACGGTATGGGGCAGACGCCAGGCGTGCGCAACGACGACGGTGCGCTCGACTTGGTGATCACCTCGGCGATCGTGATGGATCCCATTGTGGGGATCGTGAAGGCCGATATCGGTGTCAAGGATGGTCGGATTGCCGGCATCGGCAAAGCGGGAAATCCGCATCTCATGAACGGCGTGAATAAGAATATGGTGATCGGGGCCGGCACCGAGGTCATCGCGGGCGAAGGCCTGATCGCCACCGCCGGCGCCATCGACACCCATATTCATTTCCTGACGGCGGAGCAGGCCTATCACGCGCTGAGCAACGGGACGACGACGCTCATCGGTGGCGGCGCGGGGCCGACCGACGGCTCGAAGGGCGTGAGCGCCACGCCGGGTCCGTGGAATCTCGCCCGCATGCTCGAAGCGTGCGAAGTGATGCCCGTCAACGTCGGCTTCATGGGGAAGGCCGCCAGCAGCCGGCCCGGCTCGTTGCGTGAGCAGATCGAGGCCGGCGCATGCGCCATGAAAATCCACGAAGACTACGGTGCGACACCGGCGGTCATCGATTGCGCGCTTAGCGTCGCGGACGAATATGACGTGCAGGTCGCGCTGCATGCCGACACGCTCAACGAGAGCGGCTATTTGGCGGATACGATCGACGCCATCGACGGCCGCACGATCCACTCGTTCCATACGGAAGGCGCGGGCGGCGGTCACGCGCCGGACATGATGGCGGTGGCAGGCCTGCCCAATGTTCTACCGGCATCGACCAACCCGACGAAGCCGTTCACCACCGATACGGTCGACAATCTGTTCTACATGACGACGGTGACGCATCATCTCAATCCGCAAAATCCGGAGGACGTTGCTTTCACGCAGAGCCGTATCCGCGCCGAGACGATCGCAGCGGAGGACGTCCTCCAGGACATTGGCGCGCTCAGCATGTTCTCCTCCGATTCTCAGGCCATGGGGCGGATCGGCGAGACCTTCATCCGCTGCTTTCAGACCGCCGATCACATGAAGCGCGAAACCGGCAAGCTGCCGGAGGATGACCCCGAGCACGACAATTTCCGGGTGCTGCGGTATCTCGCAAAGCTCACCATCAATCCGGCGATCACGCACGGATTCGCCGATCAGCTCGGCTCGCTGGAGCGGGGTAAGCTCGCCGATATCGTGCTTTGGCCGACCAATATGTTCGGGGTGAAGCCGAAGCTTGTGATCAAGGGTGGATTCATCAACTGGTCCATCATGGGCGATCCGAACGCCTCGATTCCCACGCCGGAGCCGGTGCTTTACCGCCCAATGTTCGGAACCGACGCAGACGCCGCCAACCGAACGTGCGTGACGTTCATGTCCCGCGCCGCCATCGAATGCGGCGTGCCGGAGAAGTTGGAGCTGCGGCGAAGCATTGTCTCGGTCACCAATACGCGAACGCTGCAGAAGCAAAACATGGTGCGCAACGGAGCGTTGCCGCACATCGAGGTCGATCCCGAGACCTACAAAGTCTATGTTGACGGAAAGCTCGCTACCGTTCCGCCCGCGGACAAGGTATCGATGGCCCAGCTCTATTTCATCGTGTGAACTGCGGAGTATGAGCACCATGGAGATGGCGCTCGCCCAGCACTGCCTCGAGGACGCGGACGAGCTCAATGCCTTCCTGAGCAGTTTACAATTGGCGGATTCGTTCTTTCCAAGCGGCCTATACACCTTGTCCTTCGGATTGGAGGCTTTCGCGCAAGCCGGATTACTACGGCCGGCCGGTTTCGAAGGCCTGCTGGCCGATTATCTGCGCCATGCGGTTGGGCCGGCCGATGGCGCCGCGCTTGCGTGCGCGCATCGGGGCGCCGAAACCGGTGATCTCGAACTCGCGGTGGAAGCTGACCGGCGGCTCACGGCGGTGAAGCTTCCGCGTGAAGCGCGAGAGAGTTCACAGCGAACCGGCCGCCAACTCCTGAGCAATGCAAATCGGATTTTCGGAGGCGGGCGTCTTGGAGACTATGCCGAACGGGTGCGCTGCGGTGATGCGCCGGGCAATCACGCCGTCGCGCTCGGCCTCACGATGGCGGCGTTGCATATCGATCGCGGGCGGGCGCTCGCCGGCGAACTCTACGCCTTTGCGTCCGGCGCGGTCGGCGCCGCGGTGCGCCTCGCCGTCATCGATCATCGTTTCGCTCAGGCTGTGCTGCACGCCCTCAAGCCGACCATCCTGGAAGTAACGCAAGCCCGTCGTGAAAGCACCGTGCACGACATTGGCGGTAGCGCCCCGATGATCGACATCATGGCCATGCGGCACGAAAGAGCCGAGCTGCGACTTTTCATGAGTTGACCCCGCTGAGGAGAATCGCGATGGATCACGCGCGTCACGATCACCCGCATCATCATGATCATCCGCACGACCACCATCATGCGCCGGCAAGTGAATTTACTCGCCGTGAAGGCGGCGTCCCCTGTATCGGCATTGGCGGCCCGGTGGGATCAGGCAAGACGGCGCTGATCGAGGCCCTGGTTCCCATTCTGTTAGAGCGGGGCCGTCGTCCGGTGGTGATAACGAACGACGTTTTCACGCAAGAGGACGCCGCGCATGTGCGCCGCACGCTCGCTGGAGTTCTCGATCCGCAGCGGGTGCTTGGTGTGGAGACCGGGTCCTGCCCGCATACGGCGGTGCGGGACGATCCGACGATGAATCTTGCCGCAATGGAAGAAATGACAGAACGCTTCCGCGACGCGGACATCGTTCTGCTGGAGAGCGGCGGAGACAACCTGACGCTCACCTTCAGCCCGGCGCTTGCCGACTACTTCATCTTCGTGATCGACGTGGCCGAGGGCGACAAGATTCCGCGCAAGCGCGGCCCGGGCATTACCCACTCGGATCTCCTGATCATCAACAAGATGGATTTGGCTCCTTACGTGCGCGCCAGTCTCGATGTGATGGAGCGGGACGCCCGCCAGGTACGCGAAGACCGGCCGTTTCTCTTTACCAATTGCCTCACGGGCCAAGGTCTACACGACGTGGCGGACCGCATCGAACGCGTGGCGGTGAGGCAGAGCGCTTGAGAATGGCCCCGCTCCGGCGGCCGAGCGATCCGGATTGGTACACCCCGCCCGATTTGCCGGCCGAAATTCGGCCTTTCGATATGTCGCTCGGCCATCTTGGCGTCGGCTGCCCTGGCAAGGTGGGCGTGCTCGATCTGACATTTGCGCCTGTGCATAGCGCGACGCGGGTCGTGCGCCAATTCCAGCAGTTGCCGCTATATTTTTTTCATCCTCTCTATATCGATCGACAGTGGCCCAGCATGGCTTTCGTGTACACGTTGCAGGCCGGCGAGGGGATTGTACAGGGCGATCGCTACCGACTGGACCTGGACTGCGAGCCAGGTGCCGCGGTGCACTTCACGACCCAAGCTGCCACGAAAATTTACCGAATGGACGGCAATTTCGCGAGCCAGATCATTAATCTCAGGGCAGGTGCCGGCGCTTTCGTCGAGTACCTCCCCGACCCGGTCCTCCCGTTCCGCGGCTCGCGATTTTATCAACGCATGCTTATCACCGTCGATCCCGAAGCAAATGTAATCGTCGGTGAGATGCTTCTGCCCGGAAGAGTCGCACGGGGCGAAAGTCACGCCTATGCTCTCTACTACACGGACACGGAGGTCAGGAGGTCCGATGGATCGCTCCTCTTCGCCGACAAGCTCAAGCTTGAACCGCGGGCGGATTGGCCGCGCAGGCCGGGGCTGCTCGGCTCCTACGACGTATTGGCGTCGCTATATGTCATCACACGGCAGTCAAGTCCCAGCGCCTTAGTTGACCGACTGTACCGCTGCCTGGCCCCGCAAGAAGATGTGCTGGCCGGCATCAGCGAACTGCCGAACGGGTGCGGCGCAGTCATGCGTCTCCTTGGCCGCAATTCGGCGGCGGTGACAGCCGCGATGCGGCTAGCCTGGAACGAAGCCCGCCTCGCGCTCGTGGGCCTGCCCGCCCCGGACCTCCGTAAATATTGAAAGCGGCGTCATATACGAGTTATCTGTGCTTTGTGCTTTATTTCGCCTCTTGCCGCGGGGTTGACCGGCGCGCGGCTGCCGGTCCAGAATTTGATGTTCGCGCATGCGGGCGACGGGGAGAATCGAATGTTCAAGACTGGTGTGCTGGTGGTGCTCGCGCTTTTTGGCCTGTCGGCGGCGGCCGAGGCGCAGCAGGTCACGCTGCGCGGCGTCTCGTCCTTTGCGGAGAAGACCACTTATTCGCGCGGTTTCGAGAAGTTCATCGAGCGCGTGAATGCGGCGGGCAAAGGCGTCATCCACATCAACTACATTGGCGGTCCGAAGGCGATGCCGCCGTTCGAGGTGGGCAATGCACTCAAGAGCGGCGTCGTCGACCTCGCCAACGTCACGGGCGCGTTTTACACGAATCTGATGCCGGAAGCGGACGCCTGGAAGCTGACGCAGCGGCCGATGTCCGAATTGCGCAAGAACGGCGGCTATGATTACATGGCCATGATCTACGCGCAAAAAATGAATGCGATTTTGCTCGCGCGCGTGGTCGACGACAATCCGTTCCACCTCTACATCAACAAGCGCATTTCCAAGCCCGATTTGACGGGTTTCAAGATACGCATTACCCCGGTCTATCGCGACTTCTTCAAGGCGCTCGGCGCGACCGTGGTGCAGACTGCGCCGGGCGAGGTCTATACCGCGCTCGAGCGCGGCGTCGTCGACGGCTATGGCTGGCCGATCACCGGCGTCTTTGATCTCGGCTGGAACGAGCAGACCAAGTACCGGGTGGACCCGGGCTTCTATTCCGCCGAAGTCTCGATCCTGATCAACAAGACGACTTGGGACAAACTAAACGACAAGCAAAAGGCGGTGCTGCAAAAGGCGGCGGCAGAAAGCGAGGCGGAAGCTGCCGCCGACTTCGCCAAGCTCGATGCCACCGATACCGCGCGGCAAGCCAAAGCCGGCATCAAGACCATCACCTTCGATCCGGCGACGTCAAAACATTTTTACGAGGAGGCTTACAAAGTCGGTTGGGCCGGTATTATCCGCGAAAGCCCGAAGCACGGGCCAGAGTTGAAGAAGTTCTTCTCGAAGTAGCCGCCCTTCGCTGCTGATGAAAGTGTTTCGCCGTCGTCCTGAGGCGCGAGCGCGCTCCTTGCGCGCGAGCCTCGAAGGATGACAGGGCCGGGCCGCCGCCCTTCGAGGCTCGGCCTTCGGCCGAGCACCTCAGGGTGACGGATCAGGCTTTCTCAACAGCCGGCGATTTTGCGCACTCGACGATCGCGAAACTAACCGACGCCTGATCGGAACATCCATGGAACGCCTCTCGCAGATTTATGGCCGGTTGCTCGCCGGGATGCTGGCAGCAGCCTGTCTTCTGCTGTTGGCGATGACTCTGCTGATCGGCCTCGATGTGCTGTTGCGCAATATCGGTGCGGGCGGGATACCGCCGAGCAACGAGTTGTCTGAATATGCCCTTTATCTCATTACCATCCTGGCCGCGCCGGGTTTGCTGCGGGCCGGTCAGCACATCCGCATCGATATCGTGCTGCGCGTGCTGCCGCCGCGGGTCGGCTGGCTGCTGGAATGGGCCGGCGACATGGTCGGCATTGCCTGCTCTCTTTTCTTCGTCTGGTACGGTGTCCGCGTGACAGCCGCGAGCTACTTTGCCGGTTCGCTATCGATCAAAACCTTGGTGTTTCCCGAATGGTGGATACTGGTCCCCATGCCGGTATGCTTTGTCATGGTGGCGTTGGAGTTCATCTTTCGTATGCGGCAGCTTGCGCTCTCCGAGCGTGCGCCGCGCGACGACGCCGCCTCCGCTTCCTGAGCGTTCCTGAAATTCGAGTTGCACGATGTCCTGGCAAGCCGCCGCTCTCCTTTTGCTCGGGGGTTCGACCGTCCTCCTGTTCATTGGGATTCCGGTCGCCTTCGCTTTTTTTGCCATCAATCTCATTGGTGCGACGCTGTTCCTCGGCGGTTCGATCGGCATCGACCAGATCGTGCGCAACAGCGTCGTGGCCGTCGCCAATTTTTCACTGACGCCTATTCCGCTGTTCGTGCTGATGGGCGAAGTCCTGTTCCACACCGGCCTCGCGCTGAAGGTCATCGATGGCATCGAACGCCTAATCCGCCAAGTGCCCGGGCGGCTCGCGGTGGTGGCGGTGGTCGCGGGGACGGTCTTCTCGGCAATCTCCGGTTCCACGATCGCCACGACAGCCATGCTAGGCTCGCTGATGCTTCCCGTGATGCTGTCGCGCGGCTATCAACCGGCCATGGCCGCTGGACCTATCATGGCCATCGGGGCCGTCGATATGCTTATCCCGCCTTCCGCGCTGACGGTCCTTCTGGGCAGCCTGTCCGGTATTTCTATTTCCAAGCTGCTCATCGGCGGAGTCGTGCCGGGCATGATGCTCAGTATCGCTTTCGTCAGTTACATCATCACGCGCGTTCTCCTCAATCCGAAACTCGCACCCGCGACGCCGATCGAGCCGCGTACCGGCTGGGCAAAGTACGAATTGCTCGTCCTTTACGTAATCCCGCTGATTTCGATTTTCGTCGTCGTCATCGGCGCAATGTCCGGCGGCATTGCCACGCCGACCGAATCGGCCGCGCTGGGCGCGATTGCAACGATGGGTTTGGCGGCCATCTACCGCGCGCTGTCGCTAAAAGCGCTGATGACTGCTTTGCGCGGGACGGTCGTGATTTCGGCCATGATCCTTTTTATTATTCTCGGCGCCACCACGTTCTCGCAGATACTGAGCTTTTCCGGGGCAACGGAAGGGCTCGTGTCGACGATTTTCAGCCATGGATTTTCGCCGGCCCTCATCCTTGCCGGCATGCTGCTGTTGCTTATTTTCCTCGGAATATTCGTCGATCAAGTGAGCATGATGCTGATCACGCTGCCGGTGTTCATGCCCATCGTGCAGCGACTTCAAATCGACATGATCTGGTTCGGGGTGCTCTATCTCATCTGCATGCAACTCGGTCTGCTGCTGCCGCCGCACGGTTTGCTGCTGATGACGATGAAAGGCGTTGCTCCTCCGCAAGTCACCATGGCGGACATCTTCCGTGCGATCGTGCCCTATGTCACGATGAGCCTCATCCTGCTTGTGCTGCTGATAGCGTTCCCCGCTATCGCGACGTGGCTTCCCACTGTGCTAGGTTGATCTAAGAAAATCCGTTGCGTCATTCTGGCTCCAACAGAGCGTTTATGTCCGCCTTGCAACGTTGGCTCGGAGCTTTGGCGCTGGTCGCGGTCGCGGTGGCGGTTTCCTATACTTGGCTCGACCGGCCGATCGCCACGTGGATGCATGGGCACTTGGCGCATCAGGGCCAGCGCATTTTCATGCCGCTCACCCGCATCCCCGATCCCTTGATTCCGGCCGCCGTTATCGCCTTCGTCGGTTTCGGGCTATGGCTGATGGCGGGCCGGCGATTGTCCAAGGCCGTAACCGTTGTCTTCGCCTGTAGCCTGAGTGTAGCGATGACGGAGGTGACGAAGAACCTGCTCAAGTGGGTGTTCGGCCGGCCCTGGCCGGAAACCTGGACGCATAACAATTTGTCGTTCATTCATGACCGCGCTTACGGCTTCCATTGGTTTCACGGCGGCGATTTCGCCTCGTTTCCCTCCGGGCATATGGCGGCGACGCTCGCGGTGATATCGGTCTTGTGGCTCTGTTATCCGCGGCTGCGGCTACTGTACGCGGCTGTCGTACTGGCCGTCGCCGTCGCGCTGGTTGGCGCCAATTTTCACTTCCTGAGCGACGTCATTGCCGGCGGCTTCGTGGGGGCCTCGATCGGCTGGATCGTCACGCTGTTGTTCGGCCTTGGCGCCGGCCCCGCGGTCGGCCCTGAAGATTAAGATCGCTGCTTGGCCTCCAGTCGCCGGGCGAGACGGGATATGTCGACGATCATCCGCTCGTGGGTGCCGCTGCCGATCTCCTCGGTTTCGTCTCGCGCGCTGACTTTGAATTCGATGCGATGCCCGTCGACTTTGGTGACCTCGGCTTGCGCGGTGACCTGATGGCCGGCCGGCGTGGCCGCCAAATGACGTATATTGACCGCGGTGCCGACCGCGCTCTCGCCCGGGTCGAGATAGCCCCGCACCGCGTTAAGCGCCGCGTTTTCCATGGCCGTGACCATCATAGGAGTGGCGAAGACCGGCGGCAGCGCGGCGTCCTTGAACTGATTGGCGAGATGCGCGGGAGTCACACGAAGCGTAAAGCTGCCTTTGGCGCCCACGGGGATCGGCCGCATCGTTTCAGACCTCCACGCGCCGTACATGTTTGATCGCAGGGGCCAGCAACATCAGGATAATGCTCGATGCGACCATGGGCAGGAACGTCATTTGAGGGGTGCCGGTCGAATCCCACAGAGCGCCGCTGATCACCGGTATCACCACGGCCCAGCTATAGCTGATGGTGAACATGGCCGCGGTGATGCGGTGGACGTCGTCGGGCCGCGCCAAGAGCGGCGGCAAAGCCAGCGCCAGCACGAGAACGGCCGCTGCGGCAAAGCCGATTATGCTCGCGCTGGCTACGACCACCGGCCCCGAGCCGAACACGACCCCGCCTGTTGCTAACGCACAAAGCGCTCCGACGGCGACATAGGGCCAGGCTTTGAGTTCGAGCCGGCTTGCAAAAAGCAACAGCAGGATCGAAGCCGGCAATTGGCCCACGTTGAGTCCGGTGAGCGCGGCGCTGATCCAGAGACCCTTCCCTTGGCTGTTGAGGTAGTCGGGCAGGAAGGCGTTGGTGCCGAAGTATAGGGCGTTGACGGTACCGAGCATGAGGCCGAGCCGCCAGATCAAGAAGTTGCCCCAGTCGGGCCACCAACGGCGGCCCGTCGCCGCGCTCGCCACTCGGTTCGACGTGCGTGGTGCAAACAGCAGCACCAAGACGGTGATGACCGCTACCGGCGCACTCCAGAAGGCGAAGTCGGCCGGCCAGCTCCCGCCGAATAGCGGCAGTAAAAAGGGCAAAGTCAGCGCCACCGGCAGGATTTCGCCGATGATGAGGCCATTCGTATAAACGGCGGTGACGAAACCGATGCGGTGCGGCGTCCAGGCACGCACCGCCGGCGGCATGCAGACCTGCAAGACGGCGACTCCGGCGCCCATGGCGACGGTCATCGCGTAAAGCCAAGCGACATCGGCAACCGCACCACGCAATGCGCCGCCGACCGCGGTGAATACAAGCCCGATCGTCATCGCCGGCAGCACCCCGAGACGCGCGATCAACAGCGAGCCAGGCACCGCCGCGATGGCAAGCAGCATGGACGGCAGTCCGGTGAGCATTCCAATCTGCGTGGCGTTGAGACCAAGGTCGGCATGGATGCGCGGAATGACGGGCGGAACGGCGAGAATGGTGAACCGCAGGGCGGTGCCGAGGAGCCAGAGCAGGACGATCGAGGTGAGAACGCGCACTCGTGACGTGTTGCCGCTGTGGGCGATGCAAGACAAATTCATCGAAGTAGATGGTCCAGGCGGGGAAAACGGCTGCTCGCGCGCGGGATATCACGCATCGGCGTGTATTGCACGGCCTTGCAAGCGGCGGCGTACGATGTCGACGAGCGACTCGGTTCGGGCGTCGAAAAGGATGCCGTCGATGCCGAAATCGGTTGCGGCTTTCAAATCGGACGCTTTGTCGCCGATGAGGAAACTACGGGGAAGTTCGAGCCGCCATTCTTTCGCAGCTCGTTCGAGGAGCCCCGTGCCTGGCTTGCGGCAGCGGCATGCGATCGCGTAGTCACCCATGATGCCGTCCGGGTGATGTGGACAATAATAAAAGGCATCGACATGGGCCCCCTGCGCCCGCAGGCTTATTTGCATGTGAGCATGGAAGCGATTGACGGCCGCCTCATCGTAGTAGCCGCGAGCGACACCGGACTGGTTCGTGACCACAAGGACGTAATAGCCGGATGCGTTGAGGAGCCGTACCGCTGTCTGGGCGCCCTCGATCCACTCGATCTGATCCAGCCGATGCGCGTAGCCATGATCGACATTCAGCACGCCGTCGCGGTCGAGGAATGCGGCTGGACGTTTCAATTCGAACCCGCTGTTATGCGCCGTCTCTGAACTGTCATAACGCGTTCAGTAAGCCTCAAAAGCCAGGTGTGCGCGAGGGACGTAGAGTACGTGCAGCCCCCCGGCGAATTTGCTACCTCAAGCATGCCTATCGAGGGGGTGCAAGCGTGGACCTGGCGGCGTTTTTCAAGGCTGAATTCGGCGAGCATCACGAAGTGGCTCGCCGCACGGAAGCGGCGCTTGCCGACAGCTTCGCCGCGCTTGTCGTGGCATGTGCCGCGTCCTTGCGCGGCGGCGGTAAGCTGCTGCTGTTCGGCAATGGGGGCAGCGCGGCTGATGCCCAGCATCTCGCCACCGAATTGACCATTCGCTACAAACGCGACCGGCCGGCGATCGCGGCAATCGCTCTTACGACCGACACTTCGGCCCTCACCGCCGCCGCCAATGATCTCGGTTTCGAGCGCGTCTTCGCCCGTCAAATCGAGGCGCTGGGCAGCCGCGGCGACGTGGCGATCGGCATTTCCACTTCCGGCAAAAGCGCCAACATTACTGCCGGCTTACGCCGGGCCAAGACGCAGGGGCTGGTCACTGCCGCGCTCGCGGGTAAGGGGGGTGGCGACCTCCGCGGCGGCTGGGTCGACCACTTGTTGGTCGTGCCCTCCGATACTACCGCCCGCATCCAGGAGATGCACATCGCGCTTGGGCAGATGCTGTGTGGCGCGGTGGAGATTGAATTGGGCTTGGCGACACCCGACTAGGGCTGACCGCGGTCCAATTCTCCCGAGATTTCCAGCGGTCCAAGCGGGCTGTTTTTTTCATGATATGAAATGAATATTCGCTCCCTGAAATTCCTTGACTTCCGCCGTGGGGATCATTTCCCTTGCGCGACAGGGAGAGACGAACAATGGATGCTACAATTCTGCCAGGACCGGGTCTCGAAGCTCGAAAGGAGCGTGGGGCAAGCGACCGCCACAGCATCCAATCGGTCGATCGCGCGCTCTATTTGCTCGAAACCATTGCCGAAGCTGGCGGCGAGGCGACCCTGACCGATCTCGCCAATCGCACTGGCCTCAACATTTCAACCTGCCATCATCTGTTGGCGACGTTGATCAAGCGCGGCTTCGTCACCAAAGTTACTGGACGCCGGCTCTACGCGCTTGGCGCCCGCATCATGTATCTGAGCCACGTTTGCCTCCAGGTCGATCTGCCGCGTCGGGCCGAGCCTTATCTGGAGGCGGTCAACGAGGCGACCGGCGAGAGAGTGCATCTGGCCGCGCTCCAAGGCGATACCGTGGTCACTTTGGCTGCGCGCGAGGCGCGCCATCCTGTACGCGTCGACACCGGGAAGGTAGGCAAGGTGGAAACCCCGCATGCGACCTCCGTCGGCAAGGCGATCCTCGCTTGGCTGCCGGAAGACGAGATGCGCCGCATCCTCGCCCACGGCATGAGGCGGTGTACCGAGAATACGATCACCGAATTCCCCGAACTGGTCGAATCGCTACGCATAGTCAGGCGCAACGGCTACGCGCTCGACCGCGAGGAAACCTTGCCGGGTGTGATCTGCGTCGGCGCCGCCATCCGCGACCAGGCCGGAACCGTGATCGGCGCCATCAGCGCCTCGACGCCGACGATGCGGGCGACCGACGAGCACATCGCGCACATGCGTGCGGAGGTCACCGCCGCGGCGCGTGCGCTCTCCGCCGAGTTCGGCGACCCCAGCGCGCAATCGACAGCCAAGCGCGCCCAGGCGGCCGCCAACTGATCGGCTGGGTTCAACGAATTCGCATTTAGAGGAATTGATGAACGCACCCGCGGGCGTAAGGACGAAGCATAACGAATTCCCGATTCCCGGTCACATGCGCGCCTGGGTGCTCGGCGAGCCCGGCCAACTCGGCATGACCGAAAAACCGACGCCGGTGCCGAAGAAGGCCGAGGTGCTGGTACGGATTGATGCAGTGGCGATCTGCGCGACCGACCTGGAAATTATTTACAAAGGCCCGCCGGCGCTGATCCAGGGCGGGCTGCCCTTCAACAAAGGCTTCACGCCCGGCCACGAATACATGGGCACGGTGGTGGCGCTCGGCCCTGGCGTCGACGAATACGCCATCGGCCAGCGCGTGGCGGTGGAGATTCATGCCGGCTGCGGACAGTGCAAGCGCTGCCGGGAAGGCATGTACACCTCGTGCCATAACTACGGGCTCAATTACGGCGACGTCGACAAGGGCCATCGCGCCAACGGCTTCACTACCGACGGCGGTTTCTGCGAGTATCAGGTCAACAACATCAACACGCTGGTCGCAATTCCCGACGACATGACGGACGAAGAGGGTACGCTCGTCGTCACCGCAGGCACCGCGATGTACGCGCTCACCGAGCTGGGTGGCTTGGTCGCCGGCGAAAGCGTCTGCGTTACCGGGCCGGGACCGATCGGCTTGATGGCGGTGGCGGTCGCGAAAGCGCTGGGCGCACAGCCGGTCATTCTCACCGGCACCCGCGATAACCGGCTCCAGATCGGCAAAGAACTTGGCGCCGATGCGCTGGTCAACATTCGCAAGACCCCCGACGTCGTCGCCGAAGTGAAGAAGCTCAACGGCGGCAAGGGCGTCGACTATGTCGTCGAATGCTCGGCGGCGACCAGCGCCGTCAACGATGCGGTGCGCATGGTCAACCGCGGCGGCCGCGTTTGCCTTGCCGCCTTCGCGCACGAGGAGGTGCCCGTCGACGTCGCGCATATCGTGCGCAACAACATTTATCTTTACGGCATCCGCGGCGAAGGCAAGAGCGCAACCCACCGCGCCGAAGCCTTCATGCGCCAGAAGCGCTTCGATGCGACCAAGATCCACACCCATACATTCCCGCTCGACGATCTGCCGACCGCGATCCGCTATGCCAAGGACCGGGTCGACGACGCGATCAAGGTGGTGGTGAAAACGAGAATGGACGCCGCGCAGAAACAGGCGGCGGAGTGATTTCACCTCTCGGATGACGGGCCCGGGCCGTCGCCCTTCGAGGCGCGCCTTCGGCCGAGCGCCTCAGGGCGACGGATCGTATGTGCGGAACTTGCATCCGTGCAACATCGTTGCCTCGGCGATACGAGAGACAAGCCCGTGGCCGAGCATCCGATCAAGACGCTGAGAGAGCTCGCGGAAGCGGAAGCCGAATGCACCCGCTGCCCGCTCTACAAGAACGCGACGCAAGCGGTGCCCGGCGAAGGGCTCAAGCGCGCCCGGCTGATGCTCGTCGGCGAGCAGCCGGGCGACCAGGAAGACAAGCAGGGCAAGCCCTTTGTCGGCCCGGCCGGCCGCATTCTGGCGCAAGCGCTCGACCACGCCGGCATCGCGCGCGGCGAGGCGTTCGTGACCAATGCGGTCAAGCACTTCAAGTGGGAGACGCGCGGCAAGCGCCGGCTGCACAAGCGGCCTAACGCCTACGAGATCGAGCGCTGCCATTGGTGGCTCGACATCGAGCGGATGTTGGTGAAGCCGGAAGTCATCGTGGCGCTCGGCGCGACCGCCTTGCGAAGCGTGTCAGGGAAAGCGGTCTCCATCGCGTCGGTGCGCGGCCGCTTGATGCCGTTGACGGACGGCGGCCGCATGCTGGCGACGATCCATCCGTCTTACATTCTGCGCATCAAGGACGAGGAAGATAAGAACGCGCAGTACAAACAGTTTGTCTCCGATCTGAAAGTCTGCGCGAAAGCACTGGCAAAAGCGGCGTGAGCAAAGCCGCTTCTTATGACCGTCACCCTGAGGCGGCCGTGCGAAGCGCGGCCCTCGAAGGGCGACGGCCCGAAACCGATCATCCTTCGAGGCTCGGCCTGCGGCCGAGCACCTAATAAGAAACTGTCCTCCCGTCATCCTGAGGTGCGAGCGAAGCGAGCCTCGAAGGGTGACGGCCCCGGCCCCGGCGCTGCAGCGCGACAATTGAGAGGCCCAGGTCCTTCGAGGCGCGCCTTCGGCGCGCGCCTCAGGACGACGGAGATAGGTTTCATCCGCAGTGGGTCTGCTACGTCGGTGGCCAACTCAGGATGACGGGCGAGGCCAGTGCTCGCCATCTGCTCACAACAACTTCTCCAACCGGATCGGCAACTGTCGCACGCGCACACCTGTGGCGTGATAGACGGCGCTCGCCACCGCCGCCGCAGTGCCGGAGTTGCCTAACTCACCGATGCCTTTGATGCCGGCCGGATTGACCTCGTCGTCCCTCTCCGGAACAAGGATGACGTTCACATCTTGCACATCGGCGTTCACCGGCACGAGGTAGTCGGCCAGGTTATCGTTGACGTAACGCGCGTTGCGCCGGTCGATTTCCGTCTCCTCGTGCAGCGCCGAGGCGATGCCCCAGATCATTCCGCCCATCAATTGGCTGCGCGCTGTCCGCGTGTTCATGATGTGGCCCGCCGCAAAGGCGCCGACAATGCGCTGCACGCGGATCTCGCGGGTCAATGCATGCACCCGCACCTCGACGAATTCGGCGCCGAGCGCGTACATCAGCTTGTCGCCATGCGACCCGCCGGTCAGCGTCGGCTTGCCTTTGCTCAAGTTCTTGATCGCGTCCGGCCCGGCGCCTTTGGGCAGGAATTCGGCGTATTCTTCGATCGCGCCGACGCCGAGATCATGAAATAGCTTTTCGAGCTTCTCCTCCTTGCCGTCGGAGGCCATCGCGAAGCCTTCGGTAAAGCGCACGTGGGCGGGAGGCTTGCCGGCGAACGGCCCGGAATTGCTGGTAGTCGCCTTGCGAGCCAGCTTTTGCCGGATGGCGTCGCAGGCTTTCGCCACCGCGTTGCAGACGCTCGCCGTCGTATTGGAGCCACCGGCGACCGGCGCGGGCGGCAGATCGGAATTGCCAAGCTCGACGTCGACTGACGAAAGCGGCAGGCTGAGCTTCTCCGCCGCCATCTGACCGATAACTGTGTAAGCGCCGGTGCCGAGATCATGCGCGGCGACTTGCACCTTGGCATGACCGCCCGCCTCGAGCCGTACCCGTGCTGCCGCGGCGCCGACATGGGTAGGATAGATCGCGCTGGCGCAGCCCCATCCCACCAGCCAATCGCCGTCGCGCATCGCCCCCACACCGGCATCGCGCTGCGCCCAGCCGAACGCCTTGGCAGCTTCGTCATAACATTCCATGAGGTGACGGCTGGACCACGGCTTGCCGGTGCCGTCGCTCATCGAATCATTCACGCGCCGGAATTGGATCGGATCCATGTCCAGCTTCACGGCCATTTCGTCGATCGCGTTTTCCAGAGCGTAAATATACGGCACCACCGGCGGCGAACGCATGAAGCCCGGCGTATTGCGGTCGGCATGCACCAGCATTACGCCGGTCTTGATGGTGTCATAGTGGTAAAGTCGCGCGCTGTCGGTCACGCCGGCCACCATGTACGGATCGGGCCGCGATGTGACCTCCTCGCCCTGGTGAATAAAACCGACGATCCTGCCGTCGTGCCTGGCCCCGATCCGAATGTGGTGCTGCGTTTCGGCACGGTAGGTCTGGATGGTGAAACCCTGATCGCGTGTCGCCACGAGCTTCACCGGCCGGTTCAACTTGCGCGCTGCATAGGCCGTCAGTCCTGTGCGCGGCGAGAACTGTGCCTTCGAGCCGAAGGCGCCGCCGACGAAGGTACTGATGATGTGGACGTGCTCGGGGGAAATCGACAGCTTCTGTGCCAGTGTATTCTTCAGTCCATAGACGAATTGGCTCGGCTCGTAGACGGTCAATTCGTCGTCCTTCCACACGCAAGTCGTCGTGAAGAGCTCCATTGCGTTGTGGTGCTGGGTCGGCGTGCCATAAACGGCGTCAAGGACCACCTCCGCGCCGGCGACCGCATTTTCGGCATCACCTGCCTGCGGAAAGCTTTTGGCGCGTTCGCTTGCTTTGGCCGCGTCCTCTTTGCCGATACCGGGCGAGCCGAAGGTGGCGGCGGGGTCCTCGGCAGAGTAGTCGATCTTTACCTTGTAAGCCGCTTCGCGTGCGGACTCGAACGTGTCCGCCAGCACCATCCCGATGATCTGGCCGTCGTGGAATATCTCCGGCCCCAGATCCTGCACTGAGGACGTAGCGCCGCCCCCGCCGGTCGAAAACGGCACCGTCGCGAGCTTCGGCGTGTTTTCATGCGTCAGGATATCGAGCACCCCGCGCACGGCGCGCGCCTCGCCGAGGTCCATCTTTTTGACTTTGCCTTTCGAGATCGCGCTGGTGACAAGAAAAGCATATGCTGGATTACGCACCGGGAAATCGGAGCCATAGAGCGCTTCGCCGGTAACTTTCAGCCGGCCGTCAATGCGTGGCGCGGGCTCACCCATGTTGGCCTTGGGCGCGGGCGCGGCGCGGCTCATGGCTCAACCTCCATGCTGGCGACGTGGCGTAACGCGCGCACCAGCGTGCGCTTGCCGAGCTCAATCTTGAATCGGTTGTGGTCGCGGGGTCGCGCTTGGGTGAAGGCAGCATCTGCGGCTTGCTTGAACGCATCGTCATCGAGCGATTTTCCCCGCAGAGTCGCTTCCGCCTCATGCGCCCGCCAAGGTACGGCGGCGACTCCGCCGAGCGCGATACGCACGTCACGGATGGCATCCCCGTCGCGATCGAGCGCGACCGCGGCAGAGGCAAGAGCGAACTCATACGATTGCCGGTCGCGAATCTTCAAATAGACGGAGCGCCTTGCCCAAGGCAGCGGCGGCACCATGAAGGCAAGGATCAATTCACCCGGCCGAATGTTGGTTTCGATCTGGGGCGTATCGCCCGGCGCGCGGTGCAGCTCGGCGAATGGAATGATGCGGGTTTCGTCGCGCCCGGCGAGTTCGACATTGGCATCAAGGGCTATCAGCGCCTGAGCGAAATCACCGGCATAGCTCGCAATGCATTGATCGCTGACACCGAGAACCGCATGACGTCGGTTCATTCCATCCATGGCCGCGCAGCCGGACCCCGGCTTGCGCTTGTTGCAGGCGGCATAGCTCACGTCGCGGAAATAGGTGCAACGTGTCCGCTGCAGCACATTGCCGCCGAGCGAGGCCATGTTGCGGATTTGCGGGCTGGCCGCCAACATGAGTGATTGCGCGATCACCGGATAGTTGTTGTAGACGTCGGGGTGGTCGGCGGCCTCCGCCATTCGAACCAGCGCGCCGAGCCACAGCCCGCGCGGCCCGAACTCAATGTCGCCAGATGGTGTGCGCTCGAGGGCGTTCACGTCGGTGAGGCGGATTGGGCGCATCACGTCGAGCTTCATGAGGTCGGTCATCGTCGTGCCGCCGGCGATGTATTGGTTTGGCGCATGCACCGACGGCAGGCTGGCGGCAAACCGCTGCGCCCCGTGTGCCTCGATCGCAGCTTGCGCACTGCCTGCGCGCGAATAGGCGAAGGGACGCAACGTCAACCTCCCTTCATGGCGGCTTTTGCCTGCTTCACAGCGTCGACAATGTTGGGATAAGCGGCGCAGCGGCAGATATTTCCGCTCATGTATTCACGAATATCGGCGTCGGTTTCGGCATGGCCTTCGTTGACGCAACCGATCGCGGACATGATTTGCCCGGGCGTGCAATAGCCGCATTGGAACGCGTCATGGTCGATGAACGCCTGTTGCATCGGGTGCAGCGCGCCGTTTCCCCCAGCCAACCCCTCGATCGTCGTGACGTCGTGACCCTCCGCCATGACAGCGAGGCTCATGCATGACAACACGCGGCGGCCGTCGAGCAGGACGGTGCAGGCGCCACACTGGCCATGATCACAGCCTTTCTTGGTACCGGTAAGGCCGACGTGCTCGCGTAGGGCGTCGAGCAACGCCGTGCGTACGTCGAGCGCCAGTTGATGGTCGCGGCCGTTGACGCGGAGCGTGAAAGTCACGGGATCGCGCGTATCGGTGCTCCGTGCCGCCTGCGCGGCATCGGGGTGGCCGCGGTCCAGAACAGTCATTGTCATTGTGGAAGCCGCCGTGCTTGCCAGGAAGTTCCGCCGGCTCCAGACGGCGCCGAGGATGGGCTGTTCGATCATGCTTCGCCTCGCGAAATCGCCGCTCGACGGATGCTTGCATTCGGTCTGGAACGTCTCCTGCCATCAGCTAGTTCCTACCAATAGCGATATTCGTGTTGAGGCGGAACTTGCTGCCAAAGCGTCACAATGTTGGTGCGATCAGAAGCGAAGGAGCGCCGAAATGCCTGCCCAGAATGCCCGCGATAAAGCCGAGCAACGGCCGAAGGATCATGCCCGTAAGGAACGCGCGCGTATCGAGCGTAGGGAAGACCCGGTCACACGGGATTCCGATGAGAGCTTTCCCGCCAGCGATCCGCCATCGTTCAATCCGGGCGTGACCGGCGCGGGAGACGCTAAGCGAAAGAAGAAATAAGTCGTAAAGGTTCCGCGCCGTGCGGCGGTCGAATGCGCCGGGCGGTCATGGCTTTGTTGGTCGCGGACTTTTCATTATCAGACGCCGCTGCAAGGGCAGAGCCTGCCAGCCGAGCCGTTCGGCGATCAGCCCCCATAAGCCTTGCGGTGCGAACAGCATCACCGCGATAGCGACGCCGCCCATGATGAGCAGATAAACGCTGCCGAGGTCGGCCAAAGTCTGGCGCATGATGAAGAATATCACCGTGCCGACGACCGGCCCTTCCACGCGGCCGATGCCGCCGATCACGGTTATAAAAATAACGAAGGCGGTCCAGTCGTTCACGCTAAAGGCCGTATCGGGTGAAATGCGCAGCTTCATCAGGAAGATCAGAGCACCGATCATGCCCGTTCCGACGGCGGTGAGCACATAAACGACGAACTTCAACCGCGCCACGTCGATACCGTTGCTTTGCGCCGCCATCTCGTTGTCCCGAATGGCGGTCAGCGCCAGGCCCTGCCGTGAGCGCAGCAGCGCCACCATGGCTCCGAGAACGATCACGGTCAGCGCAAGCGCCAGCCAGTAGGTCTCGAACTCGCGCATTGTCCGGCTCGGGGCCATGGCAAGGATGATATGCGCCGGCAGGCTGATGCCGGAACCGCCACCCAGCGCCGAGATCTGTGATGCGATTAGGCGGAATACCTCGGCCACCACCCACGTGCCGATGGCGAAATAGGCGCCGCGCAGACGGAACACCACGAGCGCGACCGGTATTGCCACCAAGCCAGATAGAGGACCTGCGAGCAGGATGGCGAGGACGGGGTGAATTCCCGTGAAGATCGCCAGCGCAAACAGGATATACCCGCCGAGCCCGACAAAAGCTTGCTGCCCGACGGAAACCAAGCCGGCATAACCCGCAAGCAGATTCCACAGGCTCGCCATGGCGACGTAAGTGAAAATTTCGGCCAAAAGCCGCAGCGTCTCGCGGTCGCCCCAACCCGGCGCCGCCGCGAGTATGACCAGGCCGATCGCGATCACGGCGACACCGACACGGCTCGACATTGTGGCGTGCTCGACCCGTGTCATCCGGACACCTTCGGGAAGAGACCCTGCGGGCGAAAAGCAAGGATGGCGAGAAAGACGAGGTGGCCGGCCAGCACCTGCCAACCCGGATTAAGGTGCGCGCCGATCGCTTGCGACACGCCGAGTATCACGCCGCCGGCAAGCGTGCCCCACATGCTGCCGAGACCGCCGATGATCACCGCCTCGAAGCCGAAGATGAGCCGGGCCGGTCCGATCGATGGCGCGAAATTGGCGCGGACGGCCAGGAACACCCCGGCAATGGCGATAACGGCAAGAGAGAGCGCCATCGCCATTGCGAAAACATGGCGGGTATTCAGGCCCATGAGCTGCGCGACCGGCTGATCGTCCGAAGTGGCGCGAAACGCCCGGCCGAGCGCGGTGCGATAGAACAAGACTTGCAATCCCCAGATCACCCCGACCGCGACGATGAATTGGATCATCGGGAGAAGTCCCACCCAAACGCCATGCACGGGCTGAAAGCTTGCGATCTCGATTGGCCCGGCGTTCAATTTGCGACTGTCGGCGGTGAAGAGCTCCAAGAGGCCGTTCTGGATGATGATCGACAAACCGAACGTGACAAGCAAGGGTGGCAGCAGATCGTCACCAAGCGTGAAGTTGAGCAGCCCGCGCTGGAGCGCGTAGCCGATCAGCGCCATGATCGGCACGACGAGGACGAGCGACGTGAGCGGATCGATACCGAATCCTTGGACGGCGGCGAGCGCGACATAGGCGGCCAGCACGATGAGATCGCCGTGGGCGATGTTGACAAGCCGCATGACGCCGAAGATGAGCGAGAGCCCGGCCGCGAACATGGCGTAGAGCCCGCCGACCAGTACGCCTTGGAGAATGACGTTGGCCCAAACTGTCATGGTATATTCCGGTCATTCCGGGGCGCGCACGAAGTGCGCGAGCCCGGAATCCATAACTTCGGTGGCGCGGCGTATAGATTCCGGGCTCGCCGCTTCGCGGCGCCCCGGAATGACCACGTTTTATTCGCTGCCATCCTTCACACCCCGAAATAGGCCGCCGAGATGCGCTCGCGCGTCAACTCGCCCGCGGCGCCTTCGAGCGCGACGCGTCCTTCTTGCAGACAGTAAACATGGGTCGCCGCCTTGAGCGCCTGCACGATGTCCTGCTCAACGATGACGAGCGACAGTCCTTCGCCGATCATCACCGGCAATCGCGCGTAGATGTCACGCACGATGATCGGCGCCAGGCCCAGGCTGATTTCATCGCAGAGCAAGAGCCGGGGATTCGACATCAGCGCGCGTGCGATCGAGGCCATTTGCTGCTGCCCGCCGGATAGCATAGGGGCCGGCAAGTGGCGCCGCTCGGCGAGTACCGGAAACAGTTCGTAGATGCGATTCAGATTCCACGGTCCTGCTCGCTTAGACTGTGCGCCGATCAAGAGGTTTTCCTCGACGCTCAGGGACGGAAACAGCTTGCGGCCCTCCGGCACCATGGCGACGCCACGCTTGACCACCGCGAAGGCAGGGTCCGCCCCGATCGCTTCGCCGTCGAGTAGAATGCCGCCGCGGCGCGCATGCATCAGGCCGGAGATGCAGCGCAACAGCGTGCTCTTGCCGGCGCCGTTTGCGCCGATGACCGCCACCACTTGACCGGCGTTCACTTTCAGCGAGACGCCGAACAGCGCCTGGAAGTCGCCGTAGAAGGCATCGATGGCATCGACGTGGAGGAGAGGCTCAAGCATCGGCCTCGATCCCCATGTAGATTTCACTGACCTCGGCGCTCTTGATCACCGTCTGCGGATCGCCTTGCGCGATAAAACGGCCGCCGTGCAGGACAGTGAGGCGATCGACAGTGGCGAGCAGCGCGTGCACGACGTGCTCGATCCATACAATTGAGACGCCGCTAGCGCGCACGTCCTTGATCAGCGCCACCAGCGCGCCGCATTCATGCTCGGTAAGCCCGCCGGCGACTTCGTCGAGCAGCAGCACGCGCGGGCGCGTCGCCAAGGCGCGGGCAAGCTCGAGCCGCTTGCGATCGAGCAAAGGCAGGCCGCCGGCGCGGCGGTTGGCTTTGTCCGCGAGGCCGCAGCGGTCGAGCAATTCTGCGCAGCGGTCGTAAACCGCCGTCTCGCGCTCGCCGCCGCCGAAAGCCGCCGCCACCACGACGTTCTCGAACACGGTCATGCCGTTGAACGGCTGCGGAATCTGGAACGAGCGCGCGAGACCCTTGCGGCAGCGCCGCTCCGGCGGCAGTCGGGTGATGTCTTCGCCGGCATAGATGACCCGCCCCGAATCAGGCTTCACGGTACCGGCCGCTATGCCGAACAGGGTCGTCTTGCCGGCGCCGTTCGGGCCGATGATGCCGAGTGCTTCCCCCTCGGTCAGCGCAAGGTCGATGCCATCAGCGACGACCACGGCGCCGAAGCGTTTATGGATTTGTTCAAGGGCGAGGATCGATCTCATGGCCTTTCTATAGAATGCGGCGCGCCCCCTCCCCCGCTTGCGGAAGAGGGTTGGGGAGGGGGAATAAAGTGCGCCTTGAAAAGCCCCCTCCCGACCGCCTCGCTAACGCTCGGCAGTCGACCTCCCCCGCAAGCGGGGAGGTAAACGCTGCGGCTAGGCCAACGGCTTCAACTTGCCGCCGACCGGGATCATGGGCGCCGATTTGTTTTCGGTGATGACCAAATCGAAGCTGCCGTCCTTCCGGCGCTGCCATTGGCCCGCAACCAACGGCGTCTTGGTCACGTTCTTCACCGGCTGGCCGGTCCAGCGCACGGGGCCGACAATCGAGTGATAATTGGTCGCCACGATTGAAGCTAGCACCGCCTTCGAGTCGAGCGGGTTTTTAGCGCGCTTGAGCACATCGACCGCCACCTCGAACAACGCGTGCTGATAGCCGATCGGCTGCGTCCACGGCCGGCTGGTTGCCTTGACATAAGCGTCCGTGAGTTGTCTCGCGCTTTGTCCGGTGAGGCCCGATTTGAACGGGAAATTGGGCGTCCACCATATTTCGCTTGATAGTCCGTCGCCGCGCGCCCCGAGCGACTGCACCGCCGAGGGGAACAGCAGCGCCTTGCCGATGGTGACGATCTTCGGATGGAAGCCTTGCTGCGCCGCCTGCGACCAGAAGGTCGCGAAATCGGGTGGGATCATGTTGCCCACGACCATTTCAGCGCCGGCCGCTTTGAACGCCGAAATCTGCGACGTGAAGTCGTTGTTCATCACCTGATAACGGCCGGGATCGTGCAGCTTGTAGCCGGCCTTGATCAGCGCAGGCGGCAGACCGTGCTGCGGGTCGCCCCAGGCATTGCCGTCGGCGTCGTTGGGGAAGAGACCGCCGACGACTTTGTTGGTCGGGACTTCCGCCCACATCGGCAAATAAGAGGCGATCACATCCTCAAGGCCCCAAAAGAAGTGGTATGTCCACGTGAAGCCCTTCTTGGGGTCGCCCTGGCGGCCGAAGAAATAAGGCTGCCAAGGGCAATTCGTGGTGATGCAAGGCACCTCGTTGACTTCCGCTTGGTCGGCAACGGGGTTCGTCGTATCGGGGGCGGCGGAAGCGATGATGAGGTGGACCTTGTCGCCGAGGATGAGATCGGATGCGACTTCCGACGCGCGGCTTGCGCTCGATTGGCTGTCCTTCGAGACGATCTCGACGTTGTAGGTCTTGCCGCCGGCCGCGATGCCTTTCTTCAGAATGCCGCGCACCTGATCGAGGATGAAGGCATCGGCCTCGCCGAACCCGGCGAGCGGTCCGGTTTTCGGGCTGACATGGCCGACCCTGATGGTATCGGACGCGCCTAGCGCCGGAGCGACGCGCAAGATCGCAGGCGCGGCGATCGCTCCCATGCCGGCCTTGACCATGGCGCGGCGCGAAATTGAGGTCTTCTCGTTCATCATGTCCTCCCATCTGCCGGTTGAGGTCGTTTACTTCTGCGAGTCCTTTTCTCGTGCGCTTTTCAAATGGTTCAGCACCTTCGTGCGCAACGCCGCCTGTTGTTCCAGCGTCCAAGTGCGAAAGCCTTCGCCCGACTTGAAGCCGAGCTTGCCGTCTCGCACGAGCCTTTCCAGATAAGGCGATGGCGCCGGGCGGCTGTCGATCGCCGGCAGCACCGTCTTATGGATGGCGAAAGTCAAATCGGTGCCGACCATATCGGCATTTTCGAGCGGCCCGAGTACCGCCAGCCGGCGTCCGAACGCGGCCTTCACGACATTGTCGACGGTCTCGGCGTCACAGATGCCATTCTCTACGAGCGAGATTGCCTCGCGCCATAATGCATGTTGCAGGCGATTGCCAATGAAACCGGGTACGTCCTTCTTCACGTGGGCGGGTGTTTTGCCTGCATCCGCGTGCAGCTTCATCGTGAACGCCACCGCTTCCGGCGCCGTCCACTGCGTTTCGATTACCTCGACGAGCGGCACCAGATAAGGCGGATTCCACCAGTGTGTTCCTAGCGCACGCTCGCGCCGCTTCAGGCCGTACATGATATCGGTGATGGGGATCACCGAGGTATTGCTGGCGAGGATCGTGTCCGGCCGCACGTAGCCTTCGATTTCTTCGAACAGTTTTTGTTTGAGCGGCAAGTCTTCCAGCACGGCCTCGACGACGTAATCGGCGTCACGCACGGCCGCGCCCAGATCGGCAATCGGGGTAACCCGGTCGACGGCGCGCTCATCTTCGCCGAGGTCGTTGAGGTTCTTCAGGATGCGGGCTTTCGCGCTGTCGAGAATTGTCCGCACGGCATCGGTGATGGTCACGTCATGGCGGGCGAGCGCAAACACCTGGGCGATGCCATGACCCATCAGCCCGGCGCCGACGACGGCGATTTTTGGCTTGTTTACCATGTCCACGCTCCGTCATTCCGGGGCGCGCACGAAGTGCGCGAACCCGGAATCCAGATACACGCACCGCGCTGCTTTCTGGATTCCGGGTTCGCTCGCGTCTGCTCGCGCCCCGGAATGACCGGAATTTGCAACAGCATCGCCTCATCCCGCCGTATAACCGCCGTCGGCGTAGAGTACGTGACCGGTGTAGAAATCGGATGCTTTCGATGCGAGGAAGAGCAAGGGCCCGGCCAAGTCCTCCGGTTCGCCGAGGCGGCCTTTTGGCACGCGCGCGAGAAATCCCTTGCGCACAGCCTGCGACTGCTCGGTGTCCTCATACATCCAGGCCGTCAAAGGCGAGCGGAAGACGGTCGGCCCTAGCGCGTTCACGGTGATTCCGCTCGCGCCCCATTCGCAGCCGAGCGCTTTGGTGATGCCGTCCACCGCCGACTTAGAGGCGCAATAGGCGGTATAGCCGGCCGGGTGGCCGAGCAGCCCGCGCGCCGAAGAGGAAAGGATCACCTTGCCGCCGTCGCCCTGCTTGAGCATTTGCCGCCCGGCAGCGCGCGCCATCAGCCATGACTGTGTGACGTTGGCGTCCATCACGTCGAGATAGTCTTTGAGCTTTTGATCGACGATCTTGGCGACTTTGTTCAGACCCGAAGCGACCACGAGGATGTCGACGCGGCCGAATGTATCCACCGCCACCTGCACGATTCTGTCGCAATTCTCTTCCGAGGAGGGCCGGAGAGCGATCACTGCCGTCTTGCCGCCGAGCTTTTCGCAATCGGCGGCAACTTTCTTCAGAGTCGCTTCATTGCTTGCCGCCAGCACGACATTGGCAACCGCGCCGGCGAGTGTTTTCGCTGCCAGCGCCCCGAAGGCGCCGGACGCGCCGACCACGATGGCGGTCTTACCTTTGATATCGAACAGCGATAGCGGGTTTTTCAGGAATTCGTCGGACATGATTTCCTCTCTCGCCATTCCGGGACGCGAGCGCAGCGAGCGGGCCCGGAATCCATACTCCCAATCTGTGCTTATGGATTCCGGCTCGCGGCCGTTCGGCCGCGCCCCGGAATGACAGTCATTTAGCTGGGCTCGCCACCGCCACCAGGATCGTGCACACCTCGTTGCCGCGGTTGACGATCTCGCGGTTCTCATTCGGTTCGATCACACAAGAGTCGTGTTTCTTAAGCAGGGTTTCCTTGCCGTTGATGATCACGGTCAGTTCGCCTTCGAGGACGAAATAAACCTTCTCCGGCGGCGATGCGTCCGGCCCGGCGCCGCCGCCGGGCAGGAAGTGCGACACGCCGACCAAGAGGCTGCTGGTGCCCCCGGCTTCCGCACCGAACAGCCGCAGGGCGGTGCAGTCACGGTGATTGGGCGCAACGTAAGGCGTGGCTTCGGAAAAACGCTTTACCTTCATCAGAATGTCTCCCCGCGTTCGATACGATACTTGCCTTCCGGATCGACGATCGCGACCAGCCGAATGATGCAGCCGTCGCCGCGATCCCAATTCCACGGGAAGAACGCGAAGGTGCAGCGCTTGCCCGTCACTTTGTCGATGTCGCCGCCGACGTTCTCGATGCCGAGAATGCCGTTGGTGAAAAGGATGCGGTGCACCGGCTCCCAGTCCGGAAAGTCCTGCTTCCAGTCGCGACCACCCGACCATTCCTTGTATTCTTCGGCGAGATGCGGATGCAGCGGCCCGTTGCGTTGCGGCCCGATGGCGGTGGCGAGTGGATGGTCGTTGGCCTGCGTGTCGTGACCGACCACCTTCACTTTTTTCTCGACGAACCATTTCCCGGCCGAGGGTACGAAGCCCGGCGCGCGGCAGAAATAATCTTCGCTGTCCTCGTAGAATTTGTGCCAGCCGGTATTCACGATCACCACGTCGTGCGGGCGAATTACTTTGCCACAGGCTTTCTCCAGGTCATCGCCGGTGATTGGCTCCCATTTCTTTTTGGGAATCGAAACCACGATACCCGAGCCGAAGAAATGCGGCAGCGGCACCTCGTCGATGAAGGGCGTGCCCTGCACCACATGCGCCGGCGCATCAATGTGCGTTGTGTTGTGCATTGAGGTCGTGATGCGCTGCGACAGCACGCCCGATTTGGCCATGTAATGGATGCGCTCGATCTTGACGTCTTCGAAATACGGCCAATTCGGTGACTGATAGCCGAAACGATGGGACAGGTTATAGAATTGGAGCCCCATCGCATTGTTGAGGTTTTCCTCGAACGTCACGCCGCGGATCGTCTGGGTCACGGCATCCTCCCTTCAAGTTCATCAGGTAAGTCAATCGGCGAAAACTTATCGAGCGGCGGCGGATTTCATATGCGTCTCCATGGCGCGCTTGGTCGCGAGCAGCTTTTCGGCAATCAGGTCCTCGCTGTCGGCGAAGCGCTGGCTCGGCACCGGCACCGAGATCGCGACCGCGTTGCCGAGCGGATCGCGTAAGGCCACGCCCGCGGCCGAAACGCCCAGCGTGTGTTCTTCGCGGTCGAAGGCGACGCCGCGCGCGCGCACGGCTTCGATCTCGGAAAGCAGCGCCTCGAACCGAACAATCGTCTTGGGCGTGCGCGCCGGATACTTGCGGCCGATCAGAGTCTCGATCACCGTTTCGGTGAGTTGGGAGAGATAAGCTTTGCCGTTGGCGGTGCAGTAAAGCGGGAACGTTTCGCCGACGGCCGAGACGGTGCGCAGCCGCTGGGGCGCGATCACCTGGTCGATGAACACCAGATGGTCCTTCTTGACCAGCGAGAGGTCGACCGTCTCTTGCAGTTCTTCCGACAGGCGCTCGAGGAAGGGACGTGCCGTGGCGATGAAGTCGCTGCGAACGGAAGCGGCGAGCCGCAGGATGGCAGGCCCGAGCCGCACGCGCCCATTTGGGGTCGCGGCAATCACCAAGCTTTCGCTCTCCAGCGCGGCGACGATGCGCTGCACGGTGGAGCGCGCCAGATTCACACGTTGGGCAATCTGCCCGAGGCTCAGGCCCGCATTTTCTTCTTCCAAGGCCCGCAGAATAGTGGCCGCACGCGCGATCACCTGCACCTGGCTCTTATCGCTCCTTTCGGCCAGCGGTCGATCCATTCGCAGCCCCATAACCCGTTTACGCGCGGCGGCACGCCGCTTGAATGGTGGTACATCTTAGCTCAGAATACGGTACGCCTGGCAAGGCAAAAGTTCATCCAGGCCGAGCGAGACAGCGGAGCAACAAGATGGTTCAAAAGATCGCCCTCGAAGAGCACTTCCTGCCGCCGGGCTTGATCGACAGCTGGCGGCCGACCATGACGGACGTGGCTCCCGCTCTGGTCGATCAACTCCTCAAACGTCTCACTGATTTCGATGGGCCGCGCTTGGAAATGATGGACAGGGCAGGGATTGCGCGCGCCGCGCTCTCGGTGTCCGGACCCGGCGTGCAGGCGGAGCGCGATCCGGCGGCCGCCACACGTATGGCGCGCGAAGCCAATGATTTCCTGGCGGCGCAAATTCAGCGGCGGCCGGACCGCTACGCGGGTTTTGCCCACGTCGCAGTGCAGGATGCCAAAGCGGCCGCCGACGAACTCGAACGCTGCATATTCGAGCTGAAGTTCTGCGGCGTCATGATCAACGGCCACACCCGCGGGCTCTATCTTGATGATCCTTCGCTCTATCCGTTCTGGGAGCGGGCCGAATCGCTGAATGCCGTGGTTTACATTCACCCCAATGATCCGGTGCAGCCGGCACCGGTGCTCGACGGCGTTCCGGCCTTGCGGCGCGCCACCTGGGAATGGGGTTTTGAGACGGGCTCGCACGCGCTGCGGCTGGTCTTTAGTGGTCTCTTCGACCGCTTCCCTAAAGGGCGCGTCATGCTCGGCCACATGGGCGAAACGCTTCCCTATCTGCTCTGGCGCTTCGACAGCCGCGCCAAATTATATGGCGTCAAGCTCGCCAAACCGCCGTCGCACTACATCAAAGAGAACATTTGGGTCACGGTGTCGGGTGTATTCGCCGCCGAGCCGTTGCGCTGTGCGCTCGACGCGCTCGGCCGCGATCGCGTGATGTTCGCCGCCGACTATCCGTTCGAGAGCGCCGAGGAGGCCTCCCACTTCATGGATACGGTGGCGATCGATGAGGCCACGCGCGCGGCGGTCGCTTACGGCAACGCAGCCAAACTGTTCGGCCTCTGATCGATCGGACGAAGGTGGCGGATCACCTACGGCACAAGGCCGGTGACGAAAGCCGAGGGGGGCTTCACCTCGCCGCTTCCAGTGGCCGGGTCAACACCGTACGGACAAATTTCTGCGGCTCCATCGGTTTGGCGAAATAGAAACCTTGAATGAGATCGAAGCCGGCCTCGCGCGCGCCGAGAAAGTCCGCGCGCGTCTCTACCCCTTTGGCGACGGTGCGTGCGCCGACCGCGTCGGCGAGCTCGACGATCCGGCGGCATGTAGACATCTTCAACCGATCGCTGCCGCAGCCGGAAACAAAATCACGCTCGACCTTGATCTCGACAAAGGGAAATTCATCGAGTTCCATCAAGAGCGGCCAATCGGTACCGAGATCGTCGATGGCCACGCCGATGTTGTGGAGTTGGAGCCGCCGCGTCATCGCCTTAGCCAATGGCAAATCTTTGATGAGTTGGGCGGTGTCGATCTCGACGATGAGTCCTTCGAAGGCCGGATGCTTCGGCATGCTGCGGCACAGATTATCGATCGCCGTGGGATCGTGCAGCGCCGCGGCCGGCAGGTTGACGGAGAGTTCGACCGGCCCGCATTCGCGAACAAAATAGAGCCAGTCCTGTACGGCGCGGTCGATGACGAAATCCGACAGCGCCGCGAAATGCGGATCGTGGGAGCCCGGAATGAAATAAGCGGGTGGCACCGTCCCCCAGGTCGGGTGCCGCATGCGAATGAGCGCCTCCGCCCCGCGCATAGTCAACGAGCGAATTTCAATCTTGGGTTGGTACCATAGTTCGAGCCAGCCGGCATGCAACGCCTCGGCCACGTCGACCGGCGGCTCTGGCGGTGCTTCGGCAGGCAGCAGAGCGGCGACGCGTGTACGCAGATCGGCGTCGTTGAATGGCGTCGGAAGCAACGGCAACATGGAGAGGCCGAGTTCCTCGCCAATTCCGAGGATGGCAGTCACCATCGGCGAGACGCGGGGCCCGAACACCAGGACTTTCCCGGCGAATTCCGCAGCCGCCAACGCCTCCAGCATATTGCTGGCTTCAATGCCGCCGCCCGAGAGCCCAAGCACAACGAGATCTGGCTGCATTTCGTCGAGCCGTGGCCGGATCAGGCCGGCTGGCTCGCAATCGAAGGCGACGAAGCCCAGTTCCTCTAGCGCTTCACGCAGGAAATTACGGATGTGCGATTTGCCGTCGGCGACGCAGGCCCGCGGCGCCACTTTACGCCGGCCAAACGTCCCGACGACGATGTTGTTCTCGTTATAAGGCGCGAGCGTTTGCATTGGAGCCTCCTCGTTGCTGGCGGAGGCGAAGCTAACGACCCGACATGGCGCGGCCACGCCGCACCCCATGGCATGCACAGGAGAGGTTCTTTTTAAGCCTAATCCACACAAGTCGACGTGGATTCGACTCGATTTACACCAGTTGAGAACTCGGCGCTTAGCTGATTACGCGCACCGGCCTGCCGTCGAGCCAGCCACGGATATCTTCGACGATATCCGCATAGTATCTGGCGTAGTTTTGCTCGCTCACGTAGCCGAGGTGTGGGGTGATCGCGACATTATCCATCGTGCGGAACGGGTGATCGAGCGGCAGCGGTTCGGTGTCGAACACGTCGAGGCCCGCCCCTGCGATCGCATTAGAGTTGAGAGCGGCGATCAGCGCCTTCTCTTCAACGATGGGCCCGCGCGATGTGTTGATCAGATAGGCACTCTTTTTCATTCGGCCGAGATCGGCGGCGCCGATCAGCCCGCGCGAGCGGTTGCTCAGCACGAGGTGGATTGTAACGATGTCTGCGCGCGCGAACAGTTCATCTTTACTGACGAACTCGGCGCCGCCTTCGGCCGCGCGCTCCGGCGTCAAATTCGGACTCCACGCGATCGGCTTCATGCCGAACGCCGTGCCGACGCTCGCCGAGGCGCAGCCGAGCTTGCCGAGTCCGACGATGCCGAGCGTCAGGCCGGAGAGGTCCTTGCCAACGGTCGATTGCAAAGCTGCGCCGGCCTTCATGCGCGCGTTCTCGTAGCCGATGCGGCGTGTCAATTCGAGCATCAAACCGAAGGCAATGCCGGTGGTCGGGCTGCCGACCGAGCCGGTGCCGCACACGGTGACGCCGCGTTCGGCGCAGGCTTTCAGATCGATGGAGTTGTTGCGGGCGCCGGTGGTGATCAGCAGTTTCAGGTCAGGCAGCGCATCGATTACCCGACGCGGGAAGGGCGTGCGCTCGCGCATCATGCTGATGATGGCAAACCCTTGCAGCGCCTTTGTAACCTCTTCAGGCCCGCCGAGGTGCTTGTCAAACACCTGGACGTCGACATCCTTGGTGATGGAGGACCAGTCGGCGAATTTCATCGCCACGTTTTGATAATCGTCGAGTATGGCTGCTCGTACCATGGGCGATCCGTCCCTTTATCTGGCAGGCCAACGGAGCCTTCCGCGGCGGCCGCAGGTTAGGACCTAAGTTCTTCCTTGTCATTCCGGGGCAGGCGCAAAGCGCGTGAATAAGGAATCCAG
>DASTWX010000155.1:0-28660 GCA_035765795.1 Pseudolabrys sp. | reverse complement strand
CGGCTCCATAGCGCCTAACCTGCCCACCCCGCGCTGAAGCGGTGGAGATTTCAGCGCTTGACGAATCAGCGCGGGCGTGACGAGATATCGGTGTTCTTCTGTCACGTGGGCCGGTGGTATTCGCTGCTTGAGCCGACCCTTTTGCGAGGTTCCTCCCGCGTGGCGTTTTAACTGGGCGGCCGCAAGGCCGCCCTTTTTCCTTTGGCATGGCCGCGCGGACGCGTGATCAATCTTCGTATCAGGCCGCGTTGGCAGGCTCGAGTGCCGACAGAGCGACTGGCAGGCCCTGCTCTTTGTCTTTCGGGTTAGCGATCGGGTCGATCGCCTCCACGAGTTGCAGAAATGCGCGGCCCGGCAAGGGAGGCGCGAAGACATAGCCCTGCGCCTGCCGGACACCGCGCTCGCGCAAATGCATCACCTGCTCGAAATTCTCCACGCCTTCGGCCACGACATCCATGCGCATGTTGTGTGCGAGATCGACCAGCGTCTCGACGATCGTGGTGGAGTTGCGGTCGGTCCCTATCGCGTCGACAAACATTTTGTCGATCTTGATGATGTCGACACCGAGCTTGAGCATGTAGGATAAGCCGCTGTGCCCGGTGCCGACGTCATCGATCGCAATGCGCACGCCGAGCCCCTGCAGGGCGGCAATTGTTTGCCGCGTTTCGGTGAAATTTTCGATCGGATCGCGCTCCGTCACCTCCAGCACCACTTGCGAGAACTTGATCGGAGAGGCGGCGAAGATATCGCGCACATCCTTCACGATGGACTGATTACCGAACAACTGGCCCGCGAGGTTGAACGAAATTTTCAGCGCCGGCCGCCGGCCGATAGCGTGCCCAGCCTCGGCGCAGACGCGGCGCATGAGGTCGCTAGTCATCTCACGGATCAAGCCGCTCGACTCCGCGAGTGGAATGAAAGCGCCGGGCAGCACCACGCTGCCGTCCGGCTTGCGCCAGCGGACGAGTACCTCGGCTCCGCGTAGCTGCCCCGACCGGATGTCCACGATGGGCTGGTAATAGGGGACGAATTCACCGGCAGCGAGCGCACGCTCCATTTCCGCGATCGGATTCTGAAAACCGCGCCGCGGTCTCATGGAGACGAAGGCGGCAATAATCAATGCGACGCCGCCGGTTGCCAACAGCCCCAGCCGCTCGGCATGGGCCTGGCCGGCGATGAACCTGCCTCGCGGCAAGGCGATCTCGGCCTCGAAACCGAAATGGTCCGAGCGCATTGTGGCCGAAAATATCGACGCGGCAGGCGGCCGGGCGCCGATCTGATCGATGAGCGTGCCGCCGGCGGTTACAATGCGTCCAAACGCGCTGAACGGGTTTCCACTGATCAGTATCTGGGGCAAGAGCAGCGTCGCCGGTATTGATGCGGCGAGTTGCAACGGTCTATTGCCGAGATTTCGGCGCAGCCGAATCATGCGCTGATGATCGCTGAGTTCGACCACGTCGAGCCGATATGCCGAATTCTGCGCCAGCGGCTCCGATGCGATGAGGGTACGGCCGCCGCCCGGTAGGCCGGGTTGCGTGCACAGAGCCCGCCCACCGCCATCAAGCAGCGCGATTTCCTTGATCGGCATGGTTTGGAAGGCAGCTTTGCGCATCGCCTCCAAATCGGCCGCCGCGCAGGACCCCACACCGCGCGCAGCCAACTTGTCCAAAACCTTGAGGACCTGGCCCACCCGCATGTTTGCGAGCGCGATGGCGCGACCAGCGGAGACATCCACCTCCTCCTGTCCCTGTTGGCTGATCAAGCGGCTGAGCCACAAATCAAAAGCCACCAGGGGAGCGCCGGCGAGCAGCACACCAATGGCAATTGCAACAATATTCCGGCGCGTGAGTGCGCGCGCAATAATCTTCATGCTGGTGGGGCCGAATACTCCCGGTACGGCTCGCAATGAGCCATAGCGCCGTAAAGGCCACGTAAAGCTCGGAGAGACGATCGGACCAGCACTGCCGGAAATGGCGCCCATCCATACCGTTATGGTTAGCGATGGGTTAGCGCGCTATAACCATGTCAAGCACCACCGGCCTCAGCCGCCCGACTTGGCGGGCTTCCGCTCGCGGGCCGCCTTGAAGCCCGCCACGAAACGCGCCAGCGTCTCGGAGGTCTTGCCGCGCGCCAGCATCACCTCGATCAGGGAAAATCGCCCGCGCCGTTGCACCGCGCGTTCGAGCGCTTCGGCGAGCTGCGAGCGCGTGCTCACCCGTTCGCCGGCGCCGCCGAGCGAGGACGCGATATCGGCGAAATGCCAATCGTCGAGGTCATTAAAGCGGGACTCCGGCTGGAATACGCGCAGCATTTCCCAACTCTGGTTGTTGAGCAGCACGACGATCGGGTCGAGGCCGTAGCGGCGGCAATTGCCCAACTCCCAGCCGGTCATCTGGAAGGCGCCGTCGCCGACCAGGATAAGCGGTCGCCGGCCGGTGGCGGCAGCAACCCCGATGCCGCCGGGCACGCCGAAGCCCATGCCGGCATAATAGCCCGGCGCCGCCAGTGCGGTGTTGTCGATCTCCATCGCGATGAAGAGACAATCGCCGATGTCAGCGGCCATCGGCATCTTGCCGTGGCGGTCGAACAGATCGTTGACGGCCGTCGCCACGTCGGACGGAACGATCGGCGCGTCATCATGGTCGAGCCCGCGCGGATACCGTAATGGCCGCCGCTTAGGCGGAGTTTTCTTCAGCTTCGACGCGCGCCGGGCGAGCGCGGCGACCAGATCCTCGATGGGCAGATCGCGATAGATATGATGTCCGATGCTCACCTGGCGGCCGAACGCCATGATGGTACGGCGGGCGTCGAATTGACGTTGCGATAATGCGAAGTTGGTGTCGGAAAGGATGACACCGAGGAGCAGTACCGCGTCGGCACCCTCGACCAGCTTCGTAATTGCGGGATCGCCGGCCGCGCCCATATACGTCCCGGCCAACACATCGCCGGCATCTTCCAGAAGCCCGCGGCCCATGAACGTGGTGACCACCGGCAGGCCGAGCGTGCGGGCGAGCTTTGCTGTCTCGCGTTCGATGCCGTAGCGGCGGATCTCGACATCCACCACCATCACCGGCTTGCGCGCCTGCGTGAGGCGTTCGAGAATCTCATCGGCGCATTCGCCGAGTGCTTCACGGTCGGCCGGGCGCCGTGGCAGGACCGGGACAGCGGCGGTTTCGGCTCCGACGAGGTCGCGCGGAAATTCGATATAGACCGGCAGCGACTGTTCGCGCGCGTTGCGCAGCACCCGCGCGATCGCCTCGGGCGCGGTGGCCGGATCGGTGAGTACAGCCTGATCGCAGGTGATCTCGCGGAAGACGGCAAGCTGCGTATCGACGGTGCGCGCCTGGTGATGCAGCAGGAAGCCGGTGGCGCGCTCCTGCGCGCCGGGTGCGCCGGCGATGACCACCACCGGTGAGCGCTCGGCATAAGCGCCGGCCACCGCGTTGACCAGGTTGAAGGCGCCGGCCCCATAGGTGACCACGGCCACACCAAGACCCTGGTGATAGCGGGCGGCGGCGTCCGCCGCGAAGCCGACGCCGGGTTCGTGGCTGAGTGTGTAGTTCGGAAGAATCTTGGATTCTTCGATGACTTTATAGAGCGGCAGTACGAAGTCGCCCGGGATGCCGAAGATCTCCCGCGCGCCGTGATCCTTCAAGCCTTGCAAAAGCGCCGTGGCGAGCGTGCCCATGCGTCATCATAGCCGGGCCAAGTTTGATCGTCATCCTGAGGTGCGAGCGCGCTTCTTGGCGCGCGAGCCTCGAAGGATGACAGGTCTCGGCCGTCGCCCTTCGAGGCTCGGCCTTCGGCCGAGCGCCTCAGGGTGACGGGGAGTTGCGGTGCAACTTAGCGGCAGCGACAAGATCAGCAATAAAGCGCGGCAAGGCGAAGCTGCCGACGTGCAGCTCCGGCGTCCAGTATTGGGTCGGAAATTCGCCGGCGGCGCGATAGCGGCCAGTAATAGTCTCGACCGATGCCCGCCGAAGCGATTCATCATCACTGGCAAAGCCCATTGCCATCAGGCCGCCGACATAGGTCGGAACCGCCGCGGTGTAGCAAGCCCCGTCCGCGAATAACGCGCGAAAGTGCGTGATACTGGTGACGAGTTCGCGCGCCTGGAGAAACGGCACGCCGTTTTGGCTTACCAATACGCCGCCGGGATTGAGACACCGCTTGCACGCCGCATAGAACTCGCGGGTAAACAAAACCGCGGCCGGGCCTTGTGGATCGGTGGAGTCGACGATGATGGCGTCGAAACGGCGCTCTGTCTGCGCCACGTATCTCATGCCGTCGTCGATGACGCACTCAAAGCGCGCGTCGGCAAAGACCGGCCCGGTGAATTCCGGAAAATGCTGCTTGGCAAATTCGACGACAGAGGCGTCGATTTCCACCAGCGTCAAACGTTGGATCGAGCTGTGCTTTAGCGCCTCTTCGGCGATGCCGCAATCGCCGCCGCCGATGATCAGCACGTCCCTCGCATGGCCGTGCGCGAACAGCGGCACGTGGCTCATCATTTCCTGGTAAACGTATTCGTCTCGACTAGTGATTTGGGTCGCACCGTCGAGCATCAGCACCTTGCCGAAGAACTTGTTCTCGAACAGCACCAGGTGCTGGTGCTCGGTCCGACTCTCGTGGAGCACTCGATCGGCCTCGTAGCTTACGCGGAAGCCGAACTCGTCGAATAGGGTTTCCGCGATCCAGCGATTCTCGGCCACGGGCCAGCCTCTGTGTTGCCGCCTCTTGTCATGGTCGGGCTTATCCCGGCCATCTCGCTCAGGAATGCACTGCATTGCCATCCGTCGCCGGCACAACGCCGGTGACGGACCGAGGGGTTACGTGAATTTTTAAGTCGCGGCCTGACCGCGAAGATGCTCGCTGACCGCAATTCTCTTCGGCCGGAACGCCTCGCGCAGTACCGGCACGCAGGCATCCGGATTGGCATCGCCGCACATGAAGACGTCGAGCGCCGCGTAGCCATGCTCGGGCCAAGAATGGATCGAGATATGGCTCTCCGCCAGCACCGCGACACCGGAGACGCCGCCGTTCGGCTCGAAATGGTGCAGGTGGATGTGCAAGAGCGTCGCGCCCGCCGCGTCCACGCAGGCGCGCAGCGTCGCATCGATGTGGTCGAGATCGTCCAGACGACTCGCCTGATAAACATCGATAATCAGATGAGCGCCCGCACAGCGCACGCCATTTCTCACTACGAAATGGTCGTCACGCAGCTCGGCCCCGGCCGCGAGCGTTGCGGCCGCCGTTTTTTCTATTTTTCGGGTGGTACCTGGAGTCTCCAAGCCCTTCCCCGATCGCAAGAGGGCGTTCTGAGACATGCCGCTCTCCCCAACCAGAGATCGAACCCGAGAGACCGGCGAGCCGGCTCGCGGAGCGAAAAACCCGCGTCACGCCAGTGTCGTCACGCGGGGCACGGTCCACATAAGGGCAAGAGCGAGATGGATCAAGAAGAATTTGCCAAATCGTCTCAATAAGAGGCGGCAAAACGCGCCTTGTTCGTAAGGCACGTGCATGCGCCCCGGCGAGACGCTACACTCGCTGCTCGGAAGCTGGTGCGCGATGTTTTGCCGCGCGAACAAGCAGGAGGCGTTCATGAGTTTTGCGCCTGGCAAAGACCCCGCAGCCGGCAATGCCTATCAGTGCGACGCTCTCGCCCAAGTGATCGTCCCGCGCACCGTCGATCTCGGTGACTTCGCCGTGCGCCGGGCGCTGCCCTCGGCGCGCTCGCGTATGGTCGGGCCGTTCATCTTCTTCGACCATTTCGGCCCGGCGGAATTCCGCGCCGGCCACGGCATTGATGTGCGCCCGCATCCCCATATCGGGCTTGCCACCGTCACTTATCTTTTCGATGGCGAGATCGTCCACCGCGACAGCTTGGGCACCGCGGTGCCGATCCGGCCCGGCGAGGTGAATTGGATGACGGCCGGAAGCGGGATCGTCCATTCCGAGCGCACGGGAAGCGAATTGCGCGAAAGCGGCAGCCCGATCCACGGGCTCCAGATGTGGGTGGCGCTGCCCCAGGCCAAGGAAGAGATGGACGCCGCCTTCGCCCATCACGAGACGGCGGAGTTTCCGATGGTGGAAGAGCAAGGCAAAAGCGTCCGCGTGGTGGTCGGCTCCGTTTACGGGGCCTCATCGCCGGTGCCGACGCTGCACGAAACGGTCTTCGCGGACGTACACCTGAAATCCGGCGCAACGCTGCCGATCGAGACCGCCCACGAGGAGCGGGCGGTCTACTTGATCGACGGCACAATCGAAATTGCCGCCGACAAATTCGAGCCAGGCCGGCTGCTTGTCTTCCGTCCTGGCGATACCGCCGCGGTCACCGCGACGACAGACGCCCATCTCGTCATCCTCGGCGGCGCGCCGATGGACGGACCGCGGCACATCTGGTGGAATTTCGTCTCGTCGCGCAAAGAACGTATCGAGCAGGCGAAGGCGGAATGGAAGGCCGGCCATTTCGGTAAAGTGCCGGGCGACGAGATCGAATTCATCCCGCTGCCGGAGCAGTAATCGTCATCCTGAGTTGGCTAACGACGTAGCGGACCGCTGCGGATGAAAGCCTTTCGCCGTCATCTGAGGCGCGAGCGCGCTCCTTAGCGCGAGCCTCGAAGGTTGAGCGGCCCCGGCCGTCGCCCTTCGAGGCCGTCGCTTCGCGACGGCGCCTCAGGGTGACGGGTGTGCTTCCGGAAACGACACTATTTCCTCGGCAGATCCAGCCGAACGCGCGACTCGCGCAGCCGCTTGGCGGTCACTCCGCCGCCAACCGCGGCTCCGCTGCGCTGCCGCCCGTTTCCACAATGCCGATCTCGCCCACATCGAACGGCGTGGTCTGGTAGACCTGATTGATCCAATTGCCGAACAACAGGTGCGCGTGGCTGCGCCAGCGATTGAGCGGCCGTCTGCGGCAATCGTCATCGGGAAAATAGTTTTTCGGCGTCGATATCGGCAAGCTCGCCGCGCGGTCGCGGAAATATTCGTCGGCGAGCGAGAGGGAGTCGTACTCGATGTGATTGAACATGTGCAGCGAGCGGTGGACCGGATCGTCGAGCAGGCAGAGGCCCGCCTCGTCCGACTCCATGAGCACCTTCAATCCGCTACCTGGCCGGATATCGCCGCGCCGCACCTCCGTCCAGCGTGACACTGGAATCGAGAAGTCGTCGGAGAAGCCGCGTAAATAGGGTGAGGCGGGCTCGAGGATGCGGTGGCGAAAGACACCGAACATCTTCTGTTTGAGCGGATACTTCCGCATGCCGTGGAAGTGATATACCGCAGCCTGCGCCGCCCAACAGATGTTCACGCAACTATGGACGTTCGTCTGCGTCCAATCAAAGATGCGGCGCAGTTCGTTCCAGTAAGTCACCCGTTCGAACGGCATGGTCTCGACCGGCGCGCCCGTAACGATGAAGCCGTCGAACTTCTCGTTCCGGATATCCTCCCATGCACGGTAAAAGGAGACGATGTGATCGTTCGGCGTGTTGCGCGGAACGTGATGAGTAATCTTCACGAGCGTCAGCTCGATCTGAAGCGGCGATGCGCCCAAGAGCCTCGCGAACTGCGCCTCAGTCTTGATCTTGTTCGGCATCAGATTGAGCAGGCCGATGCGCATCGGCCGGATGTCCTGCCGTACGGCATCCTTTTCGAGCATTACCATCACGCCTTCCGCTTCGAGCACGGAGCGGGCGGGCAGGTTGTCGGGAATCTTGATCGGCATGGAAACGTCGGTCCTCGTTCGCGAGCACGACCGACAGTGGCTGACCCCGTTTGGTTGCCGGTCTGGCCACATCCTCCCGTTCGGGAGCGCCACCTTGCTCGGGAAGCAGGTTGGCGTCGGGCAGTGCCCAACTCTTGATGTCGGCCGTTTCCTAGGCCCTTTATCCGATGCTGGCAAGCGAGTCGGCCGCGGCCGGCAAAGTGCCGGGCGACGAGATCGAGTTCATCCCATTGCCGGAGCAGTAATCGCCCATCCTGAGTTGGCCAATGACGTAGGGACCCGCTGCGGATGAAAGCCTTTCGCCGCCATCCTGAGGCGCGAGCGCGCTCCTTAGCGCACGAGCCTTGAAGGATGAGCGGCCCGGCGCCCTCCGAGGCCGTCGCTTCGCGACGGCGCCTCAATGTGACGGGTATACTTCCGGAAACAACGCTATTTTTTCGGCAAGTCCAATCGGATATGCAATTCGCGCAATTGCTTCGCTGTCACTTCCGAGGGCGCGCCCATGAGCAAATCCTCAGCGCGCTGGTTCATTGGAAAGAGCACCACCTCGCGCAGGTTTTCTTCGCCCGCCAGCAGCATGACGATACGGTCGATGCCGGGCGCGATGCCGCCGTGCGGCGGCGCGCCGTATTCCAGTGCGCGCAACATGCCACCGAACTTAGCTTCGAGCACATCCTCGCCGTAGCCGGCGATGGCGAAGGCCTTGCGCATCACTTCGGGGCGATGATTGCGAATGGCGCCGGAGGAGAGCTCCACGCCGTTACAGACGATGTCGTATTGGATCGCCTTGATCGACAGTAGCTTCTCGTGATCGTTCGGATCGAGCGCAAGAAACTCCTCGACCGGCAGATTCGGCATCGAGAACGGGTTGTGGGAGAAGTCGATCCTCTTCTCCTCCTCGTTCCATTCATACATCGGAAAGTCGACGATCCAGCAGAAGTCGAAGCGATCCTTCGCGATGAGCCCAAGTTCTTCGCCAACCTTGGTGCGCGCCGGCCCGGCAAATTTGACAAATTGTCTCGGCTTGCCGGCGACAAAGAACACGGCATCACCGACACCGAGGCCGAGCTGATCGGCAATCCGTTTCGTGCGCTCTGGTCCGATATTCTTGGCGAGCGGGCCGGCGCCACCCTCCTCGCCTTCGCGCCAGAAGATGTAGCCCAGGCCGGGCTGGCCCTCGCCTTGCGCCCATGCGTTCATGCGGTCGCAGAAAGCACGATTGCCGCCCTTCGGCGCAGGAATCGCCCAGACCGCGCCCTGCGGATCGTTGGCGAGAATATTGGCAAAGATCTTGAAGCCGGAGCCGCGGAAAGCTTCGCTCACGTCGGCCATGACGATCGGGTTGCGCAGGTCCGGCTTGTCGGTGCCGTACTTCGACAGCGCCTCGGCATACGGAATGAGCGAAAACGTCGGCGTCACCGGCTTGCCGTTCGCGAATTCCTCGAAGACACCGCGGATCACCGGCTCGACAGCGTCGAACACGTCCTGTTGGGTGACGAAGCTCATCTCCAAGTCGAGCTGATAGAACTCCCCGGGCGAGCGGTCGGCGCGGGCATCCTCGTCGCGGAAGCACGGCGCGATCTGGAAATAGCGGTCGAAGCCCGCGATCATGATAAGCTGCTTGAATTGCTGCGGCGCCTGCGGCAGCGCATAGAACTTGCCCGGATGCAACCGCGAAGGCACGAGGTAATCGCGCGCACCTTCGGGTGACGACGCGGTGAGGATCGGCGTCTGGAACTCGAAGAAGCCGCCCTCCTTCATGCGCCGGCGGATCGAATCGATCACGCGCCCGCGCAGCATAATGTTATCGTGCAAATGTTCGCGGCGCAGATCGAGGAAGCGGTACTTGAGTCTGATCTCCTCCGGGTATTCTTGCTCGCCGAAGACCGGCATCGGCAGTTCGGCCGCCGGCCCCAGTATCTCGATCTCGTTGACGTAGACCTCGACCTGACCCGTCGGAAGTTCGGGATTCTCCGTGCCCTCGGGCCGCTGGCGCACCTTGCCGTCGACGCGCACCACCCATTCGGAGCGCAGCTTCTCGGCCAGCGAGAAGGCCGGGCTATCGGGGTCGGCCACGATTTGCGTCAGGCCGTAATGGTCGCGCAAGTCGATGAAGAGGACGCCGCCGTGATCACGGATGCGGTGGCACCAACCGGAAAGTCGCACCGTCTGTCCGATGTCGCCTTGGCGCAGCGCGCCGCAGGTGTGGGAGCGATAGCGATGCATGAGCGGGATCCGGCGCCCTTTTTGCGGAATTTGTGGGAAGCGCGCGGAAAAGCGCATGCGGGACCCTCTTTGTCAAGACAGCCGGGCCGTGACGGATGGTAGTCTTTATCTGCCCCGCAGAAACCGCCGGCTGGGGCATTGCAGGCGAAGAGGTCAAGCATCACCCGAGGGAGGACTGGAATGGAAACGCTGGGGATTCATCATCTTGGACTTGCCGTCTCGAACCTCGAAGCAAGCGCTGGCTTCTTTTGTCATTGCCTAGGTTGGTCCCTCGTGAGGGAAGTGCCGGAGTATCCCGCCAAGTTCGTTTCCAACGGGAAGGCATTCTTCACCTTGTGGCAAACCGAGCCGGAAGCCTCACCATTCGATAGAAAGCGTCAGGTCGGGCTTCATCACGTCGCCATCAGGCTCGCCAGCGAGCAAGACCTGATTGCTATATTCGAACGTGCATCGAGCCACCCCGGAGTGACCGTGGATTTTCCACCGGAGCTGCTGCGCGGCGGCCCGGCAAAGCACTGCATCGTTTTCGAGCCGAGTGGGATACGAGTGGAGTTCATTTGGACACCTTAGGCCCGAAGCCCTTGCGCATCCAAGCCACGCCGCGTATGCGGATTCCCATGTCTTCCCACATCAAACGGCCGACGAGATCGGCCGACAATGAAATGTCGACGGCGGAGGCCACCGTCGAATCCTTGCTCGCGCACGGCATGGACACCGTCTATGCCGTTCCGGGCGTGCACAACGACCATCTGTTCGACGCTTTTCACCGCGCTGGCGATCGCTTGCGTGTTGTGCACACCCGGCACGAACAGGGCGCGGCCTATATGGCCTTGGGCGCCGCGCTCGCGACCGGCAAGCCACAGGCGTACAGCGTAGTGCCCGGCCCCGGCCTGCTCAATTCCGCGGCGGCGCTGCTCACCGCCCATGGCATGAACGCGCCGGTGCTCGGGCTTATCGGCCAAATCCCGGCGGCGGCGATCGGGCGTGGATTCGGGCACCTGCACGAGATTCGCGACCAGGCCGGCATCATCGCCCGGCTGGTCGATCATTCCGCCCGTATCGATGCGCCGGCCGAAGCCCCAGCGAAGACGGCCAAGGCGATCCGCGCGATGGCGACGGGCCGCCCCGGACCGGCTGTGCTCGAATGCGCCATCGATGTCTGGGGTCAGCGCGGCCCCGTCCCGCCAATTGCACCGCCCAAGCCGCCGCGCATACAGAAGATCGACGAAGACGCCGTGCGCGCGGCGGCCAAGCTCTTGAGCAAAGCCAAGCGCATCCTCATCGTGGTCGGCGGCGGCGCGCTCGACGCGTCGCCGGAAGTGACACAGCTTTCCGCTCTCCTGCAAGCGCCTGTGCTGGGCTATCGGCGCGGACGCGGCGTGCTCGACAGCCGCGATCCGTTCAGCGTGACCCTGCCTCTCGGGCATGAATTATGGACGGAAGCCGACGCGGTGCTGGCCATCGGCACGCGCCTGCTCGAGCCGATGGCACGGTGGGGCATCGACCGCGACCTCGCAATCGTACGCATCGATGCCGACAAAGAAGAGCCTGCGCGTCTGCGTAAGCCGCGCGTTGCACTGATCGGCGACGCCGCGCCGATCCTCCAGCAGCTGATCGGGGCACTCGAACGCACGAGCGCGGCTCGGACCTCCCGCCAAAAGGAAATGCAAGAACGTCAGGCCAAGTGGCGCCGGCGGCTGCAGGAGAAGATCGGTCCGCAGCTCGCCTACCTCGATGCCATCCGCGCAGAATTGCCCGAGGACGGCATCTACGTGGACGAGGTGACGCAGATCGGCTTCGCCGCCCGCCTCGCTCTGCCCGTCTACAAGCCGCGCACCTTTCTCTCGCCCGGTTTCCAGGACAATCTCGGCTGGGGCTACGCCACGTCTTTGGGCGCGCAGCACGCACGTCCCGAAGTGCCTGTGCTCTCGATCAACGGCGACGGCGGCTTTCTCTATACCGGGAACGAGCTCGCCACCGCCATGCGCCACCGCATTCCTTTGGTGGCAATCGTGTTCGCCGACGGCGCCTTCGGCAATGTCCGCCGCATCCAGGAAGAGCAGTTCGGCAACCGGCTGATCGCGAGCGACCTCGCCAATCCGGATTTCGTCAAATACGCCGAGAGCTTCGGCGCCCGCGGGTTGCGTGCGCGCGGCCCCGATGAGCTGCGGACGCGTCTACGCGAGGCGTTCGCCGCCCGCGAGCCGGCGCTGATCGAGGTTCCGGTCGGGCCGTTTCCCAGTCCTTGGGAATTCATCCACATGCCGAAAGCGCGTGGCCGTTAAAACATTTGCCTTAGCCTTGCCGGATCGGGTTAGTCGCTACTGTAATGGACTTGATCACCACCACCGAAGAGCTCGGCCGTATCTGCGCCCGCATGGCGGACCATCCTTTCGTCACCGTGGATACCGAGTTCCTCCGCGAAACCACTTATTATCCGCTGCTCTGCGTGGCGCAGATGGCAACCGCCGACGAGGCGGTGGTCATCGACGCGCTCGCGGAAGGTATCGACCTCGCACCGCTATTCGCGCTCCTGACCGACGAAAGAGTGGTCAAGGTCTTCCATGCGGCGCGCCAGGATATCGAGATCGTGTGGAATCTCTCCGGAAAGATCCCTCACCCGATCTTCGATACGCAGGTCGCCGCCATGGTGCTCGGCTATGGCGATTCCATCTCCTATGATCAACTCGTGCAACGCATCACCGGCGATGCGCTCGACAAATCGCATCGCTTCACGGACTGGACACGGCGGCCGCTGTCAGACGCGCAGATCGCCTATGCGCTGTCTGACGTCACGCATTTGCGCGACGTTTATCTGAGGCTCGGTGAGGACCTGCACAAGCGCGGCCGTTCCGACTGGGTCGAAGCGGAGATGAGCGTGCTCACCTCGCCCGATACCTACCGCATGGACCCGGAGCGCGCCTGGGAACGGCTACGCACGCGCGTGCGCAAACCCAAGGACTTGGCCGTGCTGATGGAAGTCGCCGCATGGCGCGAACGCGAGGCGCAAACGCGCGACGTGCCGCGTGGGCGCGTGCTCAAGGACGACACGGTCGGCGACATTGCAACGCAGGCGCCGACCTCGATCGAAAGGCTTGCCCATCTGCGCTCACTGCCCAAAGGCTTCGAGCGCTCCCGCTGGGGCGCGGAAATTGTCGAAGCGGTCAAGCGCGGGCTGGCGCGCGATCCGAAAAATCTGCCGCGCCTTGAGCGATTCCGCGCGCCGCCGGCAGCCACTGCCACGGTCGAGTTGCTCAAGGTGCTGCTGCGCATGATTTCCGAGCGGCACGGCGTTGCCGCGAAAGTAATCGCCACCGTGGAGGACCTCGACCGCCTTGCCGCCGATGACGAGGCGGACGTTGCGGCGCTTAAAGGCTGGCGGCGCGAACTGTTCGGCGAAAAGGCGCTCGCGCTCAAGCACGGCAAGCTGGCGCTGGCAGTTGAAAACGGAAAGGTGGTGACGGTGGAAAGATAAGGAGCGAGGCATGCCTCGTCCCTACCTAGCTAGGCGGGTCGACTACCGCCTCCCTTCCAATCAGCCGTGCCAGCTGCCGCAAGCGGCGTGAGAGCCGATCGCCCGCAAGTCCGCGACAGCTTGCTCGAAGTTCGAGCACCAATTTGCCGCGCCGTGCTTGAAGCGGCGCGTTCGGCAAGACGCCTTCCTGCCCTGCCGTGAGAATGAAAGCCACGCGCATGGCCGCGCCCAGGATGCGGGCGTGATCGAGCATGCGCGTCGAGGTGAGCTCGCGTAGGCGCGGCGACAGTTCATCCTCGCCGAGCCCGGCATGGCGAAAGTAGACCGCCAGTGCGAGGTAGGCGCGGCCGGCATGATCGACGGCGATAAAGGCGCCGTTGGAAATGACGTTCATCGACTGCTCGCCGCGATAGTCGGGATGAGCGCGCCAGCCAATGTCCGCGAGCAGACAGGCCGCATGCCGAAGCCGCCGCTCGTCGGCGGTTTCGTCGATACTGCTCGAATCCATCAACCGATCGGTCCACGCAATCAGTTCTTCGCCGTGATGCGGTGAGCGCGAGCGAAGCACGTTGAGATCGGCGGCGGCCGAGATCAGCGGATCGCGTTTGCGCTCTCCCGGATCGAGCAGCGAATAGAGCAATCCTTCGCGCACGCCCAGCACCGAGATCGCAACCTCACTTGGTTCGATCGCGCGCACGAGGTGTTCCATCACGAGCGCGGCATAGGGCAACAGCGGCCGGCGGGCGGAAGCGACGACCTCGATCTTGGACAGCGTTTCCGTGTCCACGCGATGCACGAGCCGCGCAAAATCCAAGGCCTCACGCGCCGGCATTCGATAATTGTGCATGACGTGAAAGGGGTAACCGGTCTGCCACATGTGCAACCGCGCCAGCGCGCGCCATGTGCCGCCGACCGCGTAGAGCGTGCGGCCCCGCCCCTGCTTCAATATCCCGACGCCGTCCAGCCTCTCTTCGACGAACCGTTCGGCGTTTTTAATGGACCGTGCGGCAACGTCTTGCAGCGCCAGCCCGCCGAGCGGCAACGTCACGCCCGAGCTTACGCGCGCGCCATGCACGTCGATCAATTCCAGCGAGCCGCCGCCGAGATCGCCGACGATGCCGTCGGGCTCGTACATGCCGGAGACAACGCCTAGCGCCGTCAGATTGGCTTCACGCGCACCCGACAACACCTCGATCCGCGTGCGGCAGATTCGCTCGGCCTGCGCGATGAAAGCCGCACCGTTTTCTGCGTCGCGACACGCAGCCGTAGCGACGGCCCAGAGCCGCCTCACGCGCAGCATGTCGCACAGCGTTCGGAAACGCCGGAGGGCCGCAAGCGCGGTATCTATGGCCTCCAGGGCCAGAAGTCCGGTGCTTTGCACCTGCCGGCCGAGTCCGGCCAGGACCTTCTCGTTGAAGATCGGTGTCGGCGCGCGAGTCAGGCCCTCATAAATAACGAGGCGCACCGAGTTCGAGCCGATGTCGATGACCGCGATCGGCGGCCCGTGGTCGAGCCGGCCTTTCACCTCTCCGTTGTCATTCCGGGGCCGACCAAAGGCCGGAGCCCGGAATGATGGCCGAGATTTTTTCGACGCGCTGCTACGCGCCTTCCGCGATGCGGCGGATGAGACGCCGGGGCGACGACTCTTTGAGCGATTTGCCACGGCCCGACAGGCTCGGATTGGTCATGAAATATTTGTGGGCGTTGAACGGCTCCTCGCCCGGCTCCGCCTTTATGCGCACCGAACTGCCGTCCGGCAAGATGTCCCAACTCTGCTGGTTGTCCATCAGGTTGGCGACCATGATCTGGTCCAGCACCTGTTCGTGCACAGTCGGGTTGAGGATCGGGCACAGCACCTCGACCCGCCGGTCGAGGTTGCGCGGCATCATGTCGGCCGAAGAAATGTAAACCGCCGCGTCGGCATGCGGCAGCGCGTGGCCGGCGCCGAAGCAGTAGATACGGCCGTGCTCGAGAAAACGGCCGACGATGGACTTCACCCGTATATTGGCCGAGAGGCCCGGCACTTCGGGGCGCAGGCAGCAGATTCCACGCACCACGAGGTCGACGGCGACACCAGCCCGCGACGCTTCATAGAGTGCGTCGATGATGTCGGGATCGACCAGCGCATTCATCTTCATCCAGATCGCCGCCGGCTTGCCCGCCTTGGTGTTGGCGATCTCCTGCGCGATGTGGCCGAGGATACGGCTGCGCAGCGAGACCGGCGAGATCGCCATGCGCTCGAGCGTGTCAGGCTCGGCATAACCAGTGATATAGTTGAAGACGCGTGCGAGATCGCTTCCGATCGCCGCGTCGGCGGTGAAAAACGAGAGATCGGCATAGGTGCGCGCGGTGACCGGGTGATAGTTGCCGGTGCCGACGTGAACGTACGTCGCAAGCCCTCCCGCCTCGCGGCGCACCACCAGCGACAGCTTGGCGTGGGTCTTCAGTTCGATAAATCCGTAGACCACCTGGACGCCGGCGCGCTCGAGATCGCGCGCCCACCGGATATTGGCCTCCTCGTCGAAGCGGGCTTTCAACTCGACCAGGACGGTGACGGACTTGCCGGCTTCGGCGGCTTCGACCAGCGTCTTGACGATCGGCGATTCGGCACTGGTGCGGTAGAGTGTCTGTTTGATGGCGACCACGTCGGGGTCGCGCGCGGCCTGCTGAAGAAATTGCACCACCACGTCGAAGGACTCGTAAGGATGGTGCACCACCAGGTCCTTCTGGCGGATGGCTGCAAAGCAGTCGCCGCCGTGATCGCGGATACGCTCCGGGTAGCGCGGGTTGTAAGGCACGAATTCCAGGTCGGGCCGGTCGACCTTGGTGAGTTGCGCAAGGTCGTCGAGCGCCAGCACACCGTCAACCAGGAACACCTCGTCGTCGGCGACGGCGAGCGCACGCTGTACGAAGCGCCGCAGTTCCGCCGGCATTTTCGCCTCGATGTCGAGCCGGATTACCGAGCCGCGGCGGCGCTGCTTCAAGGCCGTCTCGAACAGCCGCACCAGGTCTTCGGCCTCTTCCTCGATTTCCACTTCTGAGTCGCGCAAAAGGCGGAATGCGCCCTGCCCCTTCACGGTATATCCAGGGAAAAGGCGGCCGATGAACTGCTGCGTCGCCTCTTCGAGCGCGATCAAGCGCACGCCCTTTTCTTTGCCGCCCGGCAGCCGGATAAAGCGGTCGACTTTCTGCGGCATGCGGATCAACGCGTTCATCGCCTTGCCGTCGCGCACGCGGGCGAGTTGCAGCGTTATCGAAAACCCGAGATTCGCGATGAACGGGAATGGGTGCGCCGGGTCGATAGCGAGCGGGGTCAACAGCGGAAAAATGCGCGTGAGGAAGTATTCTTCCAGCCAACTCCGCTCCGCTTTCGTGAGGTCCGTCCCGTCGATGAGCGCCACGCCGGCGGCGGCAAGGTCTAACCGCAATTCGATCCAGCGCTGCTGCTGGTCCTTCGTAAGAGGCGCAACAGCTTCGGCGATACGCGCAAGCTGTTCGATGGGAGTGAGCCCATCGGGGCTGCGCGTCGTGATGCCCTGGCGTACCTGGCCCTTGAGCCCAGCAACGCGCACCATGAAGAACTCGTCGAGGTTGTTGGCCGATATCGACAGAAAACGCACTCGTTCGAGAACGGGATGGTGCTCGTTGGCGGCTTCTTCCAGGACCCGGCGGTTGAAGTGCAGCCAGGACAGCTCGCGATTGATGAAACGTTCCGGCAAGCTGGCGAGCGGCAACTCGGCAGGCGTCTGCGCCACCCGGTTTGCGTCGTCACCTTCCGACCGAGCTAAATTGTCAATCTGGGCAACAGCCTGCCTACGGTCTGCCATAAAAGGGACACCGGCCTTTCGAACCCGCTAGTTCGCGCCTTCGGAAGGCAGCCGTCAAGCGCGAACGAAGAATAGCCTCAACGCCCTGTATCCGCCTGTCAGCGGAAGAGATCGGCAGCCAGCGCTCGCGTCACCGGACGCTGCCGGCGCATCGCTTCCTGGTCGAGCGCTTCAACCGCCGCACGAGCGGCGGCGAAGGAGCGTTCGATCCGGTTCGTCACATAATTCACCAGCGGCTCGTCAACGCAGAGTTGCCGGTCGGCAGCGAACTTCACGATGAGCGCGCGCAGGAGCCCGTCGTCGGGCGGTTGCAGCGTCACAGTTGGCAAAGCGCGCAAGCGGGAAGCCAAATCGCGGATGCCTACGTCAAATCCGCCCGGCGGAGTGCGAGCCGTGATCAACAGGTAAGCATCTTCTTCACGCGCGAAATTGAGCAGATGGAACAATGCGCGCTCATTGAGGTCCGGCGGCGCCAAATCCTCGAGCACCAGCGCACCGGTGGCAAAAGCCGTGGGCAAATCCATCTCGCCCAAGAGCCGCGCCGATGCCACGCGCGCGCCCGTCAATTCCGCCCAAACAGCCGCGAGGTGACTCTTGCCCGCGCCTTCCGGACCGACCAGCCCCATCGTCTTGGCCGGCCAATCGGGCCAGCGCTCGACGAGCGCAAGCGCCGCCGCGTTGGAGGGGCCGACGAGGAAGTCCTCGCGCGCGAAGCTCTCGGCATGCGGCAACGCCAGTACGAGTTGACGCGGAGCAAGCGGCTGGCCCATCGCGCTCATCCCTCGCCGGTGTAGAGCGAGCTGGCGAGGTAGCGACGGAGCGCGAAGCGAGCGAGCACGCCGATCGTCGCAGCGAGCGGCACCGCCACCAGAAGCCCAACAAAGCCGAACAAATAACCGAAGGCGAGCAACGCAAAAATCAGCCACACCGGATGCAGCCCGACACTCTCGCCGACAAGCTTGGGCGAGAGCACGTTGCCTTCGAGAAACTGTCCGACGAGGAAAATACCGAGGACGGTGAGGATCGACGTATAATCAGGCCAGAACTGCGCCACCGCGACTCCGACCGCCAGCACCAATCCCGTCATGGATCCTACGTAGGGAATGAAAGTGATCAATCCGGCGATGAGACCGATCAGCAGACCGAAGTTCAGGCCGCTGACGGTCAGCGCGATCGCGTAAAACGATCCGAGGATCAGGCACACCGCGGTCTGACCGCGCACGAAACCGGCGATTGCCGCATCGGTTTCGCGCGCCAGGCTGCGTACGGTGTCGCGCTGACGCAAGGGCACCCAACTGTCGACGGTCGCAACCATCCGATGCCAATCGTAAATGAGGTAGAAAGCCACCACCGGCGTGACAACGACCAGCGAGAACAGGGATACCAGCGCGCGACCGCCCAGCCACAGCGATCGCAGGAAAGCGGTCAGCCAACTCACACCTTGCGTCATCAGATCCCCGAGCGAGGCCTGCGGATCAAATCCGGCGCCGACCAGTTTCTGCACCCATGGACGGCTCTGGTCGCTGAGCAGAGCCTGCAGCTTGCCGACATAGCCCGGAATGGTCGCGATAAACGAGGTGAGTTGCGAACCGAGGACCGGCGCGACCAGCAGGATCAGGTAGACGAAGGCAACCACCACCACCGTGATGATCATCAGCGCGGCGAGCAACCGATTCACGCCGAGCTTTTCCAGCCGGTCGGTCAGCGGCGCGAGCAGATAAGCGATGGCAAGGCCGGCCACGAACGGCAGCAGGATGTCGCTAAGCAACCACAGGATCAGGATAAAGATCGCCAGCGCCGCCAGCCAAAAGAACACCTGCCGCTGGGACGGCATGCCGCCGCGTGGCTCCGGCGTCGCGCGCAGCTTGAGAGGAACCCGCGTGGTCACGGTCCAACCGCCGCCGAATTCATGTGACGCACCCACTCGACCAGATAGGCGGCGACGGATAGCAGCGTCAGAGCGCTGACAAAACCCATCAGGACGAGATCGAGCGGCGCGACATCGATGCCGAAACCAAGTGAGCCGAGCACGACACAGGCAAAGACGATTTGCGCCGCGGTGTTGAGCTTGGACACGACCAGCGGGCGCACCTTGAGTGGGCTGCCCATCACCCACGCCAGCACGACGCCGCCCACGATCATGATGTCACGCGAAACCACCAGGATCACCAACCACCGGGGGATTTCCCCGTTAATTCCCAAAGTCACATAGATGGAAACGATGAGCGCCTTGTCCGCGAGCGGGTCGAGATAGGCGCCCAAGACCGTCGTCATGCGGAAACGCTTGGCCAGGAAGCCGTCAACCGCATCGCTGATGCCTGCCGCGACGAACAGGGCAAAGGCCGCCAACATGGCTCCGGACGCGATCGTCCAGACGACGACGGGAACCAGAAAAATCCGGCCCAGCGTAATAAGGTTCGGAATACTCAAGGCAGTCCCGGCTCGCGGCCGCGCCACGGCTCATGAGCCGACGACGCACCCCTCTCCCGGGTTGAGTATAGCGTGCTGACGGCCATTGCGCGACTTGCGATTCCAACGTACGACCCACCGCGTAAAGAGGGCCAATATGGCAGAAAAGCAGCGCGGGCTCACTTACGCGCAGGCCGGCGTCGATATTGATGCCGGCAATCGGATGGTCGAGCTGATCAAGCCATTGGTGCGGGCCACCTCCCGGCCCGGCGCCGATGCCGAGATCGGTGGCTTCGGCGGGCTGTTTGACCTGAAGCGGGCGGGCTTCGCCGATCCCGTTCTGGTCGCGGCGACAGACGGTGTCGGCACGAAAGTCAAGATCGCGGTCGAAACCGGACGCCACGATACCATCGGGATTGACCTCGTCGCCATGAGCGTCAACGACCTCGTCGTGCAAGGCGCTGAGCCGCTGTTCTTCCTCGATTATTATGCCTGCGGCAAGCTCGCGCCCGATATCGGGGCGGCCGTGGTGAAGGGCATCGCTGCCGGATGCCGCGAAGCGGGATGTGCATTAATCGGGGGAGAGACCGCCGAAATGCCCGGCCTTTATCAAGGCGGTGACTATGATCTCGCCGGATTTGCCGTCGGCGCCGCCGAGCGCGGGCAGTTGCTGCCGCGCCCCGACATCGCGGAAGGCGACGTGCTGATCGGCCTTGCCTCCTCCGGCGTCCATTCAAACGGGTATTCGCTGGTGCGCAGGATCGTCGAGCGCTCGAGCCTCGGCTGGAACGCGCCGGCGCCCTTTGCGCCGGAGCAGACGTTGGGTGAGGCAATCCTCACGCCCACCCGCATTTACGTCAAAAGCTGCCTCACTGCCTTGCGCAAGACCGATGGCTTGAAGGGTCTCGCCCATATCACCGGCGGCGGCTTCACCGATAATATTCCCCGTGTACTGCCGGACGGCCTCACGGCGCGCATCGATCTTGCCGCACTACCCGTCCTGCCCGTGTTTCGGTGGCTAGCGCAACAAGGCGGCATTGTTCAGGACGAGATGCTGCGTACCTTCAACTGCGGCATCGGTATGATAGCCATCACCGCCCCCCATGCGGCCGATGCAGTCAGGCAAGCCTTTGCCGAGAAGGGCGAACGCGCAATCGTCCTCGGGCGCTTGGTGCGCCGGCAGAGCGTCCAACCCATCATTTATGACGGAGGACTCGACCTTGCCGGGTGAGGCATGAGCCGCAAACGCGTCGCTATCCTGATCTCCGGCCGCGGCACCAACATGGCCGCCCTCATCGAGGCGGCTGCCGATCCCGAGTTTCCGGCCGAGATCGCGCTGGTGCTGTCGAACCGGCCGGACGCCAAGGGCCTCGAACTTGCGCGGGCCCGCGGCATCGAAACCAAGATCATCGACCATAAGACATACGGCAGCGACCGCGCCGCTTTTGATACCGCTCTCCAGAAAGAACTGGAGCACTGCAGCATCGACATTGTGTGCTTGGCAGGATTCATGCGGCTTCTGACGACTGACTTCGTCGAGTCGTGGCACGGGCGCATGATCAACGTTCATCCCGCGCTGCTGCCCTCGTTTAAAGGTCTCGACACGCATGCCCGCGCGCTGGCCGCCGGAGTAAAAGTCCACGGCGCCACCGTTCACTTCGTCGTACCGGAAATGGATTCCGGCCCAATTATTGTCCAAGGTGCTGTGGCGGTGCACGACGACGAAAACGAAGCCGTGCTCGCCGCCCGCGTCTTGGCCGTCGAGCACCGGATTTATCCGTTCGCCCTCAAACTCCTGGCTGAGGATCGCCTGCGCATCGTCGGGGGCCGTTGCACCGCCGACGGGGCGAGCGCGCCGGATACGGTCTTTATGGCGCCCGCTCCGTCAGCTTAGCCGGTCGGGCGGCCGGCACTCCACAATCATCGCTTTCGATCACGCCAGTATGAATTTCAGCGGCCTCCGCGGTGTTATAGCCTTGTGCACGTGGCCGCGTGCAAGCGGTCAAACAGGACAAACGATAAGAAGTTTATGAGGAAACATCATGCAGACCATGGCTCGGAGCGAAGCCAAGCTCGTCATTCCAGCACTTGCCGACTTTTACGCCTCCTGGCGCGACGTCGGCGACACGCTGGTGCGTGTAGTGATCGGGTACATCCTCTTCATGCATGGCTGGGGCAAAGTCACCGGCGCCGGGCTCGCCGGCATCAGCGCCTATATGGCTAAGCAAGGACTTGAACCGGCAACCTTCTTCGCTTTTGCTGCCATGTTCCTTGAGACCATCGGCGCGATCTGCATCATCTTCGGCCTGTTCACCCGGTTTTTCGCCGCGGCGCTGGCGATCGAAATGGCCATCGCGTTTCTTGCCGTTCACTTGCCGCACGGATTCTCCGCCAGCAAAGGCGGCTTCGAGTACGTGCTGCTGCTCGGCGTCGTGATGTTCGCCATCGCATTGCGCGGCGGCGGGCCTTATTCGGTCGATCGCTGGCTCGGCAAGGAGTTGTGATCATAGTCATTCCGGGGCGCACGCGTCAGCGTGCAAGCGAGATGAACTCTCGGCTGTCATGCGCGGGCTCGACCCGCGCCTCCATGATGAGCCGCCGCTCATAAAGGCCTTAAGACCGTCCGCATTTGCGGCGCAGCGTCATGAATTGCCGGGTCAAGCCCGGCAATGACTGCGGAGAGGTGCCGCAGTCGCAGCAACTTTTCAGGCCCGCCGCACCCACACTTTGCTGTCGTGGACGGCAGCGCCGCCGTAGGGCGCGATCGTATCCGCGCCGGTGAGCGAGTTGATGCCGCAGCCGTCGGCATAAGTCGAATTCGGCCAAATCGATTCCGCGACGAGCACGCCGCGGCGCACGCCCTCGAACAATCGCGCGTGCAGGCGCACCTGCCCGCGCGTATTGCCGAGCACGACATAATCGCCGTCGCCGATCGCGCGCTCTGCTGCATCCTCGGGATGGATCATCACCGTGGGCCGCTTCTCGCTCGCACGCGAGGTCGGTGTCTCGTTGAAAGTCGAATTGAGAAATCCGCGCGCCGGCGAGGTGGCGAGACGGAACGGATGTGCCTCGTCCGCTTGCTCGATCGAGGTCCAGTGATCAGGCAGCGGCGGCATCTGCGCCACCGGACCGCTCTTGTAGGGGCTGCGGAACGGCACATTCTGCCAATCCGGCTTGAAACGGAATTTGCCGTCCGGCCAAGGGAAGCCGTCGAGGTAATGCGATTGCCGGAACGACGGCTGGCAGTCGATCCAGCGGTCGCGCTCGATATCGGCCAGCGTGCCGCGCTTCGAGATGCGCAGCATCTGGTCGATCAGCTCGCGCGGGCTCATGGCGAAGCCGGAATGTTCGACACCCAGGCGCGTAGCCAGCGCGCAGATCACGTCGTGATTGTTTCGGCACTCACCGGGCGGTTCGACCAGCTTGGGACCGAAGATGAGATACTGGTGGCCGCCGCCACGATAGATGTCGTCGTGCTCGAGGAACGTCGTGGCCGGCAGCACCACGTCGGCCATTTGCGCGGTCTCGGTCATGAACTGCTCGTGCACACAGACGAACAGGTCCTCGCGGGCGAAGCCACGCTTTACGGTGTTCTGGTCGGGCGCGACCGAAACCGGATTGGTGTTCTGGATGATAAGCGCATCGACGGGGCCGCCGCCCATCAGCGCCTCACGGTCCCCGGTAAGGATGGGGCCGATGCGCGACTGGTCGAGCACGCGCACTGAAGGGTCACGTACGTCGAGGCCTTCGATCAATGTCTTATCGAGCGCAAAAATGTCGGCATTGGACTGAAAGGCGCCGCCGCCTTCCAATGCCCAAGCGCCCGTCACCGCGGCGATACAGGTTGCGGCGTGCATATTCACCGGACCGTTGCGCGAGCGCGAAAAGCCGTAACCGAGGCGGAAGAAGGCGCGCTTGCGCTCGCCGATAAGCCGTGCAAACGCTTCGATGGTTCCGACGGGGGTGCCGGTAATGGCGGAGGCCCAAGCAGGATCGCGCATGCGCAGATGCGCTTCGAGCTCGCGCGGCGCGTCCGTATATTTGTCGAGATAATCCCAATCCGCCTTGCCGTCGCGAAATAGGCAATGCATCACCGCGCAGGCGAGCGCGCCGTCGGTGCCCGGCTTCACCAGCACCGGCAGGTCCGCCTGCTCCATGGTGCCGTTCATGTAGACATCGACGGCCGCGATTTTCGCGCCCCGCTCTTTGCGCGCGCGGGTCGCGTGCGTCATCACGTTGACCTGCGTGTTCACCGCGTTGGTGCCCCAGATCACCACGAGATCGGACTTCGCCATCTCGCGCGGATCCGGACCGGCGATCGTGCCGACGCCGGCCGCATAACCCGCGTAGGCGGGATTGACGCAGATGGTGGAATGGTAGCCGGAGTATTTTTTGGCGTGCCGCAGCCGATTGATTCCGTCCCGCATCACCAAGCCCATGGTACCGGCGTAGTAATACGGCCAAACACTCTCGGCGCCGCGGCGCTGCTCGGCGCGCAAGAAGTTTTCGGCGACCAGATCGAGGGCATCGTCCCACGAAATAGGCCCGAACTGCCCGGAGCCCTTCGCGCCAATCCGCCGGAGCGGCCGGATAAGCCGCTCGGCATGATGTTCGCGCTCGGCATAGCGCGCGACCTTCGCGCAGACGACACCGGCAGTGTAATCGTTGTCCTTCGAGCCACGCACCCGTCCGATCGTGCGTTCGTCGAGAAGCTCAACCTCGAGCGCGCAGGTCGACGGGCAGTCGTGCGGACAGGCGCTGTAGCCGATCCGGACAGGGGAAGACCCGGTGCGAGCGAGTTGATTCATCGCACCCCAAACATAATGCGGCGCTCAAGCCTCTTCCATCGAGACTTTATGCATGCGCCGCCAGATATAGCCCGTCGCCACCACAAAAACCGCCCCGACGACCTCCGCGACCAGCGCAACGCGTTCGGGAGAAAAGGCGCTGAATGCGCTCAAGACAGCGGGATCACTGGAGAATATCTCGCCCGCGACCCAACCGAGGATCGCAGCGCCGCCCCAGACCAGGATCGGAAACCGCTCCAGTAGCGCCAGAATGATGGCGCTGCCCGCGATGACCATGGGGATGCTGATAGCGAGCCCAATAACCAGCAACACGTAGGCGCCGTGGGCCACGGCCGCGACGGCAACCACGTTGTCGAGGCTCATAATGATATCGGCAACCACAACGACCTTCACCGCGCGCCAGAGATTTTCGGCCGCCTCCGGCGTGTCTTCAGCCTCGTGCCCCTGCGGGGCCAACAGCTTGATCGCAATCCACAGCAACGCGACCGAGCCGACCAGCTTCAGATAAGGCAGCGTCAGCAGCTTGGAGACGGCAATGGTGAAAACGATCAATAGTATCGAGGCAAAGCCAGCCCCGATGATCATACCCCAGAGGCGCTCGCGCGGCGGCAGACCGCGGCAGGCGAGCGCAATCACCACCGCGTTGTCGCCGGACAGAAGGATATTGACCCAGATGATTTGCAGTACAGAGAGCCAAAACGTCGGCTCCGAAAAATCGACGGCAATTGAGTGCACGCTTCATTCCTCGACGGGTCGGCCGGCCGCCCAGTTGTGTGACTTGAATATATGACGCCAACGGACGCGGCGCCCGTAGCACCTTAGCGGCTTGCGGGCGCCTTAGGCTAGATGTTGGGACCGAAAACTGACCCTATCCACGTCCCGGCGCGAGGGAACTTGCGGCCGTCCGGCGGGTTACGCGGTTTCCTTCGCTTGCATCCGCCGCCGAAACCATACTCCCGCGACGACTGTGCATAGCGCCGCCAGCGCGGAAGAAACCAAGTGGATCTTCTCCTCGCCGCCCTGACCCAACAGGTCCGCTTCGTTGAGAATGACGGGGTCGCTGGCGAACAGATCACCGGCAATCCAGCCGAGCAAGGCAGCGCCGGCCCACAGCAGCAGCGGAAAATAATTGAGCATCGCCATGATGATCGTGGCGCCTGCAACGATCGCGGGCACACTCACGCCTAGTCCGAACACCAGCAGCGCGTAATTGCCTTTGGCTGCGGCGGCCACTGCGATCACGTTGTCGAGACTCATAACGATGTCGGCCAAAGCGATGATCTTCACCGCGCGCCATAAGCTGTCGGTGGAATCGGGCGCAGCGTCCTCTTCCTTGGTCGGCAGCAGCAATTTCACCGCAATCCACAAAAGCGCAAGGCCGCCGACGATCTTGATGTAAGGAAACACCATCAAGCTCGAAACAACGCTCGCAAACACAAGCCGCATCGCCAACGCGACAGCGGTGCCGATGACCATACCGCTGAGCCGCTGCTTTGGCGGCAGGCTGCGGCAGGCGAGCGCGATAACGATCGCATTGTCGCCGGAGAGCAGGACATTGATCCAGATGATTTCGACCACCGATACCCAAAACTGGGGATCGCCCAATCGAACCAAATCCGTGAGCATGCCGCTCATCCCGCCGCCCCTCTCATTTTATGATGTCAGCGCGCGGTCCGCCGAGGCAAACCGCCGCCGCGGAAAGAATTAGCTCCGGCGCGGCAGCAACGGACCACCCCGCCGCGGCCGGCTCTCCTGCCACGACGTGTAAAGCACGCTTCCGGTTCCAAGCGCGCCCACGATCAGCAAGGGCCATTGCAGCGTATCCGCCAGTCCGCCCAATTCAACCAATTCGATATCCAGATCGTCGACAAGCGCGAGATAAGACGAGCCCCAAATGCCAATCAGGGCGGACCAGGATTCCAATATGCGTTTCCACGACGGCATCGGCGTTCCGGCAACCGCACTCAAAATCGTTCTGCGTGTACACTATGCGGAGGCAAGCGGAACTTGAACTGCGACATTTTGTCAGGCAAGCCGCTTTTCGCTCCCACCCACTTGTTGCAGGCTCAGCCGACGATCTCGTTGTCCGAAAAGAACTGAGCAATCTCCTTGGCGGCGGTATCCGGGGCATCGGACCCGTGCACGGAGTTTTCACCGATCGACTTGGCGTGCACCTTGCGGATTGTGCCGGCCGCCGCTTTCGACGGGTCCGTCGCGCCCATCACCTCGCGGTACTTGGCGATCGCGTTCTCGCCCTCCAGCACCTGCACCACAACCGGCCCGGAAATCATGAAGTCGACCAGCTCGCTGAAGAACGGCCGCTCCCTGTGCACGGCATAGAAGCGCTCAGCCTCTTCGCGCGTGATGCGAACGCGCTTCTGACCCACAATGCGCAGCCCCGCCTCCTCAATCATGGCATTGATGGCGCCGGTCAGGTTGCGTGCTGTGGCATCGGGCTTGATGATCGAAAACGTGCGCTCGACCGGCATTAGACTTTCATCCTTTGTAAGTATTGGAGGCGGGATCGCGGCGGCTTATACCGAGGCCCATTTCAGGCGGCAAGGAGCGATTCGGCCATGGAGTCCCGCTACCGAATGTTCGCCGGTTACAATGCTTGGTGTAACGAGCGTGTCTATGGAGCGGCCTCCCAAGTCTCCGACGCGGAATACCGCGCAGACCGCGGCGCATTTTTCAAGTCGCTGCACGGAACGCTCAACCATTTGCTGGTCGCCGATCTCATATGGATGCACCGCTTCACCGGTGAAGGCGCGTTGCCGAAGACACTGGATACGATTCTCTACGACGGCTTCGGTGACTTACGCGCGGCGCGGCGGGCGGAAGATGCGCGCATCAACCGATACATCTCCAGTTTGAGCGAGCAGGACCTCGCCGGCAGCATCCGTTATCGCACCTTCGTGCGCCCCGTCGAAATCGAACAGCCGCTCGCCCCGGCACTTGATCATTTCTTCAATCACCAGACCCACCACCGTGGGCAAGCGCACGCGTTAATTTCGGCGATGCTCGGCAACGATGCCACGCCGAGTTTTGATCTCATCATCTACCAGCGGGAGACCGGGGACGGCTTGCGCAAGCGCGATTGAGCGGCCAAAAGGCTGCCCGTCATGCTCGCCATCGACGATCTCACCGTCCGTGTCGCCGGCCGTACCTTGCTGGACCGCGCCTCGGTGCGCATTCCGGCCGGCAGCCGCGTGGGTCTGGTCGGCCGTAACGGAACCGGTAAAACCACCCTCTTCGGCGTGATCTGCGGCGAGATCGCGCCGGAGCACGGCAGCGTTGTCGTGCCGCCGCGCTGGCGCACCGGACGCCTCGCCCAGGAAGCACCAAGCGGCCCGGAACGGCTGATCGATATCGTGCTTGGCGCCGATCACGAGCGCAGTACGCTCATCGCCGAAGCGGAAACCGCTACTGACCCGCTGCGCATTGCAGAGATTCAAACCCGCCTCGCCGACATCGGCGCGCATGCGGCGCCCGCGCGCGCGGCCGCGATCCTGTCGGGTCTCGGCTTTTCACCTGCCGACCAAGAGCGCGCCTGTGCCGAATTCTCCGGCGGCTGGCGTATGCGGGTCGCGCTTGCGGCGGCCCTGTTCGCGCGGCCGGACTTGCTGTTGCTCGACGAGCCGACCAACTATCTCGATCTCGAAGGCACGCTGTGGCTGCAGGATCATCTCGCCCGCTATCCGGCGACACTAATCGTGGTCAGCCACGACCGCGATCTGCTCGACACCGCCGTCGGCCATATCCTCTCACTCGAGCAATGCAAGCTCACGCTCTGGCGCGGCAATTATTCGGCCTTCGCGCGTCAGCGAAGCGAACGGCAGGCGCTCGACCAAAAATTGATCAAAAAGCAAGAAGCGCAGCGTAGACATTTGCAGGCTTTCGTCGACCGCTTCCGCGCTAAAGCCACCAAAGCGCGGCAAGCGCAGTCGCGATTGAAAATGCTGGCCAAGCTCGAGCCGATCGCCGCGCTCGTGAGTGAGGAAGTACGGCCAATTCACATGCCGGCGCCGGAAAAGCTGTTATCGCCGCCGATCGTCGCCATCGATGGCGCCGCTGTCGGCTACGAGGGGCGCGCGGTGCTCGGCGGACTAACGCTGCGCATCGACAATGACGACCGCATCGCGCTGCTCGGCGCCAATGGCAACGGCAAGTCGACGCTGGTGAAGCTCATCGC
>DASTWX010000154.1:0-14847 GCA_035765795.1 Pseudolabrys sp. | reverse complement strand
CCTGTTGGCCGCGAGCGCGCTCGGCTCTGTCGATGCTTCCTACGAAGAGGCGGCTCAGATTCTCGGCGCCGGCAAGTGGCGTACGGCCCTGACCATCACGCTCCCGCTGGTGATGCCGGCCATTCTGTCCGGGATGCTGATCGCCTTCGTCAATTCCATCGCGTTATTCGGCTCGCAAGCGATCCTCGGTTTGCCCGGCCGCATCTTTACGCTGCCGACCCGCATCTACTCGCTGTTCGATTATCCGCCGCAATACGGGATCGCCTCGGCGCTGTCGCTGGTCTTCATCGTCATCACGGTGGCGGCCCTTTTCCTCCAGCGCAGCTACCTGGCCAGGCGTTCCTTCGTCACGCTGGCCGGCAAGGGCTCGCGCCCGCAACTCGTCGATCTCGGCGGCGCCCGATGGCTGGTGCTCGGCTTTTGCGTGCTGGTCTTCATCGTCTCGATTGTGATGCCCTATGCAGCGCTGATCGCGGTCTCGCTGAGCAAATCCTGGGGACTCGCCTTCTGGAAGAACCTCACTCTGCACAATTACGTCTTCGTGCTGTTCGAATACGACGTGACCCGCCGCGCCATCCTGAACAGCCTGCTGCTCGCGACCCTGGCGGCAACTCTGGCAGTGGCGCTCGGGACCATTATCAGTTGGATCGACCTGCGCACGCGCACCGTCGGGCGCCGGCTGCTCGATTACGCGGCGCTGATTCCTCTCGGTCTGCCCGGCATCGTGATGGCGGTTGCACTGATCCAGTTCTGGCTCGCCATGCCGATCGCGCTTTACGGCACGCTGGCCATTCTGCTGCTGGCCTATGTCGGCCGCTATGTCCCGCTCGGAACCCGTTCGGCTAACGCGTCGTTGCGTCAGATCGACACCTCGCTCGAAGAAAGCGCGCGCATTCTCGGCGCTTCGTGGGGCACGACCCTGCGCGAGGTGACGCTGCCCCTTATCTGGCCGGGCCTATTTGCCGGCTGGCTGCTGATTTTCGTGCCAGCCATTCAGGAGTTGTCGGCCTCGATCCTGCTGTTCTCGTCGAAATCGATCACGCTCGCGGTGGCCGTCTATAACTTGTACGAAACGGGCTACACTGAGCCGGTAGCGGCTTTGGCCATCATCAATGTCGTGATCATCGCGGCGGCTATCTGGCTCGCCAGCCGTCTGAGCGGCGGCAGCCGAGGCCTGATCGACAATAGAACCGCCTAACCGGGAGGAGTCAGCGTGGCCGGCGTTACCTTGAAAGGCATCACCAAGAGCTACGGCGGCGGCGGCATGGCGGCGGTCGCCAATCTCGACCTCGATATCGGCGATAATCAGTTCGTGACCCTGCTCGGGCCCTCCGGCTGCGGCAAGACCACGACGTTGCGACTGATCGCGGGCTACATGGCGCCCGACAGCGGTACCATTGCGGTCGATGGCAGATTAATGTCGTCAAAAGACACGCTGGTGCTGCCCGAGCACCGGGGCATGGGCATGGTGTTCCAGAATTACGCCGTGTGGCCGCACAAGACCGTGTTCGAAAACGTCGTCTTCGGGCTCAAGCTGCGCAAGGTGCCGGTAGCGAAGGCACGGGACCTGGTTCACGCGGCGTTGGCCCAGGTTAACCTCTCCGGCTACGAAGACCGCTTGCCGAGCCAGCTTTCCGGCGGCCAACAGCAGCGCGTTGCGCTGGCCCGCAGCCTGGTAGTGGAACCCGACATCCTGTTGCTTGATGAGCCCTTGTCCAATCTGGACGCAAAGCTCCGCGAGCACATGCGCAGCGAACTAAAGCACCTGCAGCGGCGGACCGGCATCACCTTCATCTATGTCACGCACGATCAATCGGAAGCGCTGGCCTTGTCGGATATGGTCGCGGTCATCCATGGCGGAAAGCTGCAGCAGTTCGGCACGCCGCAGGAGGTCTATTCAAGGCCCGCCAACCGGATCGTCGCCGACTTCATGGGCAGCGTGAACCTGCTTCCCGGTGAAGTATCGACGGTGCGAAACGGCCGCGGGGACATCGTAATCGCGGGCATGCTGCCCACCCAGGCCGCGTTGCCCGCCGGCGCCGACCGCGGCAGTCAGATCGAGGTGGCAGTGCGCCCCGAAAGCGTGCTGCTCGCGGCAGCCGGCAAGGACGGCATCCGGGCCGAGGTCACCGACCGGACCTTCCTCGGCAATCTCAACGAGTACCAGGTAAGACTTGGCCAGCATATGCTGCGCGTGCAGACCCACCCCAAGGAAACCTTCGCGGTCGGCGATACCGTGGGCCTGACCGTTGACCCGGAGGCGATCAGCGTTTTCGTGCGCGACTGAACCCACACACAACAGAAGTTGGAGGAAACAATGAGACGATCAACCCTATGGCTCGCCGCAGCCGCGACCGTGGCTTTCGTGAGCGCCGGCGCGGCGCAAGCCGCCAACGTCGACATGGCCGCTGCCAAAAAAGAGGGCAAGGTCACCTGGTACACGTCGACGCCAATCAAGACGGCGCAGAAAATCGCGGACGCCTTCGAGAAACAGACCGGCATTCACGTCGAATTATTTCGTTCCGGCGGCTCCGCCATCCTGCGCCGCTTCATGCAGGAACACACGTCCGGCCTGAACGCGGCCGACGTCATGACGACGTCCGACCCGGCCAACTCCAACAAGCTAGCCGCGCAAGGCGTATTCGTGCCGTTCAAGCCGGACAATTTCGACAAGGTGCCGGACGGCGCGAAAGATTCCAACGGCGCCTGGGTGGCGCAGCGGCTGAACATGATGGTGATTTACGTCCGTTCGGACCAAGTATCCGCGGCCGATTCTCCGAAGACGTGGACCGCGGCGACCGACCCCAAATACAAGGGCAAGCTGGCGATGACCGATCCGTCGTTCACGTCCTTGCAGTTGATGGTGGTCTCGACGCTGTCGGGCAAATTCGGTTGGGATTACTACAAGAAGCTCAAAGCGAACGACATCATGATCGTGCAAAGCAACCAGCAGGTGCTCGACACCATCAAGCGCGGCGAACGGCCGATCGCGCTCGGCGCGCTCGATAGTTACGCCGCGGTCGCCCGCAAGCAAGGACACAAGATACACTCGATCTATCCGGCCGACGGTACCTTCATCATCCCCTCGCCGACCGCGGTCATCAAAGGCTCGCCGCATCCGAACGCCGCCAAGGCGTTCGCAAATTTCATGCTCAGCGACACGGCGCAGAAGCTCTTTCCCGCGAACGGAGGCTATTCCGCGCGCGTCGATATCGGCCCGCCGGCGGATAGCCCTGCGCTAAAGGACGTCAAGCCGATGCCGGTCGACTATGACCAGATCGAAAAAGAATCGGTCAGCGTGAAGCGCCAGTTCAACGAGATATTCCAGTAGCGCGGTGTGTGTCCCGGATGCGGTGCGGCGTATAGCGCAGCGGAACGCTGCACCGCTGATCCGGGAAGAAATGGAGAGTCCGATGAACGAAATGGTCAAGCCTGCCGCCGCCATCAAAGGCCGAGAGCATTGGACCAATAAAGGCAGCGATGTGAAGCTGTTCTTATGGGAAAAATGCGCAGGCGACGCTGCGAACAGCACGGGTACGATCCTTTTCGTGCACGGATCGTCGATGGCCTCACAGCCGACCTTCGATCTTCAGGTTGAAGGCCGGCTCGACTCATCCGTCATGGATTGGTTCGCGCGCCGCGGTTTCGACTGCTGGTCGGTCGATATGGAAGGCTATGGCCGTTCGACCAAGACCCGCGACAACAATGCGCCGATTTCCTATGGCGCGGATGACTGCTTGGCCGCCGCGCAATACATCCAGAATCTACGGGGCAAGCGCCCGCTCCTCGTTTACGGCATTTCTTCCGGCGCCCTCCGCGCCGCCATGTTCGCCGAGCGTCATCCGGAGTTGGTGGCGCGCCTTGCGCTCGACGCCATGGTGTGGACCGGAGAAGGCTCACCGACGCTCGAGCAGCGCCGCAAGAAACTCGAAGAATTCAGGGCAAAGAAGCGCCGGCCGATCGACAAGGCTTTCGTGCATTCGATCTTCACCCGCGATCATCCCGGCACCGCGGACGAGAAGGTGATCGACGCCTTCGCCGAGGCGATCACGGCACTCGACTCTTCGGTGCCGACCGGCACCTATGTCGATATGTGCGCCAACCTCCCGGTGGTCGATCCGGAGAAGATCACGGTGCCCACGCTCATCATGCGCGGACAATGGGACGGCATCGCGTCAATGGACGATCTGTTGCAGTTCTTCGCCAAGCTCCCGAACCCGGACAAGCATTTCGCGGTGATGCCTGGTCTCTCGCACGCGAGCTTTCAGCAGAAGAATTACGCGCTGGTCTACCACATCCTGTGGAGCTTCTTCACCCAGCCGCAGCCGGTCTATCGAGGGTAAACGCGCCCCTACGTATGCGCTACGGACCCCGAATTTACGCCTCCCCGGCCGCCCCTGCCTGGAGCCGGCTGCCGTCGATCAGGACCTGCTCCTGATTGGCCGCCGCGCCACGTGTCGCGTGCGCAAGCTTACGGCCCGCATTGAGTTCACGCACGAGCCCCTCGATGCGATCGATATCCCGCAGGCGCAGGTCGCGATGAGCAGAGGGAACCTCTATGCCCTCGGCGCGGAACCGCTTCAGGATTTCGAGCCTGACCTCGTTGGGCACTCCACCATCGAGTCCGATATTACCGACGTGGAAGTACACGCTGAACTCCAGCGCATCGGCTCCAAAGCTGTTGAGAATGGCAAAGGGCTCGGGGCTCTTCAGAATGCGCGGATGATGGGCCACGATATCGAGCAGCATAGCGATCACGTTATCCGGATCGGTGTCGTAAGCCGTACTCACGTTAACTGACAGCCGCGCAGAGGAACTGCCGTGCATCCAATTGATTACTTGCCCGCTGATCAAGTCGGCATTGGGGACGATGACTGAAACATTGTCGTAAGTGAGGATCTCGGTGGCACGCACATTGATGCGCTGCACGACGCCCATGCGGGTGCCTACCTCGATGCGGTCGCCAACCTTGATCGGCCGCTCTGCCAGGAGGATGAGTCCGGAGACGAAGTTATTAACGATCGATTGCAGGCCGAATCCGATACCAACCGACAGCGCACCGGCAACGAGCGCGACGTTCTGCAGGCTGAGGCCGGCGTAGGAAAATGCAACAATGGCGGCCAGGATCACGCCGACGTATCCGACGCCTGTCCGGATCGAACTGCGAACACCGAGGTCAAGGCTGGTTTCTGGCAGGAAACGGCTGTCGAACCAACGTTGGACCATGCGCGTCGCGACGATCCCGACGATCAGCACGATCAGCGCGCCGAAAATGGCCGACAACGAGATGGTGACGTTACCGAGCTTGAAGCCGAAAAATGCCGACGACATCGGACCGAGCACATCGTCGGAATGGATGCCCCAAGTCGCGAGCACCAGAAACACACCGAACGCGATGAGCGCGAGATGAACGGTGCCGCTGAGCAGGACCGCGATCTGACGAATGGCCCCCATACGAAAGCCGACCGTCTGCCGCAGCAAGCGTCCGACCCGGCCGTTGAAAGCGAAACTTGAGGTAACGAGGGCGTCGGCGAGCCGGCTGAGCAGTACGAACCCCATCAGCACGAGAACGGCGATCAGCATCTCGCCCGAAACAAAACGGCCGAACGCGACGTAGCCGGTCAGCGGAGCAAGCAAAGCCGCGATCGCCCCTATCCATCCGATCGGGATCAGGAACTGCCAGGCTGAGCGTTTTCCCGCTTCCGCCTCCGCCTCGTCATCCTCGGCCACAGCGCGCACGAAGAGACGCAGAGCGCCCATGAACAGCAGCGCCCTTGCGATGCCGACGACACCTTGACTGGCGACCGACAACTCGACAGGCGCACCAATGACGCGATTGGTCGCGTCGAGCACAATGCCAAGCGCGACCACCAGGCCCATGGCGACGGCGATCGGCACCATGCCGTCGGCGGCGGCATTATCCAATGGGATCAACCGCCATGACGGCCGGCCGGGCGCCAGCACCGCTGTGGTCAGACCGGCGAGGAAGAAAGCGAATGTGACACCGATGACGAGCGCCCGAACAATCGGCGCTATGTTTTGCGGCAAGATACCAAGAGCAATTAGCGATTGATAAAGAACGAGCAGCGTAACGCCGGGAATTGCCAAGTTGACGAGCAAGATGGCCGCGGCGGACGCTGTCTTCCGCAAGCGTGCCGGATTTTCGATATGCGCACCGCGCGTCGTCCAGTGCGCTTGCCAACGCCGCCCCGGCGACAGAAGAAAACCAATCAACACAATGACAACAATGACAAGGCCGGCGACGGCCCGTAGAGGCTGCGCGGCGAGCATGCTGCCCCACTCCGCAAATAAGTCGGCGAGACGTTGCGACGCCGCCGGGACGTTGGCCGCAACCGTGATCCAGAAGGACGGATTGATCAGACTGTCTGCGCGATGCAAAACCGAGCTAGCGAAAATTGCGCGGCGACGCGCCGAAATCGCATCGAGCACCTGTTGGGCGCGCACCTCGATGAGTTGAGCCTGTTGGATGATGTTTTGACGCGCCGCGATTTCGGCCAGCAGCTTGGCGCGTTCCAGTTTGACCGCGCCGGACTGCGCGGTGGTTGATTTTGGGTCTGGCGCGAGCTGCGCGGCCCGTTTGCTTGCCGCGTCGAGCCGCGGGGCAACCGCTGCGATCAAGTCGAGCGCACCAGTGCGCGTCTCGGCAGCCGGATCACGCAGCCCGGACAATACAGCATCGGTAATGTAGCGGTTGTGGAGCGCCGACTCTATTCGATCGAGAGTGGCTTTCCACCCGTCGATCTTCGACTGCTCTTCGGGAAATTGAAGCGGGGGGACGGTCGGTACCGTATCGTCGTGACCGAGAGCTTTTGCCGAACCTGGCGGTGAATTCGGGTGAGCCGTCTCAGCCGCGGTCGTCGGGCCTGCCGCGTACGATTCGCCGTACGGCACGGCCGCGGCGAGCATGATCAGCAGAATAAGCGCACGAGAAATCTTCATGAGCACAAACTCGCGATTGGGAAAGACTTGTCGTGACGGGCACCCCCGAGGATGCGGGTAGCGGCTGATCTGATCGTACACGCGATCGGTACGCGAACCTGCTAAAAAATCACGCGACGGCAGCTCGCCGGCAGACGGATCGCGCCGCGCGACGCCCTCGCGGCTGCGGCGGCATCGTCATCTCGTTTTGAAAACGCCGAAATTGGCGTGAGTATGTTCGCAGCAAAACGCTATGTGTGCCCCCGACGCGGTGCGGCACGTGACGTTGCCGCGTCCGACACACACCCTCAAACCTTCAGCTGGTCCGCCAAATCGCCTAAATCGCGCGCGGCGAAATCGACTGCTATCGTCGGCGCCGCTTCGCCCTTGCCCGGCCCGTATTCGTCCGGTCTGGCAATATGAGCGGTTCGCAAGCCGCATTGCGCCGCGGCGGCAAGATCACGGGAGTGCGCAGCGACCATCAGGCAGCGCTCCGGGGCAAGGTCGAAAGCTTCGCAGGCGGCCAGATAGACGCGCGGCTTGGGCTTGTAATCACCGGCGGTCTCCGCTCCGAGGATCGCGTCCCATACCATACCGTTACGACGGGCGAGATCGACCATCAGCGATATATTGCCGTTCGAACAAGGCGCCACGCGGAATCTAGTCTTCAAGCGAGCCAATGCCGCCGGCACGTCCGGCCAAACATCGAGCCGGTGCCAGATCAACGTGAGATCGTCCAGAATTTCCTCGGAGAGGTTCTGCAAACCGAAGCGCGGCAGCAGGCGCTCGAGATTGCGCCGGTGCAGGACGTCGAGCTTCGAGAACGGGATACGCCCGCTACGCACCTCTTCCATGCCGGGCTGGTATTCGCCCCGCCAGGCATCGGCAAACGCCGGCCAGTCGAGTTCGTAGCCGAGAGCGCCGAGGACCCGCTCGGCTTCGCGCGCGACCGACACGCGCCAATTCATCAAGGTCCCGAAAACATCGAAAAGGAGGGCTTGGACGGAAAGGCTGGAGGCTGCCACAGGACGCTCCTTTCGCCGGCCAAGAATGCCCGGAGGAAGCGCCCAAGCCGGGGCTAAGTCATTGATAGAATGGCGGGAGCGACGGGACTCGAACCCGCGGCCTCTGCCGTGACAGGGCAGCGCTCTAACCAACTGAGCTACGCCCCCGCGGGCGTGGGGACGAGTTATAGAGGGCCTGAAGCCAAGTCAATCCCCTATGCGGAATTGCGAAAAAGCCTTATTTATCGGCAGGAATCGATGGTCAGACCGCCCCCGAATCGTCTATTCGGGCGGTTGCGTTTGGCGCAACGCTAATCGGCGAATTCACATGGAGGGTCCCACTAATGGCTACGGCTCCTGGAAAGGCTCCGACACCGACCACCGTCACGTTGAAGCATCTCGCCGCGGCGCTTGCGGAATCCCATGATATGCCGAAGAAGCAAGCGGAAGCAGTTCTCGGCGATCTCGTCGGCAACATCGTCAAGCATTTGAAAAAGGGCGAGCGGATCCGTATTGGCGGATTGGGCATTCTTCAAGTTCGCAAGCGCGCTGCGCGTACCGGCCGCAATCCCGCGACCGGCGAGCAAATTCAGATCAAGGCGTCGAAGAAGGTCGCTTTCCGCCCCGCTAAGGAGTTGAAGGAAGCGATCTGACAACTAGCGAGCCAGCCGTCAAAGGGGCCCGGCAGGGGGGAGCAAAATTCCCCGCCTGCCGTTTTATTTTGCGTGCCACGGCGTATAGAACCGGACCGACTTTGCAATTTCACGACCATGCCGATGCTCCCGCTCACCTTCGATTACACCGTCACCGAGCGCTTTTTGCGATACGTGACGATCGACACCCAATCCGACCCGGATTCGACGGCAACGCCATCGACGGAAAAGCAGAAAGATCTCGGTCGTTTGCTGGTTTCCGAGTTGCGTGAGGTCGGATTGGCGGACGCGGAACTTGACGCGCACGGCTATGTCTACGCGACCTTGCCGTCAAACACCGACAAGCCCGTGCCGGTCGTTTGCTTCTGCTCGCATATGGATACGTCCCCGGACGCGCCCGGCGCGCACGTGAAACCGCAGGTCGTGCGCAATTACCAGGGCGGCGACATCGTTCTTCCTGGCGACCCTACTCAGATTATCCGCTTTGCCGAGCACCCCGCGCTTGCCGCGCAGATCGGCAATGACATCGTTACCGCCGACGGCACCACGCTGCTCGGCGCAGACAACAAAGCGGGGCTCGCCGAAATCGTCGATGCGATGCGTTTTTTTGTGCAAAACCCGCAACTCGAGCACGGTGCCATTAAGGTTCTATTTACGCCGGACGAAGAAATCGGCCGCGGCGTCGACAAGGTGGATCTGACGCGGCTCGGGGCCGATGTCGCTTACACCATCGATGGTGAAGCCGCCGGCCAAGTGGAGGACGAGACTTTTTCCGCCGACGCCGCGACCGTGACGATCCAAGGCGTGCCCGCGCATCCGGGCTTCGCCAAAGGCCGCATGGAGAATGCGGTCAAAATTGCGGCTCGCATCATCGAATTACTGCCCAAGGGAGCTGGCTCGCCGGAAACGACCGAAGGTAAGGAAGGCTTCTTGCACCCGCTCAGCATCGAGGCGGAACTCGACCGGGCGACGCTCAAGTTCATCTTGCGAGATTTCAGCACCGTGGGGCTTGGGAAGAAAGCCGAGGCGCTCGAGGCGGCCGTGAAGGCGGCTTTGCGCGACTTCCCGCGCTCCCGTTGTCGAATTGAGGTGCGAGAGCAATATCGCAATATGAGGGAGGTGCTCGACCGTCACCCCAAGGTAGTCGAGAACGCCATGGAGGCGGTGCGGCGGGCCGGGCTCACGCCGATCAGGGCCAGCGTTCGCGGCGGCACCGATGGCTCGCGCCTGTCATTCATGGGCCTGCCTTGCCCCAACATCTTCGCCGGCGAGCATGCCTTCCACTCGCGGCTCGAATGGGTCAGCGTGCAGGATATGCAGGCGGCGGTGCGCACCATTATTCACTTGGCGGCAATCTGGGAGGAACAGGCGCAAGCCGAAGCAGCCTAGCTATCCGAGCGCGATTCCAGACTGAACCCCCGGAATGCCCAGGCCGTTGCATGCCCAAACACCAGCAGCGCCAGAGGCGGGCCCAACATAAGCACCGGGATCGCATAAAGGTCGGCCGCTTCCCTCGCGCCGGTACGAATTGCCCAAATTGCCAAATAAACGCCCCAACCCAAAACCCAGGCGCTGGAAACCAATATCCACAGCCTATACAGGCCGCGGCGCCAGTTTATAGGTGGTGGCGCATCACCATTTGCCTCCCGTAACCCACGAACACCCGGGAAACGGCGGATGGTTGCGGACTCTCTCGACATTTGATCTGTCCGGGGAAATGAAGACCCTCACTATCAAACTGTTCGGGCCGAGAATGTTCCCTCGTTGAAATAAGTCGGTTTACGTAAAGCGCAGCAGCTTTCGTATTCTGTGATCCGCCCAACCGCGGAGCGCGGCAACGGCTCACCTACAGCGGCGGGGCTACGGTGCGACGGCTCTCTCCGCTTCGCGCGCGGAGGCTGGTGGACCAACCGGGGCCAAACAGGGCGCACCGGGTTATCTCCATTCCAGTGCTGCCAAAATTGCCTACGTTTCGGGGCGCAAAGAGTTGAACTATCATCCAGCCTTGACCGATCAACGATACTGGAGATGATCTCGTGAATCGGGATGATTGGTTCCGCAATACGTTCTGGGACGCCCAGATCGAAGCCGCCTTTTTTAAGAAATTGGCACGAACCAAAAACAAATCTCAATACCTGCGTATTCAGGCTTCGATCCTAGCCTCAGGCTGCCCTCATGTCGCATTACGCCTCCTGGACCAGTATTTCGCCTTGGGCGAGTGTCTCGACATGGCGCAAGCCCATGTAGATCGTGCCGCTGCTTATCTGAGCCTTGGTCAAGTGAGTTCAGCTATTCTCGCCTATGAAGCCGCGCTAACGCGTGAGACGAGCCATCCAAACGTACAGACTCGGGCATGTCTTGAATTGCCCTTTCTAGTCGCCATCCAGCGGCTCTCAGAACATTACGACAGGGCCATAGCTCTGCTGGAATTACACAGAAATCGACTGATGTTTCCGATAGACCGCTTTCGCTGGAATTGCGCGGTTGCACTCATTCGATCGGACCAAGGAGACCGTCGAGGCGCCCAAGAAGCTGCGCAAAACGCTCTGGCTGCTTCATTAGAAGCTAAGTCTGGTTTCAGATACCATTCAAAAGTCGGACTGGTAGCCGGCCTCGACGAGGCGCTTCGCAAACGGCTGTCCGAATTGGCGATGTGAAACTCGCGTGTTAAGTTGGTGCAGGGTTTCTGAACGCATTTTCGCTAACCTATTCATCTAAAATAGAATCGATTGGCAATGGTGGGCGGTGACGGACTCGAACCGCCGACATCCTGCGTGTAAAGCAGGCGCTCTACCAGCTGAGCTAACCGCCCGGTGTCAACCCAATAGCGCCCGTTGCCGCTACGATGCAAGCCGGCATCCCACGTGAAAAGCGGCGCTCTGGGCGCCGCTTTTTGTCGCTTCTGTTACCGTCGCCGCTCAGTGCGCGGTGAGCCCCGAACCCTCCTCCTCTGCCTTGTCGGCTTTGGCAGCAGCGGCTTCGGCGAGCTTAGCCGCTTCCTCGTCCCAGGCGATCGGCTCGGGTTTGCGCGTGAGGGCACGTGCCAGCACCTCGTCCATGCGAGTGACCGGGATGATCTCCAGCCCCTTCTTGACGGTATCAGAGATTTCCACCAGGTCTTTCGCGTTCTCCTCGGGGATCAGCACCGTCTTCATACCGCCGCGCGCGGCGGCCAGGAGCTTCTCCTTCAAGCCGCCGATCGGCAACACGCGGCCACGCAAAGTGATCTCGCCGGTCATGGCGACATCGCGGCGCACCGGAATGCCGCTCATCACCGAAACGATTGCCGTGACCATGGCGACGCCGGCCGACGGTCCGTCCTTCGGGGTCGCACCTTCCGGCACGTGCACGTGGATGTCGCGCTTATCGAACAACGGCGGCTCGATGCCCAAACCGACCGAGCGCGACCGCACGTAGGAAGCCGCCGCCGAGATCGACTCCTTCATCACGTCGCGCAGGTTGCCGGTCACGGTCATCCGGCCTTTGCCCGGCATCATGGCGGCTTCAATGGTGAGCAGTTCGCCGCCGACATCGGTCCACGCCAAGCCGGTGACGACGCCAATCTGATCCTCCTCCTCAACCTCGCCGTAGCGGTACTTCGGCACGCCGAGATACTCGCCGAGGTTCTGCGCGTTCACGATGATAGACTTCTTCTTGGAGGTCATCAGCTCCTTCACCGCCTTGCGGATCAGGTTCGACAGCTCGCGCTCCAGATTACGTACGCCTGCTTCCCGCGTGTAGCGACGGATCAGGGTCAGCAACCCCTCGTCTTCGATCGACCACTCCTTGCCGTCGAGACCGTGCTTGGCGACGGCGGCCGGAATGAGATGTCGGCGCGCGATCTCCAGCTTCTCGTCCTCGGTATACCCCGCGATCCGGATGATCTCCATGCGGTCCATCAGCGGCGGCGGAATGTTCAGCGTGTTCGCCGTGGTGATGAACATCACACTCGAGAGATCGTAATCGACCTCGAGATAGTGGTCGTTGAACGTGGAATTCTGCTCCGGATCGAGCACTTCGAGCAGGGCGGAAGACGGATCGCCGCGGAAATCGGCGCCCATCTTGTCAACCTCATCAAGCAGGAACAGCGGATTTGACGATTTCGCCTTGCGCATCGACTGGATGATCTTGCCCGGCATCGAGCCGATGTAAGTACGTCGGTGGCCGCGGATCTCGGCCTCGTCACGCACCCCGCCAAGCGACACGCGCACGAACTCGCGGCCAGTCGCCTTGGCGATCGACTTGCCGAGCGAGGTCTTGCCGACGCCCGGAGGGCCGACCAAGCATAGAATAGGCCCTGTCAGCTTGTTGGCCCGTTGCTGAACGGCGAGATACTCGACGATCCGCTCCTTGACCTTCTCCAGACCGAAGTGGTCGGCATCGAGGATCTGCTCGGCGAGCGGAAGATCCTTTTTGACCTTGGTCTTTTTGTTCCATGGAATCGAAAGCAGCCAGTCGAGATAGTTGCGCACGACAGTGGCTTCCGCCGACATTGGCGACATTTGGCGCAGCTTCTTCAACTCGTGCTGCGCTTTTTCGCGGGCTTCCTTGGAGAGCTTGGTTTTCTTGATCTTGTCTTCGAGTTCTTGCAGCTCGTCACGACCTTCCTCGTCGCCGAGTTCCTTCTGGATCGCCTTCATCTGCTCGTTGAGGTAGTATTCACGCTGTGTCTTCTCCATCTGCCGTTTGACGCGGCTGCGGATGCGCTTTTCTACCTGCAATACCGAGATTTCGCTCTCCATCAATCCGAGCACTTTCTCCAGCCGCTCGGTAACAGCCGGTGTCTCCAGGATGTCCTGCTTGTCAGGAATCTTGACTGCGAGGTGCGAAGCCACGGTGTCAGCAAGCTTCGCGTAATCCTCTATCTGCTGAATTACGCCAACGACTTCAGGCGATACCTTCTTGTTCAACTTGACGTAATTCTCGAACTCGGTAACCACCGAGCGCGCCATAGCTTCCGCTTCCACGCGGTCGCCAATATCGTCCGCGAGCGCAGTCGCCTGCGCTTCATAATAATCGCTGCGGTCGCTGTATTGGAGGACACTCGCGCGCGTTGCGCCTTCCACCAACACCTTCACGGTGCCGTCGGGCAACTTCAAAAGTTGCAGCACGCTCGCCAGCGTCCCCACCGTGAAAATAGCATCGGTGGCCGGGTCGTCGTCGGAGGCGTTCTTTTGCGTGGCGAGGAGGATGAAGGTGTCGGAACGCATCACCTCCTCCAGCGCCTTAATCGATTTCTCACGACCGACGAAAAGCGGGACGATCATGTGCGGGAACACGACGATATCGCGCAGCGGCAGCACCGGATAGGCGCGGGTTTCACCCGGCTGCAGCGTGGGTCGTGGCTTGGTGGTCATAGGGCTTAATCCTTCTTGTTGTGCCCCCATCCTCCGGACCCGCTTGACGGCGTCGACAGGATGGTGCCGGTAAGGAGGAGCGAGGGAGTAGCGGGCTTCGAGGCCGCCCGCTACGCAATCAAGGAGAGTCGCAGACCCCTCGCCCCGTGAAACTACAGTCTTCCGTACGCCAATTCTCGCTTCGAGAACTATACGTAGGATGACGCTACTGGGTCTGCAAGCTGGACCCGATCTTCACGCAAGAAAGCACCAACAGGCCATAATCCTCGTCGATTCGCGCCTGGCCCGCCGCGCCTCTCCCCATCATAGAAATACCAGCCAAGCCAGAATCACGCGCTGGCGCTACCGGTCTCAACGGCACGGTCGCTGCGGTCCGCATAGATATAGAGTGGGCGCGCCGTGCCTTCGACCACCTCGCGGGAGATCACCACTTCCTCGACGCCCTCGAGGCTCGGCAACTCGAACATGGTATCGAGCAAGATGCCTTCCATGATGGAACGCAACCCGCGCGCGCCGGTTTTGCGTTCGATTGCCTTGCGTGCGATGGCGCCCAGCGCCTCGTCAGCCAGCGTGAGGTCGATCGATTCCATCTCGAACAGCCGTTGGTATTGCTTCACCAAGGCGTTCTTGGGTTCGACCAGGATTTTCTTGAGCGATGCTTCATCCAAGTCCTCGAGCGTCGCAACGACCGGGAGACGGCCGACGAACTCGGGGATCAGGCCGTATTTGAGCAGGTCTTCGGGCTCGACCTCACGGAAGATTTCGCCCTGCTTGCGATCCTCGGGGGCTACAACCTTGGCACCGAAGCCGATCGAGGTGGAGCGTCCACGCGCCGAGATGATCTTATCGAGCCCCGCGAAGGCGCCACCACAAACAAACAAGATGTTCGTCGTG
>DASTWX010000153.1:0-24672 GCA_035765795.1 Pseudolabrys sp. | reverse complement strand
ATGCGAATAGGCCTCTTGCACCACCGCGTCGGCTAAGTGGGGCACGCCGCCGGGGTGCAACGGCGCACGGCGGCCGGAAAAGCGTGTCACCGCCAGATCGAAGCTGCCCCAGAAGAAATGCACCGGGCTCGCCTTGCCGAGAAAGCCGGTGCGAAATCGCGCGATCACCTCCTGCGCCGACAGCAGCGCGCGCCAGAAGCGGTTGGCGTAAACCGGATCGTAGCCGCGCGGCGCAAGGTCCTGATCGAACGGAATGCAGTCGGCGATCTCGCAAGGCATCGTGCGGATCGCGATATCCACGCCGAGCTCCTTGAGCGCGATCATCACGTCGGCATGGAATTCAGCCACGGCCATCGGCCTCAGCATGATCTGGCGGATATGGCCGCTCGCCGTTCGCAGCCACAGCACGTGGTCGATGAAATCGAAGTCGATCTGCACGCTAGCGCCCCGGCAGGGCATCGGCCCGGTGGTCAGGCCGCGCGCGCTGAGATAGAGCACGACGTGCCAGGAATGGTTCAGCCAGGGCGTCAGCGCCAGCTTGACCTTGCCGACGACCTGCGTCCACAGGTGCATGGCGGCGCGCGTGTCGCGCCAGGCGGCGGCCGGCAAGGCCGGCCAACGTTCGTCATCCACATCGGGCATGGCGGAACCCTTCCTTGGCGAGCAGACAGCATGGACCGGTGGACGAAGGCATGGCAATCGGGTGATGAACGAAAGCCTGGTCCTCCGCGGCCCGGCGGAGGACCGGCGCAGAAATATTCCTATCCTCGCTTGACACGACTATTTACCTATGCTTATTATCCTTTCGTCCGATCCGCCGAGGGCGCTTTCATGAGGCGTCATGACAGCGGGGCCGGATGCGGTGCCCGCGGGCGGGGAGTAGCAGCCCCCGCACTCGGGCGGCGCGGGGCTCCGCCCGGGGGCGCTACGACCCCCCGCCAGGAGCTGGCTGACGGCGCGGGCGGTCGAGCTCGCGTCGAAAGCGCGGTCCCGCCGTCGAACAAACACCGCGATGGAGCGCCGTGGGGCGCGCGTCCTCCGCCAAGAGGACGCCGCACCGCAAGGTGCGAACTAAGATGGATGCGCCACGCGGCGCTCCGTCACCCTCGCCCATGCGAGGGAAAAGGCAAGACGGGCGAACCCGGCGCCCGCTCAAACAAACACGGGCGGCGAAGCGTTGGCTTTCTCCACCTCATCCCGATGGCTCCGCCGAAGCGTGAGCGAAGGCGGGCGTCTCGAAGAGCCTGGCCCCGGACCTGATCCGGGGGATGAGCGGCCTCATGGTTCGAGACACGCCGCTGAAGCAGCGCTCCTCATGATGAGGAAAGAGGTCGCGACCGTTTGACAATCGCATCTGTGGAGCGGTCGGCGCGGCGTATTCGTCATCATATCCAACGTTACGCGCCGTTGGCCGCTTGACGATGGCGCGTTCATCTGCCATCCGCACAGCACCTGACGCGCTATTCGGAATCGATCTCCTGCAATGCCTGCAAGACCCTTCCGCGTCGGCCGTTCGCTTACCGGCCTCGGATTGTTCGCCACGCGTCTCATCAAAAAGCGCACGCGCATCGCCGAATACAAAGGGCCTATCCTCGCGACCGACGAGGCGGAGAAGGCCGAGCGGCGCGGCAACCGCTATCTTTATGAGGTCAGCAAGAACCGCACCATCGACGGCACGCCGCGCAGCAATCTCGCGCGTTATGCCAATCATTCGTGCAATCCGAACGCGGAATCGGTGATCTGGCGCGGCCGCGTGTTCATCAAGGCGCTGCGCGATATCAAGCCGGACGAAGAAATCGTCTATGATTACGGCACCGATTACTTGAAGAACGTGATTGGCCGCTCCAAGTGCAAGTGCTCGCGGTGCCGCCGGCGGCGGGCTAAAAAGGCGCGTGAAGCACGCGCCTTGAAGAAGCGGCAGGGAGCGCGGCTTGCCCGCGCCCGCAAGGTGGCGCGAAAAGGTGAAAACAAAGCGGCCCGCCCGCGCGGCTGAACAGTTGGTATCGTCGTATGTCTCGCAAGTCCTCCCGGCCGTTTCGCGTCGGCCGTTCCAATACGGGTCTCGGACTCTTCGCTACCGAAGCGATCCGCAAAGGACAAACCATCGTCGAATACCGCGGACGCCGCATCACGGCGGAGCAGGCCTATGAAATCGAGCGGCGCGGCGGTAACCGTTACCTGTTCGAAATCAACAAGCAATGGACCATCGACGGCTCCTCGCGCCGTAACCTCGGGCGCTACGTCAATCACGCCTGCCTGCCCAACGCGGAGGCAATCATGCGGCGCACGGGCAAGCTTGAATTCGCCGCGTCTCGCTGGATCGAGCCGGGCGAAGAAATCACCATCGATTACGGCGAGGAATATTTCGCGCTATTCTTCGCCAAACAGGGCTGCAAATGCATGGCTTGCAGCCGCACCCAAATGCGCAAGCGCAGCTCGCGCAAGTCTCCCGGCAGGGGAAAGAGATAAGTTCGCCGACCGCGACGGAAAGCGCCAGACGCAAAGCCGCTATTCACATCGGCCGCTGACGCTCGTGCAATCTCCGTGGTAGGCAGGATGCCTTCGTCCCGCCCATGTCGAGGCTTCGGTGAGCACTGATCAGCGGATTCTTTCGGCGCGCAGCGACCACGTCCCGCTGGGCATCGCCTTCATGCTGGGCGCGACGGTGCTGTTCTCAGCCTCCTTCGCCATCTCAAAATGGCAGGTGGCAAGCTATTCCTTTGCCGAAGTGCTGTTCTTCCGTTCGCTCGGCTCGCTCGCGATCTGTGCTTTGCTGATCGTGCCGCAACACGGCCTTGCGGTGTTTCGCACCCGCCGCCTCGGCATCCATGTCGGCCGCTGCGCGACACAAGCCGTCGCCCAGGCCTGCATCATTGTGGCTGTCGGCCTGATGTCGCTCGGCGGAGCCGCCGCGATCAACTTCTCCGCCCCGCTGTTCGCCACGCTTGCCGCCGCGATCTGGCTGAAGGAGAAGATCGGGCCCGCGCGCGGCGCCGTCCTCATCATCGGCTTCCTCGGCGTGCTGCTGGTCGCCGGCCCCGGCGCCGACACGTTCCGCGTCGGCGCGCTGTTCGCGCTGGCCAATGCTGTCCTCTACGGCAGCGTCACCGCCGCCGTGCGCGGTATGAGCAAGACCGAATCGGCCGAAACGATGACCATGTACCAGATGGTGCTGCTTACGGTGTTCTTTGCCGTGAGCCTGCCGCTCTTCGGCTTTGCGCTACCGGGCAATCGCGATCTCGCCGCCATGCTGATCAGCGGCGTGGTCAACGGCATCGGCCAATACCTTTGGACGCGCTCGCTGACGCTGGCGCCGCCGGCGGCGGTCGGTCCCTTCTTTTATTTCTCACTGGTATGGGCGATGGTTCTGGGCTTCGTGTTCTGGGGCGACATTCCCTCGCTCACCCTCATCACCGGTTCGGCCGTGGTGGTCGGCTCCGGTCTTTTCCTGCTCTGGCACGAGCGTGGGAAAAAGCCACTCGCCGTGGAATGAACGTCAAATCAGAATTCGAGGAGAACCCTCCGATGAGCCTCACCATTCGCCGCGTCGTCACCGGTCATGACAAACAAGGCCGCGCCAAGGTGCTGATCGACGAGCAGACCAAGAACGTGTTCTCGCACCGGCCTGGCGCCGAATACAGCGTGATCTGGTCGACCGATTCGCTGCCAGTGAGCAACGACGGCAGCGACGATCCGTCGAAGAAAGAGATCGGCACCACGATCGAGGGCGGCTCGGTATTCCGCGTCGTTAGCTTCGCGCCGGGCTGTGCGCCGCGCAACCATCGGACGGATTCAATCGATTATGCCGTGGTGATTTCAGGCGAGATCGACATGACCGTCGATGATCAGATCGTGCATTTGAAAGCCGGCGACGTGCTGGTGCAACGCGGCACCGTACACAACTGGATCAACAACGGCAGCGTGCCGTGCGTGATCGCCTTCGCGCTCATTTCGGCCAAGCCGGTCAGCATTGGCGGCAAGCCGCTGCCGGCGCATGGGTGAGACAGTTTCCGACCGCTGCCCTCGCCCCACATTCAGCGTCATGACCGGGCTTGTCCCGGCCATCCATGCTGAGCAGCAGCGAACCAAACTTTACGTATGAATGCGCGGCATAGCCTCATAGATTGCCGGGTCAAGCCCGGCAATGACGACGGAGTGAGTGTTTGCGCGGTGCTATTCGTCCAATTCCGGATAATGCCGGAAAATCCCGCTCTCATTGAACGGGATACGGCGTTCTGAAGCGAGATAGGCTTTGACGTTCGGCCGCTCGGCAACGCGGTCGTGCATCTCGATCAAGCCCGGCACCTTACGTTCGATGCGCTTCATACCCCTGGGAAACGCGCGGCGCAGCCCTTCCACGACTTGAAATACGGAGAGATCGATATAGGTGAACTTGCGTCCGAGCAGGTACGGCCCGCCGCTCCTCGTCAGCACCTTTTCGAAATATCCGAGATATTTCGGTGCGCGCCGTTCAAGGAAATTCTCCGAATAGCGCTTCGCCTCGGGCTTGGCGTCCTCATAATAAAGCGCAGAGCCGAGCGGATGATGGGTATCGTGGATCTCCTTGACCAAGTCGGTGACGGTAAGCTGCAACTGATGCAGCCACAGCCGGCCGGCTTCTTCGGCCGGCGCGAGCTTCAATGGCGGACCGAGGTAAAAGAGAATTTCCGCGGCCTGCGCGATGACCAGCCTGCCCGCCTTGAGAAACGGCGGCGCAAAAGGCGGCCGCTTCTCTCCTTCGTTCTGCATCATCGCCATCATGCGCGCCTCGCCATCGCCGTGGCGGGCAACGTCGTCATAATCGGCGCCGGCCTCCTCCAGCGCCAGACGCACGAATTCGCCGCGGCCTTGGATTTCCAGCCAATAAAAGAGCTGATAGCGCATGGGCCCTCTTGCCGTCATGGCCGGGCTTGTCCCGGCCATCCACGTCTTACGATTCTCAGTTTCTCAGACGTGGATGCCCGCGACAAGTTTACAGCCGAGCCAGCCAATAGCCGGACCCGGTTGCGCGGGCATGACGAGGAGAGCGGCGGTGGTCAGTTCACCGCAAAGCAATACAACAGCCCGTCGCCGCCCGTTGACCGAAGGTCGGCCTGGCTGCACCCGCCATCCTTGCCACGCGACGGGTGCGCCGAATTCCAGGAATGCGAGGCAGCATCGTCGCGCAGGCCCATACGGTCGGCATGGCCGAGCATGGCGGAGCCTTGCGTGCTGCTCGTCCAGTTCTTGCAGGTGTGGTCCTGGGCGTCCTTGAAGGCTGTGCCGTCCGCTTGCGAGCCGGTGAGAATGTCGTGCCGGTTGGGGTGATCGCCGCGGCCGTTGATGATCTCGCCTTTCTCCGACAGTGCCGTCTGCTTGGTCAGGTTGTTGGCGCCATGTAATTCGGCAATGTTGGTCGCGATCACCACACCTTTGGCATTGCGCCAGGGCCCTTTCCCGATCCGGTCGCGCGCGTTCACCGCGCCCGCCCCCTGCGTGGAGAGATAGGCGTGCCAGTTCCTGCCGCCCGCGCCGACGGCGCTGGCGAGCTCCTGGCAATGGCGGTCCGCGCCGGCGAGGCCGCCGAGGTCGGCGCCCTTGCCCAGTCCGTGGCTGGTCACGAAGAAGCTCATGTTCGTTTGCTGCGCCTGGGCCGGGGCGGATACCGCGAGTGCAAGCGCCGCGGCTGCGCCAAACACGATGGACTTCATTACTGTCTCCCCCTTGTATTTACGGCGCGGCCACCGTGGCCCGCCACGCACAAGAGGAACCCCGACACCATGGCGCCATTCCGGCGGCGCTCTCACGAATGCGTTATGTAAAAAGCCCGGCGTTGCCGCCGGGCTTCGTTAGCGCCAAGTTTTTTGTTTAGATATCAAGCTGGCTGCAGGTTGCCAGCGGCCTGCTTACCACGCTCGGTGAGGATTTCGTAGCTCACCTTCTGGCCCTCGACCAGGGAGCGCATGCCCGCCCGCTCGACCGCGGTGATGTGCACGAACACGTCCTTTGAGCCGTCATCCGGCTGAATGAAGCCGTAGCCCTTTTGGGTATTGAAGAACTTCACAGTTCCGGTAGCCATTCGCAGTTCCTTTCACGCCTTTCGTTGATCGCCCGCGCGGTATCGCCGGGCGTGCAACTGTCCGAGTTTTGGGAGATCACTTGAGTCGCAGCCCAAAACCGGGAGCGTGGCAGCAAGATGAACCGAAAACCAGGTTGCGGGGCGGCCAGATAGACTGATTTCCGCGTTTGGTCAACGATTAAGCGCGATCGAGCGCGCTGTCTAGACACGGACCGGCCGGCTCAGCCCACCATGGTCTGCTTCACTGCGGCCACAAGTTGCTTCAGCGTAAAGGGCTTCGCCAGGAACGCATATTGTTCCTCGCTCGGCAAATTCTTCGCGAAGGCTTCCTCGGCGTACCCGGAAACGAAGATAATCTTTACCTCCGGGTTGCGGCGCCGCAGCTCCTTGAGCAGGGTCGGACCATCCATTTCCGGCATGACGACATCGGAAACGACAAGATCGACGTGCCCCTGCTTGTCGAGCACCTCGATCGCCTCAAGGCCGTTGCCGGCCTCGTACACGCTGTAGCCGCGGGAGGCGAGGCCCCGCGCGTTGAGCGCACGCAAGCCCTCCTCGTCTTCGACCAGCAGAATGCTGCCCTGCCCGGTTAGATCAGCCGCGGCGGCGCGCGAGGCGCTCTCGGCAGCGGCGAGAACGGCTGTAACCGCAGCGGCCTCCGCGGAAGCTGCGGAGGTTTCTTGCGGCGCCGGCAGATGCCGCGGCAGGAAAATACGGAACGTGGTGCGGCCAGGCTCGCTGGCTGCGTAAATGAAGCCGCCGGTTTGTTTCACGATCCCATAAACCGTGGAAAGGCCAAGCCCGGTGCCTTTGCCGACTTCCTTCGTCGAAAAGAACGGCTCAAAGATTTTGTCGATGATTTCAGGCGGAATTCCGGTGCCGGTGTCGCTCACCTCAACCAGCACGTAATCGGCCGGCGGCATGCCCTTATAGCCGTAAGCGGCGCTTTCGGGGGCCGTCAGATTGCTCGTGCGCACCGTCAGCTTGCCACCCTCGGGCATGGCATCGCGCGCGTTCACCGCCAGATTGACCACCACCTGCTCGAATTGCGAGAGGTCGACTTTGACTGGCCACAGATCGCGGCCATGCACCACGTCGAGCGAGACCTTCTCCCCGATCAGGCGCTTGAGCAGCATGCCGAGATCGCTCAGCACCTCGCCAAGGTCGAGCACTTGCGGCCGTAAGGTCTGCTTGCGTGAGAACGCCAACAACTGCCGAACCAGGGCGGCGGCCCTATTGGCGTTCTGCTTGATTTGCATGATGTCCTTGAAGGACGGATCGGTGGGCCGGTGCGCATTGAGCAGGAAATCGGTAGCCATCATGATGGCGGAGAGCACATTATTGAAGTCGTGGGCTATGCCGCCGGCGAGTTGGCCGACAGACTCCATTTTCTGCTGCTGATTGATGCGGTCTTCCAGCGTGCGCTGCGCGGTGGTCTCGAGCGCGTAGACGATGGCCGTTTCGCCGTCGCGCTCCTCTTCCTCGACAGCGGACACAAAGAAATTGGCCCAACGTTCGCCCGCGCCGGTAAGCTTGGCTTCGACCGGCGCAATCTCGCCCTCGCCTTCGCTTGCCTTGCGGATGGCGGTTTCCAGCGCCGGCCGGTCGCGTTCGGCGATCACCGCAATGATCGAACGCTCGTCGCTCTTGAGGACGTCCTCGAACGTGTGGGCAAACCGGGCATTGCTGCGGGCGATGCGGCCAAGCTTATCGACGGTGGCGATCGCCATCGGCGTGTTCTGAAAGAAGCGCATGAAACGCACTTCGGCGGCCCGCTGCGGGTCGCCGTCCGCTTCGCGCCCACGATGTAAGACCAAGGTGCGTGAAGCGCCGACACTCCCATCCGCGCCGAATGCGACTTTGTGGAACAAGCGCACCGGTATTGGCTTGCCCGTGCGGGTCTTCAGATCGAGATCGAGCACCTCCGTCTTTACCTCGCCGGGCGCGGCGCCAAGCGTGCTGATCAGCGCCGCACCTTCGCCGGCGACGATATCGTTGAGCTTCAGCGAACCGGTGGCAACCTGCGCAAGGTCGTGGTCGAGCCAGTTGGCGAGCGTGGCATTGAGATAGACGACGGCACCTTGCGCATCGACCGAGAAAAAACCGGCCGGCGCGTGGTCGAGATAATCGATGGCGTGCTGAAGCTCCTGGAATACGTTTTCCTGGCGCTCGCGCTCACGCGTAACATCGGCGATGGACCACACCGTCATGCGGGCGGTTTGATTGCCGAGCGGCCGCACGCGCAGGCGTAGCCAGCGGCCAGGCTCACCACGCCCGCCGGCGACCCGCACCTCCTCCTGTAGGCGCCGACCTTCGCGTGCCGCTTTGAGGAGGCGGTAAATCGATTCGGAGACGTCCGGATTACCGATGAACACCCGCTCGATAGGGCGCACGTCGTCGACGTCGGAAGAACCAATCAGATCGAGATAGGTGGTGTTGGCGTAGAAAACGCGTCCGCTCTGATCCGTGACGACGATGCCGTCGAAGGCGTTGTCGACCACCGCTTTCAGCAGCGGATTGCCCTGCTCACGCGCGCCCAAGCGCATGACGCCCGCAGCCAGCGCAAACAGCGAAAAAACACCGATTGTGCCGAGCACCGCAAGCAGCGCCAACGTGTAATTAGCGGTATAAGTGCTGTCGACGTAAATAAGGCCGGCTGCGGCCGCAATCAGCAGCAGGGCGACCAGCAGCACCAGGCCGATTGAGCCCCCGCGCGGGACACTCTGGCTCTTATCGAAAGCAAGCCTCGGCTCGCCGGGCTCCCGCGTCGTCCGCTCTTGTCCTGTCATGACGGTGTCGAGCCTTGTCCTGCCGCGGCGTCCGACGTTGCTCCGGGCGGTCTTCAACTGCCTTAAGCCGCCCTCCTCGCGCAAGAGCCCAGCGGCGACATTACCGGACAACCGCGCGACGCAGGCGCATAACATAGCCGATCACCTCGGCCACCGCCTTGTAATGCTCCGGTGGGATCGCCTGGTCGATTTCGACGGTCGCATGCAAGGCGCGCGCCAGCGGGGGGTTCTCGACGATGGGAACCGAATGCTGGCCCGCAACCTCTCGTATCTTGAGAGCCACCGCATCCACGCCTTTGGCGAGGCACACCGGAGCGTCCATGCCACGCTCGTATTGCAAAGCAACTGCGAAATGGGTTGGATTCGTAATCACCACCGCCGCCTTGGGCACCGCCGCCATCATGCGCTTGCGCATACGGCTCTGGCGCACTTGTTTCATCTTGCCTTTGATCGCCGGGTCGCCTTCGGTTTGCTTGAACTCCTCCTTGAGTTCGCGCAGCGACATCTTTTGCTTCTCGAACCAGCGGCGGTACTGGAACAAGTAGTCGGCGGCGGCCACGATCGCCAGCGTGGCAACTACAGCGCCGAGCAGCTTGAGCACGAGCGAAAAGGTGAGCGGCATGATCGCCGCCGGATCGGCGCGCACCAGCGCCACCACCCGCAGACGCTCCGGCCACATCAGCGCAATAAGCACACCGCTGACGAGCACCAGCTTGGCGATTCCTTTGAGAAGATTGGCGACGGCCTGGGCGGAAAAAAGCCGCTTCGTGCCTTCGACCGGCGAAATCTTCGAGAGCTTGGGCGACAACTGTTCGAATGACCAAACCAACCGGTGCTGGATCATATTGCCGGCAAATGCCGCCAACATGAGCAGCATGAACGGCACCGCGGTAGCAGCGAGGATTTCCAGCCCTATCTTCTGGAACAGGTGCGGCAATGCCGGCCCGTCGACGCGGATATCGTAGGAGTTGGCGAGAAGGCCGCGCATGGTGGCGGTCAGGCTGCCCACCATATGGCTCGAAAAGGACATCAGGACCAGCGTCGCGCCCGCCATGACGAACCAGGTGTTGACCTCTTGGCTGTTGACGACGTCGCCGCGCTTGAGCGCCTCGTCGAGCCGTTTCTGCGTCGGGTCTTCTGTCTTTTCGCTTTGGTCGTCTTCCTGGGCCATACGTCATTCCTCGCTCAGCCGGACAAGGCGAGGCTGCCGAGCACGCCCTCGATATAGTCGACGAAGGTGCCCATCATCGCGCCGATCACCAGCATCAACAGCAACAGGCCGAGGAGGATCGATAGCGGAAGACCAATAAAGAACACCTGCATCTGCGGCATTAGCCGCGACAGAATCCCCAGCCCGACATTGAACAGGAGTCCGAATACTAGAAACGGGGCGGCGAGTTGTATGCCGATGCGAAACGCGGCGGCGATCACCTGGACCATGTGCTTGGCAACATCGCCGACCAGCGGCATCTGGCCAGGCGCGAAAATGCGGTAGCTGTCGTTGAGCGCGGCAATGACAAGATAATGCAGATCGGTGGCAAAGATCAGGGTAATGCCGAGTACCGTGAGAAAATTCCCGACCAACAGTCCCTGTTGGTTCTGCGTCGGATCGACTGCAGTGACAAAGCCGAGGCCAAGTTGCTGCGCCACGACCGAGCCCGCGATCTGGAGCGCCGAGATCGCAAGCCGCGCCGTCATGCCCAGAATGCCGCCGATCATGATCTCCTGGAACAGCATCGTCAGCACCGGCCCAAGACTGCCGAGATCGACCGTGTAGGCTGCTTCGTGCTGCGGCAGAAGAAGCATCGTGAGCACCAGCGCCATGGTCAGCCGCACGCGCGTGGGCACCGTCATCTCGCCAATGCCCGGCAGCAGCATGATCATCGTGCCCATTCGGGCGAAGGTGAGCAGGAAAGCGGCGGTCAGAGTCGGTAGAAACGAAATATCGATCGTCATTCCGTTGCTGCCCCGCAGCGGCATTCAACATGGCGAACGACCGTCCGTGAGAAAATCGCTAACGCGCGTTCCGCGCGGATCACCCCACCACTGTCGTGGCCGGGCTTGTCCCGGCCATCCCGCTCAGGGATGCACGACATTGCCGGCCTAAGCGGGATCACCGGGCCTTCGCCCGCCGAAGGGTTCGGTATCGTATCCACACTGAATGCGCTTCGGCCCGCAGGCGGGACGAGCCCGGTGATGACAAGCAGAACAGGTAGCAATTCGAATGCATCAGCTACCCGCTGACGATGCGAGCGGCGATGCGCAACATCTCGGCGTGCAGCTTCTCGGCCATGAACGGCAGCGTGACCAGGAGCGCGATGAAGATCGCCAATATCTTGGGCACGAAGGCGATCGTCATCTCCTGGATTTGAGTCAGCGCCTGCAGCAGCGAAATGACAACACCGACCGCGAGCCCGACCAGCATCACCGGCGCTGACACTTCGATCAGCGTGAAAATCGCCTCGCGGGCAATATCGAGGACTTCCGGGCCGGTCATTTCGTTCCCTTCTTTCGTGCGGCTTGCGTGCGCCTCAAATCGGCATCCGCATGATTTCTTCGTAAGCTGCGATCACCTTGTCGCGCACCGCCACCACGGCGTCGATCGCGACCTCGGTTTCCGAAACCGCCGTAACCACATCGACCATGTTGGCTTTGCCATTCGCTGCGGCGCGCGTCTCCGCGTCGGACTTCCGGCCGATTTCCTTGACCGCGTCCATCGCCTCTTTGAGCGCAGCGCCGAATCCCGAGCCCTTGGGCTCGGACGTGCCGCCGAGCCCGGATTCCTGCCCAGCTTTGGTGGCAAGGCGCGCGATATTTGCGTAAGCGCCGGCGGCAGCAAGCGGAGTGGCCATGGCGGGTCAATAACTCTTCGGTGGTCAGGCTTTGAGAATATCGATAGTGCGCTGGACCATGCGCCGGGTGGCGGTGATCACGTTGATATTGGCTTCGTAGGAGCGCTGTGCCTCGCGCATGTCCGTGATCTCGACCAGCGAATTGACGTTGGGATATTTGACATTGCCGTTGGCGTCGGCGGCCGGATGGCCGGGTTCATGGCGGATGCGGAAGGCCGACTTATCGGTTTCCACTTTTCCGAGCTCGACCAAATTTACGTCGAGAGCGCCATCGAACTCGGTCTGGAAGGTCGGGATCTTGCGCCGGTAAGGAGTCCCGCCGGGAACGGTCGGCGTGGAATCGGCATTGGCGATATTTTCCGAGATGATCCGCATGCGGCCGGCTTGGGCGCGTAGACCGGAGGCAGCGACGGCGAGTGTCCTAAAGAAATCCACCCAATCCTCCTCCTGCCCGATCAACCTTTGCCGATCGCTGTCTTGATGAGCCCCAGGCTGCGCATGTAAAGCGCACTCACAACTTGATAATCCATCTGATTGGCCGCGACTTTCATCATCTCTTCTTCGAGATTCACCGCATTGCCGGTCGGCCGAACGCTGTAGTTGTCCTTGCTCGTCGATTGGAAAGCGGAGCCGGCACCGTCAAAGCCTGCCAGGTGGCTTGGCTCCGTCTGCAGCAGCGCGACGTGCGCAACTCGCGGCGCCATCGTGGCGCCTGGCTCGCCGAACTTTGGTGGCACGAGGTCGCGCGGGCGGAAATTAGGCGTGTCAGAATTCGCGACATTTTCCGCGAGTACCCGCTGGCGGGCCTGTCCCCACTCCAGCCGGGTGCGCAACATGGACAAAATCCGTATGTCGCTCAGCCCCATCGCTTTCCCCAGCGCCAAAGTTCCCGCGCCGTCCTGCCCCGGCGCTAGGCAGACTTTGCCGGCCTTATGGTTAATGCGGGGTTAAATAGCGCATGAGTAATTGGAACCGGCGGCCGGACGTCCCCGCCGCAAGCCAAATCGCATGCGGGCGTGCGTCCTGCCTCTTTATTTGTTAACAATCTGTTAGTATTCGGGGCGGCAAATAGTGCCGATGGCATTAACCATTCGGGGCGATTCCCGGAAGATGAGCCGCCGCACGATTAGGAGTGCACGATGTTCGATACGTTCGGCTCAGAATTGCCGCTAGCGGCGCGCTTTTTCATCGCCTTTCTGGTGGTGCTTGCGCTGATCGGTGTGACTGCGTGGCTGGTGCGTCGCTTCGGTTCTAGCCGGCTCGGCGCCGGCGGTGCGCGAGGCCGGCAGCCGCGGCTCGCCGTAATCGACGCTGCCAGCGTCGACGGGCGCCGGCGCCTGGTGCTTATCCGCCGCGATAATATTGAACACCTGCTGATGATCGGCGGCCCTACCGATGTGGTGATCGAGCCCAACATCGTCCGCGCTGCCGCCCGCGATATTGGTGTCGGTCGCGATGCGCCGCGCGAGCTTGGCCGCGAGCCGGCCGTGCGTGCCGAGCCGACTGCCTGGCCATTGCAGCCGTCGAACGAGCCGCCTCCGGTAGCATCACCACGGCCGAGCTATCGTGCGCCGGCGATTGACGAGCCTTGGCACGCGCCGGAGCCAGGCGCCCGTGCCCGGCCGGCCGACAGCGTGAACGGAGCGGTCCCTGAATTCTCACCGCGTGCTGTGCCGGAGCCTTCCCCCGCGCCTGCACCGATCGAGCGGCAGCAGCCGCGGATCAATGCCGCTTCAGACCGCAACCTCGCGGAGATGGCACAGCAACTCGAAGCCGCCTTGCGTCGCGCTCCGGTGCCGGAAGGGCGCCCCCCCGTAACCGATGCCCTCGCCGCGCCAGCACCGCATGCGGCGCCGAAGCCGGCCGATGCGCCTCGCACGCCAGCCGCCGAATTCAAGCCGCGCGCTGAACCGAAACCCGAGCCTAAGTTCGAGCCCAAGGCGGACCCAAAGGTCTCGACCAAAGTCGAGCCCAAGGTGGAGCCGAAGGTCGCGACCAAGATCGAGCCCAAAATCGAGCCGAAGTTCGAGCGCAAGCCCGAGATCAAGCTCGAGCCAAAGCCCGAACCCAAGGCGGAGCCGAGACAGGAGCCAAAGCTGCAGGTGCAAGCCACTGAGCAGCCCACGCCCAAGACCGAAGCGCCACCGCTGGATAAAGACCTCTACGACAACCTGGAAGAGGAGATGGCTAACTTGCTTGGCCGTCCCGCCCGGAAATCGTGATATCGGCCTTCGATCGCCGCGTCCGTCTGTTGACGGTGGCGATCGGAGTAGCCGGGTCCGCGATCGCCGCGTCGAGCGCGCCCGCCGTCGCGCAGGAGATCAGCGTCAACTTCGCGCAAGGCAGCGGCCTGACCGAGCGCGTCCTACAAATGATCGCGTTGCTCACGGTGCTGTCGCTGGCGCCGTCGATCCTCGTGATGATGACGTCGTTCACCCGCATCGTTGTCGTGCTGTCGCTCCTTCGCACCGCGTTAGGTACCGCCACTGCGCCTCCGAACGCGGTGATCGTTTCGCTTGCGCTCTTCCTCACCGCATTTGTCATGGGACCGGCGCTGCAAACGGCTTACGACAACGGTGTGCGCCCACTGATTGCCAATCAGATCACCGCGGAGCAGGCATTTGAGCGCGGCTCGCAGCCGTTACGCGCGTTCATGGAAAAGAATGTGCGCCCGCAGGATCTCAAACTTTTCGTCGACATGGCCAAGCAGCCAGAGCCGACGAACCCTCAGGAACTGTCGCTTCGCGTGCTGGTGCCGGCCTTCATGATCTCCGAACTCAAGCGCGCGTTCGAGATCGGCTTTCTTTTATTTCTGCCCTTCCTGATTATCGATCTCGTTGTCGCATCGGTATTGATGTCGATGGGCATGATGATGCTGCCGCCGGTCGTCGTCTCGCTGCCGTTCAAGCTGATCTTCTTTGTACTCGTCGACGGCTGGAGCTTGGTCGCCGGCTCACTCATTCAGAGCTACGGCCACTGATCACGCGCTCAATGACGATTCACCGCCGCGCGATCGAACCCGTCGGCACATCCGCCGTTGCCTGCATCGCGGCTGGCCCGGCTTTTGGCGCGCCCTTCTGCGCTGATGATGGTTTCGGCTTTCCCATGGGCAGCGCCGCCTTGGCGGAAGCATCATCGGGCCGAAGCGGCGCCGATTCCGGATAGCGCTTGCGCATATCACGCAGGAATGCGCTGAGCGTACCGATGCTAGCAAGGCGCCTCGCTACCGTCCGGAACTCGGCATTATCCGTTCCAATGGGGGCGCTAACCACGTCGAAGGCGTGGCCATCCGGGCCGTGTTCCATTTTCGCCGCGTACTTCTCGCGGAAGCGGCCGAGGCTGAGACGCTCGTCAGCAAGCGCATAACCGATCGCGGCACGCAGGACATCGAAACGTTCGCCCGCATCGAGCGGCGCGAACTGGCGCCAACGGTCGCCATACATCAACTCGATCTGCTCGGCAGCCGCACGCCAGCGCTTGGCCGCCCACAGGATATCGGCCCGCAGCCGCTGCGCTTCATGGCTCTTGATGTGCTCGATCAACTCGAGCGCAACGTCGTATCGGCCGATCTCCGACAGCGCCCGCGATTCGACCAGCAGGCGTTGGTCGCGCAACTCGTTATTCAGCTGTGCCGTTCGTGTCGATTGCAGCGTAGCCAGGGCACGATCCGGCTTGTGGTTCATGAGGTAGATCGTTGCAAGGCGCGTTGCTACCTGCGCGCGGGCCGCGCCTTGCAGGCGATGATCCACTTGGTGCTGCAACAGCTGCGCCGCTTGGTCGAGAAGGTCGACCGCCACCAGTCGATCAGCCAACCTGCGGATCATCTCGTCACCGCGCCGACCGATCGGCGTCAATTCACGGTAGTCGTAGAACAGCCCGAGCGCTTCGATCGGCGGCAAGACATTGCCTTTGCTTGAAAGGAACAGGCTCTCGAAGGTCGCCTCCGCCTCATCGTGTATCCTGCGGGTGAGGTCGGAATTCGGATGCGCCAGCAGTGCCACCCGCATGACGTGGAAAGCTTCGCGATAGCGCCCCTTTTTAGTGTAGAGATGAGCGAGCAACCGCAGCCCCTCGGCTTCCGTTTCGTCGCCACGCCAGACCGTGGTCAGGGTCTCCAGGGCCGCAATCGCTTCGCTCGACGTAGTGGCGCCGGTGACGAGGCGCAATTCGATCTGGCGCAACTTTCCTTGCGCCGCAGCGGGACGTACTTTCGATGTGGCGGCAGCTCGATAATGGCTCAAGGCGTCCTCGGTGCGGCCTAGCCCTTCGTCGATCCGGCCGATCAGCACCTCAAAGCGCGGATGCAGGTCTCCCGGCATCCCGATGCCGTCGCAGGCGTTCGCAATTTGTGCCGCATTGTGGAAATCGCGGACTTCGACGGCCGAGCGCAATGCCTCCAGCATGGCCATGCGCTGCAACTGGATCGGCAACGCCGCAACTGCGATTTCGACGTGGGCGAAGGCAGCATGCGCCTCGGCCCATTTGCCCTGGCGCGAATAGGCGATGGCCCGCCATACCGGCGCGTCGAGCTGACCGGCGACACGTGGCTTGTCGAGCTCGACGAGTGCCTGCTCCGGCCGATCGAGCATCAGATTGGCCACCGCGCTGAGCACGCTGCCGGTGACATCATCCTCGTCGCCCTCGGTCGCCACGTCCAGGACGCCTTTGGCTTCGGCCGGCATATGGCGCGCCAAATAAAAGCGCGCGAGTCTGAAACGTGCCTGGCGGCGCATCGCTGGCGGCGCCGCGGCGGCAAGCCGGATCAACTCCGACTGGCGCTTCCCGTAATCGGCCTTGCGGTCGAACGCCCAGAGTTGGGTATCGAACGCGGTATTGCGAAAGTCGATTGCCTGCTGCCGCTCGGCAGGCGGCACACCAGACATGATCAGGCCGCCGGGACGGCTGAACGTGATCTTATCGCTGGAGAGTTCGGCAGCGACATCATCAGCGATAGGCCGCACCGCCATACCCTGACGCGAAGCCAGCATTTGCAATTCGACGAAATTCTGCGGCTGAAGAAAGCCGCGGACCGGTGCGAGCGCGGTGACGACCAGCAATCGTTCCCCGCTCTCTGGGTCGATGAGATGGTGCAGGTTGCCCGGATGGTCGAACGGAATGATGATCTTGGCGCGGCCTTTGCCGATCATACCGCGAGCGACGCCGAGCGGATGGGACGGAATGGTGACCGTGTCCGCGATGGTAACGGTCCACCCCGGTCCGTCGCTATCCACGCTGATCAGCCTCGGCCGCTGGAGCCGCAGACGCACGACTGCGGCGCCGTCCGCCGCGCGCTCAAACGTGGCACTGCGGATAGCGCCGCCGGAATCGGCGGGCAGTGTGCCGACCGCGATCTGTGCCGGATTGTCGAAAACCAGCCAGACAACGTCAGTACGGCTAAACACCGCTGCTGGCGTTGGGACGGCAAAAGGAAATTCGAGACGTATCGTATCGCCGTTCTTATTTAACCCGACGATGACCGGCGCTTTGGGGTCGGGCGGCGGAATCGGGGCCACCTGTCTTTTGCTCCTTGCGCTAGCCTTCTCTCTCGGCATCGGCTTTGGTACCGGTGTCGCATGCTCGAGCATCTTCTCGGGTACAGCCGCAGGCGCGACTGGCTTTGCCTTGTGATCTCCGGCCATCACTTTCGGTGGACTCGGAAGAGGCTTTGGCGCGGCCTGCGAAGCAGCCGGCGTCGCCTCGATTGCTGGTTGCGCTGTATCGGCTTCGATGCGAGCCTTGATTGCGTTGTCCTTCGCCGGCACGGTCGCAGGCGCTGCAATCGCAGGAGCAAGGCCGGAGAGCTTCGCGGCGCCCTCCTCCAGCGCCCGCCGCGGCGTGATCACCCCGCCATTGCCGATGTCGGTCACGAAGCGGCCGCCGTCCTCGAAGGTGCGCACGCTCGGCATGCCTTTGAGCTGGAAGGTGACCGATGCAGACCTCTCGGTCTTCTCAGCGCGTATCGACCGAAGCGTCGGGGGCAGAGCAGCGACGGCATCGGCGAGATCCCAGGTCACCGGCCGATCGAACTCGAGCGTCAGTGTGCCGTCGCCACGCGCTGAGTTGACGTGCGCATCGGCGGGCAGATCGAACACGTAACGGGTGAAGGTCGGCTGGCTGGCGACTTTCACTCGGATCGGCTTCGCGTCTGCCCGCTTATCGGCAAGCTGCCGCAACAGACGATCGGCTTCGCCCGCCTTGCGCGCGAGCTCATCGATCACGTCTTGCGGCAAGCCGGGGAGCATGCCGGTCCAGTTTTCCGGCAGGAGATCCAAGTAGAACCGCTTCCCGGCCGGAATCGAATGGATGCGCAACTTACGCGCCAGCGCAATACGGATGGCACTGCCGTCGGGGTCGCGACGCGCCGCACTGATGTAGCCTTTGGCCTCGACGCTAAGCTTGTCGACCGAAACATCGAGGGGCTTGGCAAAAGTGACGATCATGATCGGCCAAGCCAACCGGATATCCGCCGACATCGGCTCATCGAACTTGAAAGCGAGCCGCGCGAAGCCGTTATCCGTACTGGTTGTGATCTCAGTCTTCACCAAGGCATCCGCGCGGGCGGAGGCGCGCAAGACGGGCGCCAGCAGTATTGCCGCGACGAGAACGCCACAACCGAGCCGACGCAGCCGATCACGGTCGCACACGCACATCCCGGTCCGGTGGGGCAGAGCCGTCATCAGGCGTTCCAGCCGGCGAAAATGCCGGTCAGCACAGCCTAGGGATGGGCGTTTAATGGCGGCTTAACCGTGCGGTCAGGAGCCGCTCGGCTGCCCATCGATCTTGGGCAATTCACTGGCGCTCTGCGCCTTGGCGGCGCCGGCCCGATTGGCAAGCTCAACGGTCAGACGTTCGGCCGCTTCCGGGGTCATTTGGGCAAGAATTTCCGACATGGCCCGCGGCTTCATCCTGGTCGCGACCTCGACCAGGATAGCCAGGTCGAGATGGTCGAAAATGCGCGCGGCATCCTTGGCGCGCATGTTCTCGTACATACTCACCAACGCAGCGAAGCGCTTGGCTTCGGCTTTGTCGCGATTATCGACCGCGGTGCTGATTTTCGACTCCAGCTCCTTGAGCTCCATAACCCGTGCCTCGACCCGCTTCTCGGCAGCCTTGAGCAGGCTTTCTCGCATGTCGAGCTCGCGACTGCGCAAATCGAGTTGTTTGCGCCGCTCCTGCAATCGTTGAAGAACGGCTTTTTCCCCTGGCGACGCGATCCGGCCGGGCGCGCCGGCAATCGCGACGGCACCGCCGCTCTCCTCAATCTTGGTGGGTGGCGGTGGCTTCTGGCTGACCTTCAACGGCGGTCCATCATCTTTCGGCGGCTCCGGCAGCGCGCCGGTAATGTCGCGATTGCCGTCGCCATAGTTGAACATCTCCTCGGCCCAGGACAGTGGCTTCTTTTCGGTGGCGTTGGTCGCTTGGCCAGCAACCAAGATCTTTGGATAGGCGGGCACACTCTCCGCTGTAGTGATCGTCAGGGCAGGCTTGCCGCGATCGGCAAGCCGTTCGCCGAGTGTATAGCCGCCGTCAAACAGGAGGCCCGATATTTTCAAAGCAAAGAGACTGCCGGCCGCGAGAATAACGACCGGCAGCAGACGGAAAACACGAGCGAGCCGGATCATGCCGCAAGGCCGCTCACGCGGGCGCGCGCGCGTTCGGCAAACGCCTGCGCCGCCGCCGCCACCGCGCGCGCGTCTGCTGGCGCAACGTCCGGCTCGGCCGGTCTTGCAAGGCCGGCGATCCGGCTGATCTTGGCCAACACCTCCTCGGCGAGCGACACTTGCCGGGTAAGCTCGCTGGATAAGCTTTCCATGCGTTGCAGCCGCGGACCAAGCGCCTGCTCGCCTTCGCGCATCGTTGCCTTGAGGCCGGCGATTGCACGTTCGGCGATTTCCGTCGCCGTAATCAGTTCGGAGATGGTCGCCCGCAACGACTGCTCGTCGGCCTTGAGCAGACGAAGCTGCTTGTTCAGCCGTACGCAGTACAAAATCGTGAGCAGCAGCAGGACCGAAACCATGCCTTCGATCGCGTAACCGAAATTGTAGCTCACGGCGCTTCCCTCCGATTCGTCGAATCTTCCGCCTTCTCGAACATGGCAAACGTGGTGCGGGGCTTTCGCAAAGCCTTGGCGACCCGCACGGCGACACGATCGTCCACGCGGCCCATACGGCCTTCCGTCAGCGTGACGTCGCCGCAACGCACCGTCACCAGGGCGTCCGGCTTGAGACCGAGCGTAAGCGTGTCGCCCACCTCGAGCGCCATTATCTGCCGCAACGGCAGACTCGCTTCATAGAGGACGGCGTCCACGGCGATTTCGGCCCGCGCGATTTCGCTGGCGAGGTGATCTTCCCAGATCGGATCGCGGCCGAACTTCTCGCCCATGAACATCTGCAAGAGCACGGCGCGGATTGGCTCGATCGTTGCGTAGGGCAACAGCAACTCGATGTTGCCGCCGCGGTCCTCCATGTCGATGCGCAGCCGCACCAAGATCGCGGCGTTGGCCGGCCGCGTGATCGCGGCAAAGCGAGGATTGGTTTCCAGCCTGTCGATATTGAACTTGACGGGCGAGAGCGGTTTAAAGGCAAGCTCTGCATCGGCCAGAACTACCTCGATCATGCGTTTGACCAGGTTGGTCTCGATCGTGGTGTAAGGGCGGCCCTCGATGCGGATCGACGGTTGCCCGCGGCGGCCGCCGAGCAGTACGTCTATTATCGAATAGATCAGGCTGGAGTTAACGGTAGCCAGCCCGAAATTGTCCCATTCCTCCGCCTTGAATACCGCGAGGATGGCGGGCAACGGGATGGAGTTGAGATAATCGCCAAAACGCACGGACGTGATGCGGTCGAGCGAAACTTCAACATTATCGGATGTGAAATTGCGTAACGACGTCGTCATCAACCGCACCAAGCGGTCGAAGACGATTTCCAGCATCGGCAAGCGCTCGTAAGACACCATCGCGGAATCGATGATGGCGCGAATGCCGGAATTGTCGTTGAGCGAGACGTCGGCAAGGCTGAAGCCGAGCAGGCTGTCGATTTCATCCTGATTGAGAATACGCTCGGCGCTGGCTTTACCGCCTGGCGCACTGCTGTCGTCGACCATCGCCGCCCACTGCGCGGCGGTTTCTTCAGCGTTCAGGTCGCCAGGCGGCGGTGGCACGCTCGACTCCGCCTCCAGCGCTTGGCCCCATTCGGCGGCCAGCGTGTCCTTGTCGATGTTGCCCCCGGTTTCCATGGGTCTTAAGCCGTCACTGGACGACGATCTCTTTGAACAGCACGGCGGTAATGTGGTTGGGCGCTACGGCGGCATTCACCCGCCGCGTCAGCGCTTCCTTCAGCCGGTAAAGGCCAGCCGAGCCATCGAGATCGGTCGGCCGCAGTTCGCGCAAGTAAGTCTGGAATGCATCCATGACGCGCGGCATCAAAGGCTTGATCTTGTCCACAAGGCTCTGGTCCGGCAACTCGAGCGTGATCTTGACCTTGAGATACTGGGCGCGCTGTCTGCCGCTGTTCGCCAAGTTGACCAGCACGTCAGGCAAGTCGACGAAGACCGCGGGTTTTACCGCCTCATGCGCCGGTTTCTTCGGCTCGGATTTCCCCAAATACATGTAGCTGGCAGCGCCGCCTCCGCCGATCACCAGAAAACCGGCGGCAGCGATGGCGATCAGTTTGAGCGAAAGCTTCCTTGTAGTGGGGTTCGGCTGCTCGGGGTCGTCGGCCGCGACTTTATCTTCTTGTTCGGCTTGTTTTTTTACCTTCGCCGCCATGGCGATTGCCCCGCTTCACCTCGCGCCGGCGGCCGGCACTCCGCCATTCGCATGACGAATGCCGCGGACGCGCCGGCAGCGCCCCCCGGTCACGAACCTAGGCTGGCATGGTTAACAGAAGCTTGCTGCGGCGCCTCAACCGGGAAAAATCTGCCGGGTGGCTGCCGAAAGCAGCGCATTCTTGCCGTCACGCCCTCTCCTTCCGCTCGTCCATATCATTGAACTCGCGTTGTTTTTCGACTTGGCACGGTGAATGCAAGACGTGTAGCAGCCGGACGCTTGGGAGAGCAGACGGCGCTGAATGCGGTAACGATTTCGCTTTGGGAGAGGCGGTCGGCTTGCCGGAGCACATGGGGAGTGGCCGATGCAGAATAGTCTTCTGATCGGATTGTCACGCCAAGTCGCGCTTGAGCGCGAAATGGACGTGATCGCGAACAATATCGCCAATATCAACACGACCGCCTTCAAGGCGGACGGCACGCTATTCGAGGAATACGTCGGGCCGACGGCGCGCGACGGCGACCTCCCCCCGACCGATCGTCGGGTGAGCTTCGTGCGCGACCGCGCCACCTGGATCGATCTGAGCCAAGGCGCCGTCGAACGCACCGGCAATCCTCTCGATGTCGCCATCAACGGGAAAGGCTTTCTAGCGGTACAGACGCCTAACGGCGAGCGCTACACCCGCAACGGCGCCCTGCAGATCAACGACAAGGGCGAACTGGTGACCACAGAAGGCTACCAGGTGCTCGGCGATGGCGGGCCAATTACCTTTCAACCGACGGACCGCGACATCATGATCAGCGCCGATGGCACGGTCAGCGTGCGCGAGGGCAATGCGCGGGCCGAGTCGCTGCGCGGCAAGCTGCGGCTCGTGAACTTTACCAATCCCGGCCAATTGCAGAAGGACGGCAGCAGCCTGTTTGCTCCGCCCGCGGGCGTTACGCCGGACCCGGCGAGCAATACGAGTCTGGCGCAGGGCGCGATCGAGAAGTCCAACGTAAGCGCCGTGCTTCAGGTGACGCGGATGATCGAAGTCACCCGCAGCTATGCGAATGTTGCCGCCATGCTCGCTCAGCAAAGTGACATGCAAAGCAACGCAATCAACAAGCTTGCCGACGTGCCGGCCTGAAGTGAAGCAGCGGAGATAAACCATGCGAGCATTGAACACCGCCGCGACCGGCATGATGGCTCAGGAACTCAACGTCCAGGTCATCTCCAATAATATCGCCAATATGCGAACCACCGGCTACAAGCGGCAACGCGCGGAGTTCCAGGATCTTCTGTACGACCACGTTACGCGCGTGGGCACACAAACCTCCTCGCAAGGCAACATGTTGCCGGCAGGAATAGAGCTCGGCTCCGGCGTCAAGCCGGTCGGCACGCCGCGTCTGATGACGCAAGGCGATTTGACGCAAACCGGCAAGGATTACGATCTCGCGATTCGGGGCGACGGTTTCTTCAAGATCCTGCTGCCGGACGGCACCTTCGCTTATACGCGCGACGGCTCCTTTCAGCTCGACTCACAGGGAAGGCTTGTGACGGCGCAAGGCAATCTCGTCCAGCCCGCGATCACCATTCCGCAAACCGCGACTTCTGTTTCCATCAATTCGCAGGGCCAAGTCTCGGTAACGCTGCCTGGCTCAACCACGCAAAACCAAGTGGGACAGCTCCAACTTTCCAGCTTCATCAACAAGGCGGGTTTGGAAAGCGTGGGTGACAATCTCTACGTAGAAACACCGGCCTCGGGGCCGCCGCGGGACGGGACGCCCAGTCTCGACGGTTTCGGTAACTTGCAGCAAGGCTATCTCGAGCAGGCGAACGTCGAGGCCGTGAGCGAGATTTCGGCTTTGATCGCCGCGCAGCGTGCCTACGAAATGAACGCCAAGGTCATCACGGCAGCCGACCAGATGTTGTCGGCGACTTCTAACCTGATGCGCTGAGGCAAGCCATGATCCGCAAACTCGTTATCGTCGCCTGCTTCACCGTGCTAGCTTTGCCCGTCATCTCTCCCGCCGCGGGGGCCGCGCCCGAAGACAGACCGCGATTGAAGGCGGAGGCGACCGTCACCAGCGACATCGTGCGTATCGGCGATCTCGTCGCCAACGCCGGCATTGTGGCCGACGTGCCGATCTTCCGCGCACCGGACCTGGGCTCGACCGGAATGGTGTCGGCGCAAGCGGTCGTCAATGCGGTGCGTGCGCACGCGCTGATCGGACTCGACCCCGGCGATGTGCGCGAGGTCGTGGTCACCCGGGCCAGCCGCACAGTTGCTCCTCAAGAAATCGAGAGTCGTGTTGCCGAAGCGTTGGCCGCGCAATTTGCCCTGGGAAACCCGAAAGACGTGCTGTTACGTTTCGACGAAGCGGTGAACGCCATCCATGTCGAACCCACGGCGAAGGGCGAGCCGCGGGTCGCGCGCCTGAGCTACGCGCCGCGTAGCGGTCGCTTCGATGCGGTGGTTGCCATTCCAAGCCATCGTCCCCTACGGCTGACCGGACACGCTATTCCCATGGCCGAAGTGGTCACGATCGCGGAGCCGATCGCTCGCGGCGATATCATCAAACAATCGGACGTGGCCATGCAGCGCCGCCCGCGCCGCGACATTGCTGCCGACACGCTCACCGACACCGCGCGCGCGGTCGGGCTCGCCGCCCGGGTCAATATGCATCCCGGCCGCGTATTGCGGGCGGTCGATCTGACGCATCCCGAACTCGTCCGCCGCAACGAAACAGTGACGCTGATCTACCGGGTCCCCGGCATTAACCTGACAGTGCGCGGCCGCGCCACCGAAGGCGGCGCGGAAGGCGACATCATCGGCGTGCTCAATGAGCAGACCAACCGCACCATGCACGGCACGGTCACCGGACCTGGCCAAGTGACGATCAAGGCCGCCGCCACGCGCCTGGCGGCCGGCGGCCCAGCCGCGGAAGCCGTCCATGCCCAAGCACGATGAGCGAACGCCTGCTGACCTCAATGATGAAAGCAAGCCGATGAAACCGACTTCCGTAATGCGTCGAATGCTCCTGGCCGCGACCGCAACCTTGCTGCTAACCGGATGCTCGGCCATCCAACGTTTGGCGACAATCGGCGAGCCGCCGCCGCTTTCCGCAATCAACAACCCGACGACACGGCCGGGCTACAAGCCGGTTCAGATGCCGATGCCGGCGGCGCAGCCGGCCTCGTACAATCCCAATTCGCTGTGGCGTA
>DASTWX010000152.1:0-3867 GCA_035765795.1 Pseudolabrys sp. | reverse complement strand
TGGCTCGCCGAAAATCTCTCGGCGGTGTTCGCGTGCGTGCAAGTGATCAGCGAAACGGTCGGCACGCTGCCCCTGCGTGTCCACCGTGTTCAGGGCGACGGGGTGCGGTCTGCCTCAACCGCTCACCCCGTCGCCCGCCTCTTTGCCGACGAACCGAATTCGCTGCAAACCCCGCCCGAGTTCATCGAAACCATGACCGCGCATTGCCTGTTGCGCGGCAATGCTTACGCCGAAATCGTATTCGACAATCGCGGCGCACCGATCGAGCTCATTCCGCTTTACCCCGATCACGTCGCCGTGCTGCGCATTCCCGGCACGCGGCGCGTCGTTTTCGATTATTCCGATCCGATCACGGGCGGCACGCGGCGCTTGCTCGCCGATGAAGTGTTGCACCTTAAAGACCGATCCGATGATGGCATCATCGGCAAGTCGCGATTGCAGCGGGCACGAGAGACGTTCGGCACCGCGATAGCGGTGGAGCGCCACGCGGCGAACACGTTCAAGAATGGCGCGACACTGAGCGGTGTTCTGAGCCATCCCGATCAAATCGGCGAGGACGCAAGCGAGCGCCTGCGCAAATCGTTCGAGGACATTCACAAAGGCTCGGGCAACGCCGGCAAGGTGGCGGTGCTTGAAGAAGGCTTGAAGTGGCAAAGCATTTCCGTTGCGCCCGAGGATGCCGAATTGCTCGCCTCGCGAAAGTTTGGCGTTGAAACGATCGCCCGAATCTACCGCGTGCCGCCGCCTGTGATCGGCGACTTGGAGCACGGCAACTATGCGAACACGGTGGAGCTCAACCGCATGTTCGCCATTCACTGCATCCGGCCGTGGCTGACAAAGTGGGAACGCGCGATCGAGCGTGCGCTACTGAGCGAGGAAGGCCGCCGCACCACCGAAGTAGAATTCGACATGGACGAGCTGACCCGCGGCGACATGCTCACGCGCTGGCAGGCTTATCGGATCATGCGCGAAATCGGCGGCGCCAACGCCAACGAAATCCGCGCCTGGGAAAAGATCAACCGGCGCACCGATCCGGGCGGTGACGAATTCTTGTCGCCGATGAACATGGCGAGCGAACAGACCGGCCGGCCGATCGCTGATCGCGGGGGCGCCAATGCTTGAAGTGATCGCGCCCGCCGACAGCTTTGACCTAATTACGCTCGCCGACATAAAGGCCGAGCTCGGCATCACGGGCACCACCGAGGACGCCAACCTTGCGCGCTGGATCACGGCAGCGAGCGATAGCGTTGCGCGCTACTGCCGGCGCGTGTTCGCCGCGCAAACCTACAGGGAGACTTTCCGCGTTGCCGCCAAGCCCGACTTGGTGCTGACGCGCTATCCGGTTGGCGATGTTGTTTCGGTTGTCGAAAACGAGACGACGCTTGCCGCCGACGAAACGGAAATCGAAACAGATAGTGGTGTACTGCGGCGGTTGATTAACGATCGCTTGGCGTGGTGGGCCTGCGGCAAGATCGTCGTGACGTACCGCGCCGGCTTCGCCGACGTGACTGACACGCCGAGCCTGCCGGCCCCGATCGAGCGGGCGACGATCATGCTGGTTTCGCTTTTCCGCCAGCGCGCCCAACGCGATCCGGCTGTGCGGCAAGTCACGCATGGCGATACCGCCGTCACTTATGGGCTCGGGCAGCTCGGCGCCGATGCCGACGCCTTGCCGGCGGAAGTGACTGCTTTGCTCGCGTCCTATCGCGACTTTCGTTTGCGTTGAAAAGGAAAAGGTGGAGCGATGCCGTGCTCTCGACCCTGCCGTGGACGCCAAAGCCCGAAGCTGCGCCGCGTGCGTTCAAGCTGTCAAAGGAACGGCGCCGCGCGCTAATCGAAGCTGTTGCCGATGTTCTTCGCAAGGGCGAGCCGACACGCTTCGCATTCGAGAGCGCGTGCCGGCACGGGCTGCGCTCGGCGCTTTGCCTTTCCGGCTGGCCGTGGGGCCTCGCCGACGTTCTCGCAGCGCATGTTGTCGGGCGCGCGCTCGATCAGCTCGGCGCCAAGCGGCCGACCTGGATTCAGGGCCAGCCCGAATACACGCAATTTGGCGTTACTGCCATCGAGCGAATCCGCTGCATCAACTGCGGCGCGCGATTGCCTGAAGACCATCGGAAGTTCTGCTCCAAGTTCTGTGGCGCCAATTACCGTGAACGCATGGCGCGGATCGACAACCGCGCGGCTGTCAATGCGCGCAAGCGTGCGTGGGAAGCCGCTCGGGCCGCACAACAGCCGGAACGGCCATGCGAAGAATGCGGCTCGCCGTTCCGCCCGAAGAATCCGAGAGGCCGGTTTTGCTCGATCCGGTGCCGCAACATCCACAATGCCCAACTCGCGCGGGAAACCCCATGGGGAAAATGTACTACGCGGACCAAGAACCGGCCGACTGCCTAAGCTGCGGCGCGGCGTTGCCGATCATTCGCCATTGGCGCACGCTGTTCTGTGGCAGGCAGTGCGCGAACCGCTATTTCAACGGGCTTAGAGACGCCGCGCTTCGCGAGGCGCGCCAAGGGCGAACATGCGCCTTGTGCGGCACGCCGTTCGAGGCGAAGCGGCGGGACCGCCGGTTCTGCTCGGATCGTTGCGCGGGGCGTGCCTGGCGGGCGCGGAAGCGGGGCGGGGCGCCAAACGTGCCGAGCGCAAGAACAACGGGAGAACATTCATCTACCATTTTTCTACCCAATTCGGTAGCAGCGGGGGGTATCGGCTGTGACGCGGTGGGATATGAGGCGCAAGAAAGCCCAATAAATAAGGACTTTTTGGAATGAGCCGAGACGGAAAGGGACCGCTATAACCGAATTTCAAGACCGGTGCCTTAAACCGCTCGGCCACCCTTCCGTCGCTGTAAGCTGCGCTTGCGCACGAGCGATACCCCGAGCCGGCGCGTCCTGGCAACATGGCCGTCAAAACCACGCGGCGGCCACGTTGGCTCTTGCCTGAAGTAGGAGACTGCGACCGAGGATGATTAGCGCAAGGCCTACGCCGTAGCTTTACATTCCGCGGTGCGTCGGAACCGTCGTCGCCAATCTCAATTGGGCGGCGACGTCATGCAATCTCCTGTCCTTCGTCCATAACTGTGCTCCCGCCGTGAGTTGCACTGCGGCGAGCAAATGGACATCGACATATCCGATCCCTCGTCCAAACAATGCATAGCGCTCGATGAAAGGGAGAACCTCCGCGTCTGTCGCGACGCCGGAACGCGGCAGGTCCGAGAGCGCGTTCAGCACGATTTCGCGCCGGCGGATACTGCCCAAAGCAAGCTCCCTGAGAACAAATGGATGCACCAGCACAACTTCTTGGTCGAGCAACGCAGCAAGCTTGTCGCTTGCCCGCACAAATGGTCGATCCGCCGACGTATCGATCAGGATCATCCCGGGCTTGATCGTCGTCGGGGCGGCGCCTTCAGACCCGGCTCGGTGCCGCCCAGGCGCGCCAATCGCCGGGCGCTTTCGCGCTCGATGAGCGCCTTGAGCGCTTCGCGGATGAGGGCGGACTTCTCCCTTACTCCGGTGAACGCTTGAGCTTTGGCCACGAGTTCGTCGTCGAGCGCGAGAGTGCGCATATCAGATTGCCTCCATCCAGGCACGATATGTGTCATCAATTGATGCCGATTCCAATGCCGTAGCCGCGTCGGCTGGCCGCATGTCATCTCGCACCTTTAAGCCTCAAAAATATTCCTATCACTGTTTGACGAGACTAAGAGCCTATGCTTATAGTCTCATGTCTGGTCCGCCGAGGGCGCTCTCATGAGGCGTCATGGCAGCGGGGCCGGATGCGGTGCCCGCGGGCGGGGAAAACGCATTCCCCGCACTCGGGCGGCCCGGGGCTCCGCCCGGGGGCATTACGACCCCCCGCCAGGAGCTGGCT
>DASTWX010000151.1:0-7439 GCA_035765795.1 Pseudolabrys sp. | reverse complement strand
AGCCGGGTGATGCGTATATTCTGCGCTCGGGCGGCGGCGGCGGCTACGGGCCGCCGCTCGATCGCGATCTCGACCGGCTCGAACGCGACGTGCGCGGCGGCTATGTCAGCCGGGAGGCGGCGGAGAACTTGTACGGCGCCGCATTCCGCGCCGACGGCCGTATCGACCGCGAAGCCAGTGCTCGCCGCCGGGACGAAATGCGACGCAAGGGTTTGCCGGCCGATCAGCCCATCGCAGAGACGATGGCGCCGCCGCTGCATGCTCACGAGCACGCGTATGCGGCGGAGAAGCTGACCGAAGAAGAGCGCACGGTGCTGGCGATGAGCTGCCGCTGTTGTTCGTGATCCCGGCTCGGTCTTTCAGGATTACGGAGCTTTGATGATAATCGTTGGTTCGATGCGAAGGCCAGCGCGACAAGTTTGATGCGAGCTGATGCGCAGCATCGTGATTTAGGGCGTGCGCGATCCTCCGGCGCCAGGAGAGAGATACAGTCGGGCTTTCTGATCATAATCTTTGGCTTGCGTCACACCGCGCATCAATTGAGTCCAATTGCTGTTGCTGATCTCAGCGGGTTTCTTCCCATCTCTGAGCGCTTTCAGCGTGTCGTACACCGCCTGCGCCGCGGCCATGATCGGCAAATGGCCTTGCAGAAGGATGCGGACCCGATACGCCGCGAGATCGGCCCCCTCGAGATCGCCACCCGCGTTGCCCAGAATAAGAGGAAGGCTCGTCGCCTGGGCGATGATCTCGAGGTCGGCGATTGACTTCAGTCCGACGATGAACAGCGCGTCGACGCCGGCTTGTTCATAGGCGGCAAGCCGTTGCACGGTGTCCTCGATACCGCAGATGATTGGCGCGCTCGTGCGCCCGACCACGGCGAAGCTCTCGTCCCGCCGTGCGGTCAAGGCCGCACGCATCTTGCCGCGACCTTCGTCGATGCTGATCAGTGCCGATTTGCCGCTGGCGCCGAAAGCGGCGGGAAGCATTGTGTCTTCAATGGTCGCGGCCGCCACGCCCGCGGATTCCAGTTCCGCGATCGTGCGCTCCACATTCAGCGCATTGCCGTAACCGTGGTCGGCGTCGACCAGCAAAGGCAGCGCCATCGCGCGACAGATGCGCCGCGCCTGCTCGGCGAATTCAGTCAAGGTAATCAAGAGGAGATCGGGAGCGCCGAGGACGGCCAGGGAGGCCGTTGAGCCGGCTAGCATACCGAGCTCGAAACCGAGTTGTTCTGCGATGCGCGCCGAAATCGGATCGAACACCGAGGCCGGGCTGATGCACGTGTTGCCGTTGAGGATGGCGCGGAATTTCGCACGAGGATTCGACGGTGACATTGGCTCGTCCTGATTGCTGGCGGGAGGCTAGTTTTGCGGTTGACGTAAATATTATTAATAATTAATCATGGTTTCAGCACCAAGGGCGGTCCATGCGAAAGAGGCCGCGGCAACCGACATGCAGGGAGGATCTTGCTATGCTTCGCAAATTCGCAATCGGCTTCGCCGTGGCGGCCGGCGTGATCGCGTCCGCGTTGCCGGCCAGTGCTGAGATTTCCAAGCCGGTGACCGTCGCCATCGGCGGGCGAGGGCTGATCACCTATTTGCCGCTGACGCTTGCCGATCGGCTTGGATATTTCAAGGAAGCGGGCCTCACTGTTCAAATCAACGATTTCGCCGGCGGGTCGAAGTCGACCGAAGCCCTGGTTGGCGGGAGCGCCGACGTGTCGATCGGCGCCTATGAGCATACGCTTCTCCTGCAGCCTAAGGGGATTACGCTCAAAGCGATCGCGCTTTTCAATGAATCGTACGGCGCTGTCATCGCGCTCAAGCCCGCGCTCGCCAAGAAGTACAAATCGCCGGCGGATCTGAAGGGCTTGAAGATGGGGGTGACGACGCCCGGAAGCAGCGGTGCGCTCGCCATTACCATTCTCCTCTCCAAAGCGAAGCTCCCGCCGAGCGCCGTGTCGATTATCGGAATCGGCGGCGGCCCCGGCGCGCTGTCGGCCATCAAATCCGGGCAACTCGACGGCGTCGCCCAATTCGATCCGGTCGTCAGCGAGGCGATCCATGACGGCGATATGGTCCCGATCGTCGATACACGCACGAAGGCGGGCATGGACTACCTGTACGGCGGCTACATTGCGGCGAGCTCGGTGCTGACGACGCCGAAGTTCATCAAGGAGCGGCCGGAGGCGGCCAAGGCTTTCGCGCGCGCCATTGGGCGGGCGGTGAAGTGGTTGCACAGCGCCACGCCCGACCAGGTCGCCGCCACCGTTCCCAAAGCATACCTCGGCACCAATCCAGCTCTCTATAAGGAGGCGGTCGCAAAGGTGAAGGATACCTTCACAACCGACGGCGCAATTCCGCCGAAGGCTGCCGAGAATACGTATCGCGTGCTTTCGACCTTCGGCCCGCTGAAAGGCGTGAAGGGGATCAACGTAAAAGAGACCTACGACAACAGCTTGGTGCGATCGAAATAGATCTTGCCCGATATCCTCTCGACAGGAGCCCTTATGAGCGAAGTGAAACTTGCGTGGCCGAACGGCAAGAAAGTCGCAGTCACCGTCACGGTCATGTACGAGACGTGGTCGGAGGGCAAGGCGCCGAATTACTCGGTACAGACCACCCATCTTAAACCCGGTACCATAGATTACGCTGGAAAAGCGTGGTCGACTTACGGCGGGCGGGTCGGGGTGTGGCGTATCATTCGCACCTTGGACCGGCTTGGGATTCCGGCCACGTTTTTCACCAACGCACGATGCGCCGAGCTTTATCCGGAATCGGTAAAGCAGATCGTCCGCTCCGGCCATGACGTCGGCGGGCACGCCTATACGCAAGACGGTCTGCTCGGATACATGACGCCGGGAGAGCAGCAGCAGACGATCGCGAAATCCCGTGACATCCTGGCAGATGCGACGGGTAAAAAGCCGGAAGGCTGGCTCAGTCCGGTACTCGCGTTCACGCCCGAAACAGTCGATCTTCTGGCCAAGGAAGGCTTCAAGTGGCATGCGGACGTAACTTACATTGATCTGCCGCATCGGATCAGAACCAAGCATGGCGTCATGGCGGCGGTTCCTAACAGTGACTTCACGGACAATCGTGTGCTGCGTTCGTCGCCGAAAGATTTATACGACGTGCATACCGGCACCTTTGAGTACATGGTTCAGAATGAGCCGTTGGCGCAGTTGGGACTCACGCTTCATTGCCATTTTGGCGGGCGCCCCATGATCATTGCCGTGTTCGAGCAGATCATCCGGTATTTGCAGAAGTCGCCGGACGTATGGTTCGCACGCCATTCGGAGTTGGCGCAGTGGGCGCTCGACGCCAAGCAGGACGAGCACACTTACGCCGAACGGTTCTTCTCACCGGCGGGTTGAGGCGCCTTGTCCAGCCATCCAGCGATCGATCTGAAGGGAATCACCTGCGTCTTTGGCACCCCCGGCGCCGGCAAGCAGGCTTACACCGCGGTTCGTGATGCTTCGCTCACCCTCGGAGACGGGGAGTTTGTTTCAATTGTCGGCCCCACGGGCTGCGGCAAGTCAACCTTGTTGAACGTCGCGGCCGGCTTGTTGGTCCCCACGCGGGGCAACGTCAGCATCTTCGGCGCGGCTCTTGCCGGCGTGAACCGGCGCGCCGCTTACATGTTCCAAGTCGACGCGCTGCTGCCTTGGCTCACGGCCCGGCAGAACGTCTCGCTCGGCCTGGAGTTGCGCGGCATCGGGAAAAAGGAGGCGGCAGACCGCTCGGAGTCGTGGCTGCGCCGGGTGGGCCTCGCCTCCCACGGCGAGAAATATCCCCATCAACTCTCGGGGGGCATGAAAAAGCGTGTCGCCTTGGCCCAGGTGCTCGTGATCGAGCCGCAGATATTGTTGATGGACGAACCCTTTAGCGCGCTCGACATCCAGACGCGTCAGCTGATGGAAAATGAGCTTTTGGAAATCTGGTCGGCGGAGAAGAAATCGATTCTGTTCGTGACCCACGATCTCGAAGAAGCGATATCGCTGTCTGATCGTGTTGTTGTCTTGTCCGCCGGACCGGCGACTCATCCGATCGCCGAGTTTTCCATCGATCTCGCGCGCCCGCGCGACGTGACGGAAATCATTCATTCCGAGCGTTACATCGAACTGCACAAGCTGATCTGGAACGAGCTCAAGGAGGAGGTTCGCAAAAGCTATGCCCGCTCGATGGGGCAGGCGGCGGCATGAAAAAGACCTGGAAACTGCGGGTCTGGACGGTGCGGATCACATTGCTGGTTGCGCTGCTGGCATGGTGGCAAATTGCGGCAGACTCATCGAATACCACCCGTTTCTTCATCGGAACGCCGTTGAGCGTCGCGGCTGTGGTTTACCATTGGTTCGCCTCGGGTGAGATTTACTACCATCTCGGCATAACGCTGCTCGAGACGGTCCTCGCGTTCCTGCTGGGTGCGGGATTGGCGCTCGTGATCGGTCTGTGGCTGGCGCTGAGTGCGTTCTGGAGCGCCGTAGCCGACCCGTTCATCAAGGCGGTGAACACCATGCCGCGTCTGATTTTGGCGCCGATCTTCGCCGTTTGGTTCGGGCTCGGCATTTGGTCCAAGGTGGCGCTCGGCATCACCATCGTCTTTTTTATCGTGTTCTTCAACGTCTATCAGGGAGTCCGCGAGGTCAGCCCTGTTCTGCTGGCCAATGTGCGGATGCTCGGTGCGAATCGAATGCAACTGGTGCGCCGCGTCTATATTCCGTCGGCGCTGAGCTGGGTCTTCTCCAGTCTACATCTGTCCGTCGGCATGGCTTTTGTCGGCGCGGTGATTGGCGAATATCTGGGCTCTGCCGCGGGGGTCGGCTACTTGATCCTGCAAGCCGAATCGACGTTCGATATCAATATCGTGATCGCAGGAATCCTCGTATTGACCGTCTTCGCACTGGTGCTCGATCTCGCGGTCACCTTGCTCGAATCGTCACTGCTGCGCTGGCGTGCCGACAGTGCCTAGGAAACGGGCAGTGCGCGGGCCGGCCCGCACGGCACTTACCCCGACGCCTCTGAAAACAGGAAAGGTGCCGGCGCACCAGTTTCATCGGCCTCTCTGGCTGGCCAATATTCTGCGCGAGCGCATCATTACCGGCATTTACAAGCCGGGGACTCACATTCGCGAGGCGGAATTGCGGGCGGAATACGGCTTCTCGAACGGGCCGATCCGGGAGGCGCTCCAGCTCATCGTCGCGGAGGGTCTCGGAGTACGCGTGCCGTGGCAGGGCGTGCGTGTGATTTCGCTTACCGACCGGCAAATTGCCGACCTGTTCGAGGTGCGGCTGGCATTACTCGAGTGTGCCGCTGAGCTCGCGGCGCTCAAGGTCTCGGACGCCGTCATCGATGCGGCGCCTGCGCTGAAGGCCTATATCGACCGCGCCTATAAAGAGCTCAAGGCCGGCAGCATGCATCCGTCGTTTCACGGCGAGTTGTCGCGCTGGCTCATGAACGCAGCCGGCAATGAGCAGCTCAAGAGAATGTGGAATACGACGATGCTGCAAACGTTGATCTACGTAAACGCCGCCGTAAGCCGGCGCGCGGGCTCAAATATCTGGTCGCTCATTTATGCCGTGGTCGACCGGGTGGTCGAACGCGATGCCGCCGGTGCGCGTTTCGCCGTGCGTGAATTGACCATACAGACGCTACGCGACCTGAAGATAGAAAGCATTCTGGTAAGCGACTGACATGTCATCCATTCAACACGCGAGCGCGTTGCAGGCCCTGACCGCCCTCGAGGTGGACTACTGGCATGACGTTGACCGGAACTGGGGCCGAACCGCGCATACGTTCTACGTCGAGGGTGGCGTGTTCGCGATCGGCGATAAAGTCATGGCCGGCCAGCAGGCGATCGCCGAATTTTATCGTTGGCGGGAAGGGCGCGGCGCTCGCACCGCAAGGCACGTGGTCAGCAATTTTCGGCTTTTCGGCCGGCGAGGGGAGACTGCCGAATTCGAATGCATCATGTGCCTCTATGCCGCCGATGGGCTTCCAGTCCGCGAGTCCAAGCCCGCGATCATGATCGCTGACATTCAGAGTGCCTGCGAGCTGGTCGGCAATGCCTGGCGGTACACGTCGCACCGGCTGCTGCCGATCTTTATGGGGGGAGAGGCGCCGACCATTCCTCCGGAATGAGAAGGGCCCGTCGTGAGCTGCAATGGTCTTACGATGGCTATCGCCGATCGAGCGCTTCGATGCTCAAGATAGTCGGAAGATGCCGCGCGATCTCGTGCCAGCTCTCGCCCTCATCGACACTGGCAAACACCGAGCCGCTATTGGTCCCAAAATAGACTCCCACCGGCTCGCGTTCGTCACGCGCCATGGCCTGCCGAAGAATTGTGAAATAGCAGGCTTCCTGCGGCAATCCATCGCGCATGGCCTGCCACGTCTCGCCGCCGTTTCTGGAGCGCCACACCGCCGCGGCGGCATCGGGCGGGAAACGGCCGGCCATGTCGCCATTCAAAGGCACGGTCCAGATGGTTTCCGGGTCTCGTGGATGAACGCAGATCGGAAAGCCGAAGGTTGACGGAAGACCGCGCGTGATGTCGTCCCAACTCCGGCCGCCGTCGGCAGAACGCCAGACGCCGTGATGATTTTGCTGATAAAGCAAGTCGGCGGTGCCTGGTGCGCGCATCATGTTATGGACGCAATGCCCGATTTCCCCGTCGCGGGGCGCCGCGGGATGGGCGTGCTCAGTGCGGGGCGCCGTATTGGATAGTCGGTTGCGGCGATCCCAGGTCCTGCCGCCGTCCTCTGTCGCGAAAACGCCGGCCGCCGAGATCCCAACCCAGAGTTTTTCCGCATTGGATGGATCAAAAACTATCGTATGCAACACCAATCCGGCCGCGCCAGGATTCCAACCGTCGGCAGACGGATGATCTCGCAAAGCTTTGACTTCTTGCCAATTCTTACCGCCGTCTGTGCTCGAAAGCAGCCTTGCCGGCTTGGCTCCGGCATAGAGCGTGCCGTGAGCATAGCCTAGCGACCAGATTTGCGAGAACTGATCTGCGAACGGCAATGGTTGATCGGTCCAGTTCATCATGGCGGCGAATTGCGGATCGTTGGCCGCCCAATCGTCGACTTTGCCCTTTGTAAGCTTTGCAATTTGCCAAGTGGCACCCGAGTCTTCAGAGCGCCAAACACCAGCGCCGTGCCATTCGCCACCGCCGCCGGCCCAAAGCAAGCCCGTGGCAGGATCCCCGACCACGTGGTTGATGGGCCAGCCATCGCAGAACGGCCCCTTGACTATCCAGTTCGCTCTGCCGCTGCCGCCGGATATCAGGAAAGCACCCTTCGTCGTACCGACAAGGATGGTGAATTCGCCTTGGCTCATCGCCATGTCCTCCGCTTATTGACACGCGCTGTATCGTTCAGCCTGCATATACAAAGGGCCCCTAGGCAGAGTGCCTCGGAGATGTACATGCCAAAAAATCGGAA
>DASTWX010000150.1:0-2981 GCA_035765795.1 Pseudolabrys sp. | reverse complement strand
CCTGCGCAAGGCTCGCATGTACGAGTTCCTGGATCGTCTGGTGAATGTGGCTCTGCCGCGCGTCCGCGACTTCCGCGGCCTCAATCCGAACGCCTTCGATGGTCGTGGCAACTACGCCATGGGCATCAAGGAACACATCATTTTCCCGGAAATCTCCTACGACCAGATCGAACAGGTCTGGGGTATGGATATTGTGGTGTGCACGACCGCCAAGACGGACGACGAGGCCCGCGCCCTGCTGCGCGCCTTCAATTTCCCCTTCCGGCAGTAAGAGGGGGCAAAAGGACGATAAATGGCAAAGACCAGCTCTATCGAGAAGAACAACCGCCGCAAGAAGCTGAGCAAGCAGATGGCCGGCAAGCGCGCCAAGCTCAAGGCTCTGGTGATGGACCAGAAGTCGAGCATGGAAGAGCGCTTCGCCGCGCAGCTCAAGCTTTCGGCCATGCCGCGCAATTCTGCCCCGAGCCGCGTGCGCAATCGCTGCGAGGTGACCGGTCGTCCGCGCGCCTACTATCGCAAGCTGAAGCTGAGCCGTATCGCGCTGCGCGAGCTCGGCAATTTCGGGGAGATCCCCGGCCTAGTCAAGTCGAGCTGGTAAGGAGAGACATCGATGAGCCTTACTGATCCCATCGCCGACATGCTGACCCGCATCCGCAATGCGCAGATGCGTCGCCGCGACACTGTTTCGACACCGGCCTCGACGATGCGCGGCCGCGTACTCGACGTGTTGAAGTCCGAAGGCTTCATTCGCGGCTACAGCGAGCAGAAGTCGGAAAACGGTCTCAACGAATACGAGATCGAGCTCAAGTATGCCGACAACACCCCGGTAATCCGCACGATCGAGCGTGTCTCGCGCCCCGGTCGGCGTGTCTATGTGTCGGTGAAGAATATTCCCTCGGTCATGAACGGCCTTGGCGTGTCGATCCTGTCGACCCCCAAGGGCGTGATGGCCGATCACGAAGCGAAGTCCCAGAACCTGGGCGGCGAGGTAGTCTGTCGAGTGTTCTAAGCCTTCGCGCTTAGCCATTCGGCATCGACGATGACTCCGAAGGAAAAGTAGAATGTCCCGTACAGGCAAAAAGCCAATTGCTCCGGTGAGCGGTGTGACCGTCACGATCAAGGATCGTGAAGTCGCCGTGAAGGGGCCCAAGGGCGAGCAATCGCTCACCCTCATGGATATCGTCAACGCCAAGCAGACCGACGAGGGAATCGTCATCGAGCCGGCGAACGACACCAAGGAGGCTCGCGCCGCTTGGGGCACCACCCGCGCTCTGATCGCCAACATGGTGAAGGGCGTCAAGGACGGCTACGAGAAGAAGCTGCAGATCCAGGGCGTCGGCTTTCGTGCCGCCATGGCTGGCAAGGATCTGAAGCTCAGCCTCGGCTTTTCCCACGAGGTCGTTTTCCCGGCACCCAAGGGCATCACGATTACGACGCCGACCCAGACCGACATCACGGTCGCCGGCGTGGACAAGCAGCAGGTCGGCCAGGTGGCCGCCGATATCCGCGCCTATCGCAAGCCCGAACCCTACAAGGGCAAGGGGGTGCGCTACCTGGGCGAGTATATCGCCCGCAAGGAAGGCAAGAAGAAGTAAGGAACGCGAGAGATGCCCATCAGCCTCAAAGGATCTGAACGGCGCAAGGCGCGCGTTCGCAAAGCCATCAAGGCCCGTGCCAATGGCCGGCCGCGTCTGAGCGTGCACCGCTCCGACAAGAACATTTATGCGCAGATCATCGATGACGCGTCCGGCCGGACGCTCGCGGCGGCGTCGAGCCTCGACAAGGACGTTAAGTCGGCCGGCAAGGGCGGATCGAGCGAAGGCGCCGCTGCCGTCGGCAAGCTGATCGCCGAGCGCGGCAAGGCCGCCAACGTGACCGAGGTCGTGTTCGATCGCGGCAGCTACCTCTTCCATGGCCGCGTCAAGGCCCTGGCGGATGCGGCCCGCGAAGCCGGCCTCACGTTCTGATCGCGCGGAAGGAAAGACAATGAGAGACGTTCAAGAGCGCGAAAGCGAATTCATCGACCGCCTGGTCCACATCAACCGCGTCGCCAAGGTGGTGAAGGGCGGCAAGCGCTTTGGCTTTGCCGCGCTCGTGGTGGTGGGCGACCAGAAGGGCCGCGTCGGCTTCGGCCACGGCAAGGCTCGTGAGGTTCCCGAGGCGATCCGCAAGGCGACCGAGCAGGCCAAGCGCCAGCTCATTCGCGTGCCGCTGCGCGAAGCCCGGACGCTCCATCACGACGTCGCCGGTCGTCACGGCGCCGGCAAGGTTGTGCTGCGTGCCGCCGTTCCGGGTACCGGCATCATCGCCGGCGGTCCGATGCGCGCCATCTTCGAGACGCTGGGCGTCAACGACATCGTTGCCAAGTCGACCGGCACCTCCAATCCGTACAACATGGTGCGCGCCACGTTCGACGCGCTCAAGCAGGTCGACAGCCCGCGCTCCGTCGCGGCCCGCCGCGGCCTCAAGGTGTCCGATCTCCAGGCCCGTCGCGGCCAGGAATCGGTCGAAGCCTGAGACCTGGGAGTTCAAAATGGCTGACAAGCAAGTAACCGTCGAGCAGATCGCTTCCCCCGCGCGCCGTCAGGCCGACCAGCGGGCGACCCTGATCGGCCTCGGCCTCAACAAGATCCGCAAGCAGCGGACGCTGAAAGACACGCCCGAAGTGCGCGGCATGATCAACAAGATCCCGCACCTCGTCCGCGTCGTCGGCGATAGTAAGTAAGGATTGACTGATGGCTCGCTTGAACGAACTTCGCGACAATCCGGGTGCCAACAAGAAGCGCGTGCGCGTCGGGCGCGGCATCGGCTCGGGCGTCGGCAAGACCGGCGGCCGCGGTGGCAAGGGCCAGACTGCACGGTCGGGCGTCGCTATTGGCGGCTTCGAAGGCGGCCAGATGCCGCTCCACATGCGCATGCCCAAGCGTGGCTTCAACGTGCCGAACGTGAAGCACTACAATACTGTGCGCCTCGACCGCATC
>DASTWX010000149.1:0-9994 GCA_035765795.1 Pseudolabrys sp. | reverse complement strand
CCCATCGCTTGCTCGAACGCGCGGCGGACGTCCGGCGGCTGGCCGAAATGGTGGCGGAAGCCGGCGAGGCGCTCGCGCAAAAGCGGATGCTTTTGGTAATCGGGCAGCGGCACGCCCTCGACGTTATACTTGCTCATGATGTCCGGCAGCGGCACGCATGCCGCCTTGATCGGGTCACGAACGATTCCGGAGGGGTCTTCGCCCTTTGCCAGCTTGTCGAGGTCGGCGAAGAAACGCTTGCGCATTTCTGCGATGCCGACGTCGCTCGAGCGCAGGTTCTCGCGCGTGCGGTCGGCGATGCGGCCCTGGCTCACCCAGCCGACGATGTCCTGGTTGATGACGTGACTGACGATGAAGTTGCCCTTCTCGTCGCGTACCGGGCTTTCCCACGTCGGCACCTTCTCCTGCACGTAGGGCTCGCGGCCCTTCGGCACGCGCATGAAGAACCAGGCGATGCTGCGCGTATTTTCGTCGTCGACCGGCACGCGCCATTCGAAATGCATGCCGAGATAAAAACCGTTCGGCCAGAGCGCCACGCGGCCGACCGACCAGTTGGGATCGCTTTCGTCGAGGCCCTCGCGAATGCGGCGGTAGACGAAGCCGTGCTCGAATTCGTCGAAGCGCAATTTGAGGTGACGCGACGCCGAAGCATCACCGCCACGCATTTGCGCGCTCCAGTTCTCGTGCATCCACTCAAAGTGAACGGGATCGATCGAATTCTCCTGGCACTGGAACCAATTGCAGGGGATATCGGCTGTGACGATCTCGCGGAAACCGTTCTGATACGTGAAGGGCTGCCAGACCGGCAGTTCCGGCGCGGGTTGTGGGCCCATATAGGCCCACAACAAGCCGGCCAACTCGCGTACAGGGTAACCCGCAATGGCGCAGCCCTCGCGACTTCGCGGATTCGGGTTGGCGATATCTTCGTATGGCTGTTCGATGCAGGCGCCACGTTCGTCGAACTTCCAGCCATGATAGAAGCAGCGCAGGCCGGTTTGTTCCACCGTGCCATAGCTCAAATCGGCCCCGCGATGCGCGCAGCGGCGCGCGATCAGTCCATAACGGCCGGCGCGGTCACGGTAGAGCACGAGGTCCTCGGCCAACAGGCGCAGCGGCTTGACCGGATTGGCGTCGAGTTCGCTCGCGCCCGCGACCGGCATCCAGTAGCGTCGTAAGAGGGCGCCCATGGGCGTGCCCGCCCCTACGCGGGTGAGCATTTCATTACGGGCAGCGCTGAGCATGATGGCTCCTTTCATCCGCCGCGCATCCTAGGGATCGAGAAGGTACAGGCAACCGAGGGCGGCGGCGGGCCGCAGGTCAGCCGTGCAGAGGCGCTGTGGCAAAACGCGGCAGGCGAGGTTATTTAAGCGGGCGGACCGAAAGAGTTAAGCCGCACATGGGCCCCGTTGAATTCAAGTCCGAAGCCATCCCCGCCTGGCGCGGCGAGACCATGGAGACCCTTTGGAAGGGTTTCACCGGGCACTGCCCGGCCTGCGGGGGCGGACGGATGTTCCGTGCCTATCTGAAGGTAGCGGACGAATGCCCCCGGTGTGGCGAGGAGTTGCACCACCACCGCGCCGACGATTTTCCCGCCTATTTGGTGATCGCCATCGTCGGCCACGTCCTGGTGCCGATCATCTTGGCCGTGGAAACCGCCTTCGCCCCGCCGATGCTGCTATCCTTGCCGGTTTGGTTGTCGATCACCGCCGCCAGTTGCATCGCCCTATTGCAGCCGGTGAAGGGCGCGGTCGTCGCGCTGCAATGGCACCTCCGCATGCATGGGTTTGAGGACTCGCGCAACGGGAGCGAATTGCAACCGGCCACGGTCGAGGCTGGGTGATCACGACCGTTATTCGCCTTCGATGTTGCAGCGGTAGAAAAAGGTGAATTTACAGCCTCTTTACTTGCCGTTTATGCCGCCCACCGCTTCACTGCGAGGTGTGCGCAGTCGCCGTTTTCCTCCCTGCTACTAAACGGCGGCCAATCCTCCAACTCGTGCACGTCAGGGCCGCGCGAGCGGCCCTTTTTTTGCACGTTAGCACGACCGGATGATCGGCCGCCGTTCACCCGCGCACGCGCGATTTATTCCCGGCGGCTCCAAAAATTTTCTCTGCACCCGGGCTGGAATAGCGGAAAGCGCACGGGTTTCGTCCTCGTGGGCGCGGCACCAAGCCGACGCCGGAACAGGGAGGACCATATGAGGAGAGCCGTATTTCCGCTCGCCGCCGTGCTGATGCTGGCGCTCGCCGGCAGCGCTTTCGCACAAGCGCCGGCCAAGATTGGCAACAGCGCCAAGGGTAAAGTGCTCACCGATTCCCATGGTATGACGCTCTACACCTTCGCGAAGGACTCGAAGGGCAAATCGGCTTGCAACGGCGGTTGCGCCGCCAACTGGCCGCCGCTGATGGCCTCCGCCGGAGCCAAAGGCGGCAAAGGCTACACGCTCATCAGCCGCACCGACGGCAGCAAACAGTGGGCGTACAAAGGCAAGCCGCTTTACACCTGGAAAAACGACCATAAGCCGGGCGACCTCACCGGCGACGGATTTCTGAAAGGCGCGTGGAAGGTCGCGCGGCCGTAGCCCTTTTCTTGTCATCACTGGGCCGGCGCTTCGCTGCCGATTCCGTGTGATCTCGCGTAGAGCAGATTGAGTAGGCTGAAGCGGTTCAGCGAATTCGGCGTGCTCCCTCTCCCCGTTGGGGAGAGGGTCGGGGTGAGGGGGGAGCATGACTCTCTATAGCCTGTAACCCTTCACCCGGCGCACTTCGTGCGCCGACCTCTCCCTACGGGAGAGGTAAGACGAGTTCGTTGCAGCACCTCGTCGTAACCAAACGTACTTTAATGCTCCAGTCCGGTCGGCACATTCTTGTTTTCCGGCGTGAGCTTCATGCCGGCGGCCAGCGCCATCGTTTCGAGGAGCGCGGCAAAGTCCTTCTGCAGATATTCTTGCGGATTTTTCTGCAAGGTGGCGGCGCCGAAATGAGACTGCAACACCTCGCGCGCCGCCGCGGTGACCGGCATGGGGACATCCACCTCGCGGCCGAGTTCCAGACCGAGGTCGAGATCCTTGCGCAGCAATTCCGGCGTAAACGTCGTCGTCCAGTCGAGATTGACCAGCGCCGGCGACTTGTAACGGGTAAACATCGAGCCCATCACGCCGTTATTGAGGAAAGCGAGGAACGCGTGGCGCGGCACGCCCATCTTGTTCACGAGCAACGTGATCTCGATCAGGTTTTCGATCACTACACCGAGCATGACATTGTGGGCGATCTTGCAGACGCGGGCGAGCTCGCCTTCGCCGACGTAGGAGACGCCTTGCGGCGCCACGATTTCCAAAAGCGGCTTGGCTCTCATGCAGGCCGCTTCGTCGCCCGAAATCACCGACGAGAGCCGGCCCGCCTTGATGACCTTGGCGTTTCCGGAAACCGGTGCCGCTACGTATTCACTGCCCGCTTTCTTCAGGCGCGCGCGGATATCGGCCGAGTCCTCGACCGAAATCGTCGAGCAGTCGATGAGCACCGGCGGCGCCTTTCCACCCGAGGCAAGGCCGTCCTTACCGAACACGATCTGATCCAGGTCTTTGCCGGTGGAGACAATGGAAAAGACAATGTCGCAGTTCGCCAGATCGGCGGGCCTGTCGACGACGGTTGCACCGTGCTTGGCCAGCGGCTCGGCCTTGGCGCGCGTTCGATTCCACACCGAGACGGCATGACCGGCCTTGAGCAGCCGCTCGGCCATCGGCGCACCCATGCGGCCGGCCCCGATCCAGCCGATCTTCTGCGTCGCATTCGACATCGCGAAACACTCCCGTTGAGCGTGACTCTGTGACGCGGCGTTTAGCCGTTCTGATCGAAATCTGCCAGCGGCAAAACGTGACACGCGACGACACGGCATGCCGTCCCCTTTGCAATCAGGCGTATGCTTGTCGTCGCCGTTTAAAGCATTATTGTTGCGCGTGAGCCGGGAACGGACCTCGCACCAGCGGCCCACGAAGAGGCTGCGGCAAGCAAGAACCACACGGAGGGCGCCGCCGGCACCATGCACGATGCCGCCACTATCGCTATCGCCCCGAACCGGCGGACCGGCCGATTCAGCGAACGCGTGCGCACCGTCGCCCGCAACGTATTTCCTTTCGTGGTGGTGGGCGTCATCTGGGAGGCGTTCGCGCGCTCCGGCATCTTTCCGCAAAAACTCTTTCCGACGATCGAGGATATCGCCCGTACATTCGTCGACCTCACCATCTCGGGCATCCTGCCCCACCACGCCCTCGATACCGTCATCCGCCTGCTGGTGGGCTTCGCGCTTGCGGCCGTGGTGGGATTGATCATAGGCATCGGGATGGGCCGCTCGCGGCGGGTGGAAGACATCTGCCTGCCGCTGGTCAGCATGCTCGGGCCGATACCCGGCCTCGCCTACACGCCGCTCTTCCTGCTCTGGTTCGGTCCGGGCGAAGTCTCTGTCGTGCTGCTGGTCGCCTTCGTGTCCATGTTTCCGGTGATCTACAATAGCTGGACCGGCGTGAAGGCGGTGAAAGAGATTTGGCTGCGCTCGGCCCTGGCGATGGGCACCGACAGCCGCCGCATGTTCCGCTACGTCATCCTGCCCGGCGCGCTGCCTTACATCCTCACCGGCTTCCGGCTGGGGCTCGCGCAGGCCTGGCGCATCCTGGTGGCGGTCGAGATGCTGGCGGCGGTACCCTGGGGGCTCGGCTGGCTGATCTTCGGCGCACGCGAATTCCTCAACACCGACGCCATGATGGCCGGGGTTGTGGTAATCGCGATCATCGGTTTGGCGCTGGAGAAATTCGTCTTCCAAAAGATCGAAAATTACACCGTGGTGCGCTGGGGCATGGTGGAGGCGATGGAATGATGGGCGACCACGGACAGCGCCGGCGCTCGTTGGTCCGCGCCTCTCTGACTTTGGCGGGCGCAGCCGCCGTGTACGAGGGCTTTTCATACAGTGGCATCTTCCCGCAAGTGTTGATGCCCACCATCCAGACCGTGGCGGAAACGCTGTGGTCCATGCTTGCCGACGGGACCATGTTCGAGCACGCCGGCGCGACGCTTTTCCGGGTGCTGGTCGGCTTCGGCCTCGCGCTCGTTCTCGCCGTTCCGCTTGGTATCCTCATGGCGCGATTCAAGCCGGTGGAAAGTTTCTTTCTGCCGCTGATCAGCGCCCTGATGCCGATCCCCTCCTTCTCGCTGGTGCCGTTGTTCATGATGTGGTTCGGCATCGGCAACACCACGACCATCCTCATCGTGCTCTATGCGGCTACTTTCCCCGTGCTGTTCAACACGTGGTCGGGCGTGCGCTCGGTCAACCCGTTGTGGCTACGAGCAGCCGGCGCCATGGGCGCCGACGAGAAGAAGCTGTTTTGGAAGGTGATTCTTCCCGGCGCCTCCCCGTTCATCATCACCGGCATGCGGCAGGCCTTTCTGCGCGCGTGGATCGCGGTGGTCGGCGCGGAGATGCTCGCCGCCTCGGATTGGGGGCTCGGCTGGGTCATTTTCGACGCCAAGGAATTCTTGCAGACGAGCGTGATGATGGCCTCGATCGTGGTGATCGGCATCATCGGTTTCATCTTCGAACGGCTGGTCTTCGGATCGCTCGAGAAAGCCACGGTGCACCGCTGGGGCATGGTGCAGATGGCGAAGGGGTAGAACGTGTCGGTAAATTCGCGCATGGGCCCCGATTTCCGCTCGTCCCCGCGAAGGCGGGGACCCAGGAGATTGTGCAGCATGGAGGAAATTGGCTTCTGGATTCCCGCTTACGCGGGAATGAACGGGTGTGGACATGCTGCCGATTGAGATCCGCGATGTGACGCTCGAGTACGATACGCCGGCGGGCCGGGTGATCGGCGTGCAGGATGTGAGCTTCGACATCGGCGCCTCCGAGTTCGTCTGCATCGTCGGCCCCTCCGGCTGCGGCAAGTCGACCTTGCTCAACACCATCGCCGGTTTCCTCTCGCCGGTAGCGGGCGAGATTCGCATCGGCGGCAAGCCGGTCACCGGGCACGGCATGGACCGCGGCGTTGTCTTCCAGGATTTCGCGCAGCTCTTCCCGTGGCGCACCGCGCTCGGCAACGTCACTTTCGGCCTGGAGATGAAGGGGCTCGGTAAGGAGGAGCGTGAACGGATCGCGCGAGAGCAATTGCGCCTGGTCAAGCTGGAAAAGTTCACCGCATCCTATCCGCACCACCTCTCGGGCGGCATGCAGCAGCGCGTCGCCATCGCTCGCGCGCTCGCCTATAACCCCGCCGTGTTGCTGATGGACGAGCCGTTCGCCGCGCTCGACGCGCTGACGCGCGACGAGATGCAGCGGCTGCTCGCCGACGTGTGGCGGGAAACGCGCAAGACCGTGATTTACGTCACGCACAACGTAGCGGAAGCGGTCTATCTCGCCGACCGGGTGATCGTGATGTCGCCACACCCGGGCACGGTGAAGGTCCAGGTCAAAATCCCGCTCGCGCGGCCGCGCGATCCGCTGAGCGCGGAATTCCTGGAATGGCAGAAGGTGTTGTTAGGCCATCTCGGCCAGGATACGAGCAGGGTCGAAACAACCCCTGCCAAGACGAATGGAAAGGGCGGCAACGCATAGCCCCAAACCACACCGTGAAACCACATCGTGCGCAAACAGGGAGGACGAAAATGACTGAAAAGTACGGACTGACGCGCCGGCAGGCGCTGGCGGCGACCGGCGCCGGCATCATGGCGGCCGGCCTGGGGCTCAAGCCTGCCTTCGCCGATTCGGTGACGATCCGCCAAGGTTACCAGACCAACATGTGGGGCATGCCCACTTATTACCTGATGCGATCCGGCCACCTCAAAAAGCACGGGATCGACGCCAAGGAATTCGCCGTGCCGTCCGGCAACCTGACCATGCAGCAGATGGTCGCGCGCCAAGTCGACCTCGGCACCTTTGCCGGCCCCTCTTTCATCATCGGCAACGAAAAAGGCGGCCTGATCGCCATCGCCAAGATCGAATACGTCGGCAAGACGGCCCGGTTGATGGCGCGCAAGGATCTCGGCATCACCAAAGTCGAACAGCTGCGCGGCAAGAAGATCGCCAACCAGACCGGCTCCTCGGTCGGCAATATTTTGGTCGACGAGATTTTGCCCAAGGCCGGCCTCCACAAGGGCGACTACACCGAAGTGCGCATGAACGTGAACGACATGGTGGCGGCCATGGCGGCGAAGACCGTGGACGCCATGGCCAATGTCGAGCCTTACAACGCCATCGCCGAAGCCAACGGGATCGCCAATACGCTGGTCGATTTCTATAGCTTCGACAAGATGCCGGTGTTCATGGCGGCGACGCCCGACTTTGTGGGCGAGCACGCCGACGCCGTTGTGCCGTATCTGAAGGCCTGGATCGACGTGGCCAATGACTTCAAGAACGAGCCCGACAAAGTGCACGACGTGGTTTACAAGTTCTACACGTCCAAGGGATACAAGATGGACAAGAAGACTTTCATCAATGCGATCTCGCGGGTGGAGGTCAACCTCGACTGGCCCGACGACCTCGATCCCTATATGACGCACCACGCCGAAGTCCTGATCAAGGCGCACAAGGTCAAGAAAGTGCCGGATTGGAGCAAAGCGTTCCGCAAAGACTTCATGAAAAAAGCGAGGGGCTGACCAGATAACAATAATCAGATATCAGTAATCAGGAGCGCCCTGCTTCTGATTACTGAATACTGACTACCGACCCCCTGACCTGAACCGGAGCCGCGAATGTCCGCTGTAACCAATCCGCTCGCCAAAAGCGGAGAGCCTGTCACCTGGAATTTCAAGCTGCTCGCCCAGAACGACCTCGGCAGCTTCGGCGGCATGGGCGAAGGCATGTCCGTGACCATCGCCAAAGACGGCCGCCGCATCATTTGGCTCGCGCACGAGAGCGCGCCGAAGAATTTCACCGGCGTCGACGTGACCGATCCGCGCAATCCCAAGGTGGTGGTGCAGACGGATCTGCCGCAGGCCTACATGCGCTCCAACTCGCTCGAGTGCAGCGGCAATATCATGGCGGTCGCCTATCAAACGCAGAAGAAGGGCCTCAAGCCCGCCGGGTTCGAATTGTTCGATGTGTCGGAGCCGGAGAACCCGCGCTCGATCTCGTTCTTCGACTGCTCCGGCGCGACCTCGCGCGGCGTGCACCAGCTCTGGTTTTGCGACGGAGAATACGTGCACATGGCCGCGGGCAGCCCCGACTTCGAGGCGGCCGACCCTAACGACGACCAGTTCTACCGCTGCGTGGACGTGCGCAACCCGTCGAAGCCGATCGAAGTCGGCCGCTGGTGGCTGAGCGGCACGCGCAAGGGCGACAACACGGCGCCGCCGCCGCGACACACGCTGGACAAGGGCTATCGCGCGCACAACTGCAACGTCTACAAGCAGCGGCCCGACCGCATGTATCTCTGCTACCTCGATGGCGGCATGTACGTGATGGACATCTCGGACAAATCCCAGCCCAAGGTGATCTCGCACTGGACCAATTCGCCGCCTTACACCGGCTTTACCCACACGGCGGTGCCGCTGTTCGACCGCGGACTGATCCTGGTCACCGAGGAATCCACCGAGAACAACGCCAAAGACTGGCCCAAGCTGATATGGCTCCTGGATGCACGCGACGAGGCGCATCCGGTTTCGTTCGCCACGCTGCCGATGCCGCCGGTGGACGCTTACAAGGATCGCGGTGGCCGTTTCGGCGCGCACAATATCCACGAGAACCCGCCGGTGCCGACCGCCTTCCAGTCGGACCAGATTGTGTTCGGCACCTTCTTCAATGGCGGCATGCGAGCCTTCGATATCTCCAATGCCTATCAGCCGAAGGAAATCGCCGCCTTCGTGCCGCCGCCGCCGGCCGGCACGCCGGTAGGCGCGGTGCAGCTCAATGACGTGTTCGTCGACGAGCGCGGCATCGTCTACACGGTGGACCGCCACACCGGCGGGCTCTACGTGTTGGAGATGGATTTTTGATTTCCCTCGCCCCGCGAAGCGGGAGAGGGTGGCGAGCATTGCGCGCAAGCGAAATGCGAGCCGGGTGAGGGGCTCTATCGAAGCTCACGAGCTTACAACGAATGCCCCCTCACCCGCCTTCCGCGCTCCGCTTGGAAGTCGACCTCTCCCCGCAAGCGGGGAGAGGTAAAGTACGCAGCATGGACAACGTCTTCCCCTCTCCGGCTGCTGGACCGTTCGGGCGCCGGCTGAGAAGCGCGCGGGGGGCGCGTTTTCCGGTGACCGTGGTTACCGGCTTCCTCGGCGCCGGCAAAACCACGCTGCTGCGCCGTTTCCTGTCGACGCCGGAGGGACAAGGCACCGCTGTCGTCGTCAATGAATTCGGCGCAACCGGCATCGATGATGCCTTGGTGCGCGGGAGCGCGGACGAGACCGTGCTGCTCGGCAACGGCTGCCTGTGCTGCGTCACCCGCACGGATTTGCAGGTCACCCTGCGCCGCATGCTGTTCGAGCGCGAACGCGGCCAGATCCCCAGTTTTCGGCGCGTGGTGATCGAAACCAGCGGCCTGGCCGATCCAAGCCCGATCCTGCAGACTTTCGCCACCGACCGCGCGCTCGGCGAGGTCTGCCATCTCGAGGTGCTGCTGACGGTCATCGATGCCGAAACAGGCGCGGAGACACTCGGCTGGTCGTCGGAGGCGCGCAAGCAGGCGATGCTCGCCGACCGCCTCGTGATTACGAAGGTAGACATCGCGGGAAACGACGCAGTCACATCGCTGGCCGCGCGTTTGCGCGCACTCAACGCCAGCGCGGATATCCTTGAAGCGGTAAACGGAGAGCTTGATCCCGCCGCGCTGATCAAACCCGGTGCACAGCAGCGCAATGCCTTCGTCGCCGAGGCCGAACACAGCGACGGCATCGCGAGCTTCGCATTGATCGAGGACGCGCCGCTCCAATGGCCGGCCTTCGCTCGCACCATGGACGTGCTGACTGCGATGCGCGGCAGCGATCTTTTGCGCGTGAAGGGCTTCCTCGCCGTG
>DASTWX010000148.1:0-13844 GCA_035765795.1 Pseudolabrys sp. | reverse complement strand
TCGAGGATCGGGCGCATCTTGGCGTAAGGGTAATTGATCACAGGGCTGCGGTCCTGCTTCGCCGGCAGCCCATCCGGCAGCACACCGGTAGCATAGCGCTCGAAGGAATCGCCGTCCTCATGATCGGTGCTCTGCATCTTTTCTTCGGGATGCTCGGCAAACGAGGTCTCGAAGTGGTTGACGATGTGCATGTCGAGCACATCGAGCCACAGCACCGGGTTTTTGCCCGGATTGCCGTGGTCATGCGGCGCCCAATTGGCGGTGATGATGAAGTCGCCGTGCCGCATCATCGACTTCTCGCCGTCGACGGCGGTGTAGGCGCCTTCGCCTTCCAGCACGAAGCGGATGGCCGAAGCGACGTGGCGGTGCACCTCGGCAATCTCGCCCGGCATGATCAGTTGGATGCCGGCGAAAAGCGAATTGGTGATTCGTGATTCGCCGGGTTGGCCGGGATTCTCGAGCACCAGCACACGGCGCTCGGCCTCTTCGGCGGTGATCACATCACCCGCCTCCAGCATGAACTTCTTGACGTCGTCGAACTTCCACTGCGCCGGCACGCAGGTGCTCTTTGGCTCCGGTGTGACCAAGCCTTTCAGCACCTCCCACAACGGAGCCATGTGGTATTTCGAGATTTTTTCGTAATAAGCCTGCCGGGCCCCTTCGATGTTGTGTTTACTATCGGCCGTAGCGGCAACCGCCATGGGATTCCTCCGTTCGGACGGGAATGGTTGGATTTGCAACCAATATAACCGATTGCGCTACCGACGGGAATGCAGGTTCCGCCGGCATGTCTCCCCTATTACCTAGTGCTTGCCTGCCCTGGCGTCCACCTGCCGGGGAGAATCGGCATCATGCGTGGATCGTAACGCGACAGGGCTGCTCAATTGTTGACTGCGCCGCCATCGACCACGATCGACTGCCCGGTGATGAAATCGCTGTCGCCCGAGGCCAGGAACACCAGCGTGCCGAGCAGGTCCTCGGGATACGCGTCACGCTTGAAGGCGCGACTATTGCGCACAGGCAGCCGTTCCTCTTCAACGTGCACGGTGTTCTGGAGCCCCGTATCGCTGAGGACATAGCCCGGAGAGAGCGAGTTGACCGCGATGCCATGAGGACCGAGTTCGCGCGACAGGACGCGGGTGAAGGCTAGCATGGCGCCCTTGGAACTGACGTAAGGCAGCATGCGCGGCACGCCCTTATAGGCCGCCCCGGAGGCGATATTGATGATCTTGCCGGTGCCGCGTTGTTTCATGTGCGGCGCGACGTGCTTGACCATGAGGAATGGCCCGCGCACGTTCACGGCCATTACTTTATCCCAGGTGGCGACATCCCATTCGTCGAAATTGCGCGGGGTGAGCGTGGCATAGACGGCCGCATTGTTGACCAGCACATCGATCTGGCCGAAGCGGGCGAGCGTCTCCGCCACGAGCCTTTTCACGGCCGGCTCGTCACTGACATCCGCCTGCACGTGGGAGGCACAGCCTTCGCCGTAACGGCCGGCGATCTCGTCTGCGAGCGGCTTGCCATCGGCGATATCGGCGATCATCACACGCGCCCCTTCCACGGCCAGCGCCTGCGAATAATGCTTCCCAATTCCCTTCGCCCCGCCCGTGACGAGAGCGACTTTTCCGGCAAGCCTCGGCACAATGACCCCCTCTTGTCATGGCCGGCCCGGGTGTAAACTTGTGCCGGCCATCCCGCTTCGATAGGCGTATTGCTCACCCATACGAGATCGCCAGGTCAAGCCCGGCGATGACAGGTGAGAGCATCGATGCAGGACGACATCGCCGACCGCCTCGCCATCCGTGACATCGTCGAGAATTGGGTACTTTGGCGCGACGCCCGGGCGTGGGATCGCTTCCGCACGCTGTGGCACCCCGAAGGCGAGATGTGGGCCACTTGGTTCCAAGGTGGTTATGAGGAGTTCATCCGGGTCAGCCAGGAAGGGTTTGCGCGAGGCGCCCGCATTTTTCATATGCTCGGCGGGAGCACGATCGACATTGTCGGTGCCCGCGCCGTCGCGCGCACCAAGGTGACCATCGCGCAGCGTGCGCCAATTGAAGGCTTCCTTTGCGACGTCACTTGTTGGGGGCGAGCTTACGACTTTCTCGAAAACCGCGAGGGACGCTGGGGCATCGTGCTGCGCCGCCACACGTATGAAAAAGACCGCATCGATCCGGTCGATCCCGCCGCACGGCCCACATTGGACCCGGTGTTACTGGCGCAATTTCCCGAAGGTTATCGGCATCTCGCCTATCTGCAGACGCGCGTCGGCTACACGGTCAAACGCGACATGCCCGGGCTCGACGGGCCGCAGCTCGACGCGCTCGATGCGGCCGCCACAGGATGGCTTGAAGGCAAAAACCGCTAAGCACGACGCGAGCAAAAATCTGCGTGGGCGGAAGTGGGCAAGGTTGCGCACCGTCTGGAAACCGGCGCAAAATCGGCGCGCAATAAAGCATAAAAAACCGGGAGGGGTCCATGACAACGCATCTCAACCGCCGCAAATTCCTGCTGGCGTCCGCCGCTGCCGCAAGTGCTTCCGCATTCTCGCGGCCATCAATTGCACAAAACCTGCCGATGAAGGTCGGCCTATTGACGGTGAAGACCGGTCCGCTCGCCGCCGGCGGTCAGCACACGGAAGAAGGCATTACGGCTTTCCTCAAGGCCAAGAACTTCATGCTCTCCGGCCGCAAGATCGAACTTATCGTCGCCGACACCGGTGGCAGCCCGGCGGGTGCCAAGACCAAAGCGCAGCAACTGGTCGAGCGCGACAAAGTCAACGTCGTGCTTGGGCCCTTCGCCGCTTTCGAACTTCTGGCGACGCTCGATTACCTCAAACAGGCGAAGATGCCGACGCTCGCATTCGCCGGCGCGGAGGATGTGACCCAACGCAAGCGCAACGACTATCTCACGCGCACGTCCTATACGTCCGCGCAATGCCTCTATCCGCTCGGCGACTATGTCGCCAGCGAGATGAAGCTCAAGACCGCCTGCACCATCGCCGACGACTTCGCTTTCGGCTACGAGCAGATCGGCGGCTTCCAGCGCGTTCTGGAGAAGGAAGGCGGCCGCGTGGTCGAAAAGCTATGGTCGCCGCTACACACCGCCGATTATGCGCCGTACGTCGCGCAAGTCCCGAAATGCGACGTGGTCTGCGTCGGGCTCGCCGGATCGAACCCGATCAAGTTCATCAAGCAGGCCAAAGCGCTCGGCGTGAAGCAGCACCTGGTCGGCGGCTCGACCGTTGCCGACGATACGATTATCAGCGCTTATGGTGAGGAAGCGCAGGGGCTGATCAATACCAACCCCTATTCGCTCGACATCGACAGCGACGCCAATCACCGCTTCATCGCCGCTATGAAGAAAAACTACGGCGATGGTGTGCATATCGGCCATTATGCCGCATGCTTTTATGTCGACGGCCAAGTGATCGAAGCCGCGCTCGCCAAAACGGGCGGCAAGTCCGACGACCCCGACGCTTTCGTCAAAGCCATACGCTCCGTCACCTTAGCCGAGACGCCGCGCGGACCGATCAGCTTCGATCCCTACGGCAACGTGGTGATCGATGTCTATGTTCGGCGGGTGGAGAAGCACGGCAGCAAAATGGCGAACAAGACCATCAAGACCTATCATAAGGTCAGCCAGTTCTGGAAAATGGACCCGAAAGCGTTCTTGAAGCTGCCGGTATTCTCGCGCGACTTCCCGCCGATGAAGAGCTGAGCAGGCTTAGTATCGCAAGGCCAGGCAGCAACGGATTGACCTGTCCCGGCCTCATGGTGAGGAGCGCGGTCATCGGGTCCGCGCAAGGCGCGGCCCGAATGACCGCGCGTCTCGAACCAGAGGCCGCCCCATCCTTCGAGACGCAGCCTTCGGCTGCTCCTCAGGATGAGGGCGGGGAGGCTTGGGCCCTATCCCTTCACCCGGGCGATGAACTTGGCGAAGCCTTCGAGCTGCTGCCTGACGATGCCGCGGGTGCTCTCGTCGGTAAGCTTCAAGTCCTTGTCGAATTTGTTCTGCGCCTGCGCCACCAGCACCTCCGGCGTACCGAAGGTAAAAGCGTTGAGGTAAATCAGCGTCATGCGCATGGCGTACTGCATGCGCGCGCCGCCGAGCACCCCCTGCGAACAGGACTGCAGCGCCACCGGCTTTTGCTTAAACGGCTGATCCTTCATGCGCGAGACCCAGTCGATTGCGTTCTTGAGCGTACCGGGAATCGACCAGTTGTATTCCGGCGACACGATCAGCACACCATCGGCATGGCGGATGGCTTGGGCCAAGTCTTCCGCGGCGGGTGGAAAGCCGGACGCGTCCTGAATGTCGGCATTGTAAGGCGGCAGGATCTCAAAATCGGGCGCCGGTATGAATTTCATATTCGCGGGCGCCAGTTCGGGCAAAGCGCGGGTCAGGGCGGCGTTGAAAGACTTCTTGCGTAGCGACCCGCAAATCACGAGCACATTGAGCTGATCGGCCATATGAACCTCTTGAAATCAATGGGTGTTAACGACCCGGCGCCAAGCGCCGGTTGATCCGGTGGCGATCGCGCCGGCTCAAGTTTTCTCATCCTCGATCGGATTCACCAACGTACCGACGCCCTCGATCTCGATTTCGGCCTTGTCGCCCTGCTTCATCCAAACCGGATCCGGCTTGCGCGCGTGGCCGACGCCGGACGGCGTGCCGGTAAGAATCACGTCGCCGGGCTCGAGGGTCATGCCCTTGGTAAGATAGACCAGCATCTCCGCGACCGGAAACATCATGTTCTCGGTATTGTCCGACTGCATCGTCTTGCCATTGAGCCGGCTGGTAATCTTGAGTCCTTTTGCCCCCCGCGGCAGTTCGTCGGCGGTGACCATCCAGGGGCCAAACCCGCCCGTACGGTCGAAGTTCTTGCCCATACCCCACTGCGAGGTATGGCGCTGGAATTCGCGCACCGAGCCCTCATTGGCGCAGGAATAGCCGGCGATGCAATCGACCGCGTTCTCCAGTGTGAGGTGCTTGGCGCGTTTTCCGATGATGGCCACCAACTCGGCCTCGTAGTCGAGTTGGATCGAGGCTTGCGGCCGCACGATCGGCTGTAGGTGCGGCACCATCGAGCTGCGCATGCGGAAAAAAATCGAGGGGAATTTCGGTACGTTGTCCCGGTGCGGGCCTTCCTTGACGTGGTCAAGATAATTCAAGCCCAGACAGATGATCTTGCCCGGCATCGACACCGGCAAGGCGAAAGTCAAGCCGGCGAGCGGGCGGCGCGCCGAGGCCGGCGCCCTGCCTGCAAGCGCCGCCAGCGGCGCGAGATCGCCGTTCTCCCGGCGCAGCCACATACCAAGGTCTTGCGGCGCCTTGGCATCAGCCGCCCGCAAGTCGATGACGTTGTCGCCCTCGACCACGCCAAGCCGTAAACCATTGTCTTCGAAACTGACGATCTTCATCTGGCCCAAATCCCGCTGGTTTTATTTTTCGCGCGCAGAGGCGAACGTGGCCTTCCTTAGCGCATGTGGACCAAGACAGGCCAGCGGGAAAAGCGATTTGTCATTCCGGGACACGCGCAAAGCGCGTGGGCCCGGAATCCAGGACAAAACTCGGCGATTGCATCTGGACCCGCGGGCGAAGAGCCCGCGTCCCGGAATGACGGGCAAGAACCAATCAGCCGCGACGGGCTTCAGCCGGCTTCGGCAGCCTCTTCCGCATCGAGCCTGAACGCTTGAATGGAGAAATACTTATCGGCGTCGGTCCATACCTTCAGAGGGCGCCAGCCGACACCACGGGCGAGCGCCGACAGCGATTCCACGCTGTATTTGTAGCTGCTTTCCGTGTGGATGCTCTCACCGGCACGGAAATCGATCGTCTCGCCGGCCACCTTCACCTTCTGCCGCTTGAGGCTGGCAAGATGCATCTCGATCCGATTGCGCTCGCGATTGTAAATGGCGTGATGCTCGAAACTATCCAGGTTGAACGTACCGCCGAGCTCGCGATTTATGCGTTTCAGCAGGTTGAGATTGAATTTCGCGGTGACGCCCTGCGCATCATTATAGGCCGCGTTCAGCACCTCGACCGGCTTGATCAGATCGACGCCGATAATGAGCACGGCCTCGGGCCCGAGAATCTTTCCAGCATTGCGCAAGAATCCCGCTGCCTCATGCGGCTCGAAATTACCGATGGTCGAGCCGGGAAAGAAACCGACGCGCACGGGCGCTTCTCGTGCCGCCAACGGCAGCTCGAATTCCTTGGTGAAGTCTGCGATCACAGGCTCGACCTTCAGTCCGGGAAAATCTAGGCGTAGCTCGATCGCCTCGCGCTCGATCATCTCTCCGCAAATATCGACCGGCACGTACGCAGCGAGCGTCGGCGCCGCCTTGAGTACGATCCGCGCCTTGCGATTGGAGCCGGCGCCGAATTCGACCAGCGCCGCGCCCTCCGGAATGAGTTTGCAGATGTCAACCGCGTGCTCGCGCAGGATGCTCATCTCGCAACGCGTCGGATAGTACTCCGGCAGTTCGGTGATACGATCGAACAGGAGAGAGCCAGCGTCGTCGTAGAAATACTTCGCCGGCACGCGCTTGGGCGAGGCGCCGAGGCCGCGCAGGACGTCCTCCTCGAACGCGGTATCCTCCGCAGCCTGCGGCTGCGGGCGGGGGGAACGTGCTAGCGCGACCATTGGAAATCCTCAGTTGAACTCGGCCAAACGAACGCCGCTGAACTGCCAACGCGACGGGGGATAGAAGAAGTTGCGGTAGGTCACGCGCTCGTGACCCTCGGGCGTGGCGAACGATGAGCCCCGCAGGACCATCTGACTGACCATGAACTTGCCATTGTATTCGCCAAGCGCGCCTTCGGCAGCGCGGAAACCCGGATAGGGTAAATAGGCACTCCGCGTCCATTGCCAAGCAATCCCGAACGCATCGCCCAGCAGACCCTCGCGGGCGGCCACTTCCCACTCCGCTTCGCTGGGCAGATGTTTTCCGGCAAAGCGGGCAAATGCATCGGCTTCATAGTAGCTTACGTGGCTGACCGGAGCGGCCGGTTCGACCGGTCGCAGGCCCGCGAGCGTCATCGAAAACCAACACCCGTCCCGCTGCCGCCAGTAGCCGGGCGCTTCCCAGGCCTCTGCTTGAACCAAGGTCCAGCCATCCGACAGCCAAAGCGAGGGTGTCCTGTAACCGCCTGCCTCGATGAACTCCAGCCACTCGGCGTTCGTGACGAGTTGCCGGCCGATGCGCACCGGCGGAATCAGCTCGTCATGGCGCGGAAGCTCATTGTCGAAACAATAACCCTCGCCGTCATGTCCAATGGACTGCACGCCGCGCGGCACTTCGATGAAGTCGTGCGGGCCCGGTGTCGGCGGTGGCGGCTGCCAGTCGGGGTCGTACGCGGGATTTGTCGGATTCTGCGCAAACGCGTGAAGAATATCCGTGATCATCAATTCCTGATGCTGCTGCTCGTGATGAAGCCCAACCTCCAGAATTGCGAACACGCGTGCTGCATCGGCGGCGGCCACGCTCTCGATGAGCCGTTCGACGGCACGGTCGACATGGGCGCGATAGGCCGAGACATCCTCGTTATTGGGACGCGTGATCAGCCCACGCTGTGGCCGGGCGTGACGTGGGCCAGCGGCAACGTAGTAGGAATTGAACAGAAACGAGAAACGTTCGTCGAAAACGACGTATGACGGAACGTTTGGGACCAGCAGGAACGTTTCGAAAAACCAGGTCACATGAGCGCGGTGCCACTTGGTCGGACTGGCGTCGGCCATGGACTGGACCACTTGGTCCTCGGGCGACAAGCGGGCGGCGCGCCGCTCGGTTTCCGTGCGCACGCGGCGAAAGGCCGCGCGCCAATACGCACGCATTTCGTCCAGACTTTGGGTTGGTAGCGACGCTATCGCACCAGCAGCGGCATCACGCGGTAATGGCAAGAGTGCGCTACGCCCCATCACGGTCTCCATCGTTCGATCACGGAAGTGGCGAAGAGGCTCGCGGCAATTCCTTCATCCGCGGGCAGCGGGAGCAACCTTCACCTGTTGCCCTTCGGATGCACTGACAAAGTGAGAACTGACTACCCCAAGTCTGCGCTAACGCCTGACATGCTCGATGGTTCACATCTTTACAAGAAAAAGAGGACAAACGAGAAGGCCTCCGAATACTCGCGATGATGCGCGATCGAACGCTCGCTTTCAACCCTTGGAGTCGTATTCGGGCCCTATCGGTGGATACTGAAGCCGACGATGGCCGCAAGCATCTCGATGAAAAAGGCGTCCGCCTGGTCCGCGCCTCCGACAGTTCGCATGGCAGGTACGCCTCACGTGCAAAGCCGCAGTCGAAGGCAACCGCGGCACGTCCTTGAAAGGCGCGAACGACCAAGAGAACCACCTATCGGCCACCGTTTGCTAAGCGCCGCAGCCGCCACATGAGTTATTCGCTCGTCCCCGAATACTGTCGCCGGCGAGATGGTGCCAATGTCGTCGGCAACAAACGACGGAAGAAAGCGGTTCTTTGCTCTTCGGTACACGTCGCCGAGATGAGATGACTCCATTTCCAGTTTGGCTGAAAGTCTCGGACCGGCGCTATCGAGCGCGGCAGTGTTGCCGTGCAAATCGTGTCCCCGGGCGCCGATCGACAGGTCAACCCATTCGATAGCGAGGCTCTCGCGTCCGGCCGCCGCCTTCATGACCTTCACGCACTCGGGGGCGACTTCGGGCCCGATATCGTCGCCGAGCAGAATTCCGATCTTCACACGGCGCCCCTTACGATCGAGGCCACAAAGCCCAGCGCCGCGACGGTCGCAAATGCAACGGTTCTCGCAGCGGACGAGGCGCGCCGCGTGCAGGTAATGAAATAGCCGCCATCATCCCTATTGGGTCGTACGAAAGCTGGCCGCGATTGAAGACTCAAATTGCCAGCCGCGGTGAAGATGCTGTTTAATAGCGACAACAAGAAGCGGCCCCGGTGTCCGCCGGCAGGTCCGTTCCGGAGGAGACGTCAAACGGGAGGATGCCATGGGCTCACGCCATGTTGCACGACGACTTTCCACATGCGCTTTAATGACCGCCGCGCTTGTTGCGGGCGCGGCGTGCGCTTATGCGGCGGATCTGACGCCGCAAGAGGCGAAGCTGGTTGACGCCGCGCGCAAGGAAGGCGCAGTTACCGTTCTCAATCCGCAATTCAGCGACTGGACCGCGCAGCATCTGGCTGCGGGATTCATCAAAAGATACAAGCTTGGGGCGAATTTCAAATTCAACAATCTGCGCAAGGGTACGGGCGCCACCGTCGCGCAAACCCGACAGGAAATCATCGCCGGCAAACACACCGTCGATGTCCTTATCGTCAGCGCCCCCGGTTTCTTCGATGCCGCGGCAAAGCGCGGCGCTTTCCTGAAGCTTGACAGCGGTTATTGGAAAAATCACGCCGAGGGCACAAAGGCAGCCGACCAGTATTCCGATTACCCTTACGTTGTGGTGCCTTTCGCTTACACATTCCAGCCGGTGTGGAACAGCGCGTGCCCCGGCATGTCGAATTATTCAGCGCAGTCTTATGCCGATGTGCTCAAGCCCGAGCTCAAAGGCAAAACCATCGCTTCCGATCTGACCAAGAGCTTCACCTACGACAATACCGCACTCAGTCTGCAAGAGCAGGGCATGAACCTCGCCGATCTGTGGAAGAAACTGAAAGCCACCGATCCGCTGATCGAGTTCCGTACCGAGCCGAAGATGCAGATGGTCGTTTCCTGCCAGCGGCCGCTCGACATGTGGAATCTGACCGGCCGCGTCTACCAAGCCGTGCTCAAAAAGCCGGATCTGTTCAAAACCCTCAAGTGGAGCACTTACAAAGAGGGTCAGGTCATGCTCGGCAACCAAGCCGCGGTAATCAAAGGCGCGCCGCATCCGAATGCCGGCAAGCTGTTCATCGAATATATGCTGAGCAAAGAAGGTACCGACATCATGGTCGTCGGCGAGATGATGTATACCTTCATGAAGGACTATACCCCGCCGCCCGAGGCGCAGAAGTACATCTTCGATATGAAGAAGACAAAGATGATAGGGCTGAAGGACTGGGTTGCCGCGGAGTCGAAATTCAAGGCTCTGCGCGCCGACTGGCAAAAGGTGTTCCAGTAGAGCCCTAGACGCCGGCGGCCCTGCTCGCGACGACGCGAGGCTTCCTGAGGCGGCGAGGACCACGCCGGATCCCCGCTCCATATGTACCATGGACGACGCGATGAGCGCTCCATCGATGACGCAAGTCACCACCCCGACGCCGACGGCCGGCCGTTGGCGTAGCCTGTTCACGCAGGAAGCGGTGGTGACGGCGGTGGTCAGCATTATCGTCGCAGCGGCGGTGGTCCTGCCGCTGCTCGTGCTGATCGTGAGCAGCTTCCGTGTCCTCGACCCCAGCGGCTTCGGTAGCACATGGGGCCTCGACAATTACCGGACGCTCTACACCGATCGCGTCATCCCGAAGGCTTTCCTTAACACGCTGCTGATCAGCGCCGGCTCGACAGTGTTGTCGACCTTCTTCGGAGTATCGCTGGCCTGGATCAATGCCCGCACCAATTGCCCGGCGAACGATCGCCTTGAGCCGTTCAATCTCATCCCGTTCTATCTCAGCCCTTTCGTCGGGGCGATCGCCTGGCACGATCTCGCCGGCGGCAAGACCGGACTGCTCAACAGTTGGGCGCGCGACGTGTTCGGCATTCACGGCAGCGTAGTCAACGTCGATAACATCTATGGCGTGATCTGGGTCACCGGCCTCTTCTTCGCGCCCCTTGTCTATCTCTTCGTCGTCGGTTCGCTGCGGCGCATGGATCCCTCGCTCGAAGACAGCGCGCGCACGACCGGCGCCGGCCTATTCCGCACGGCCATGACCGTTACCTTACCGCTCGTCGCCCCTGCCATTCTTTCTGGCGCCATCATCGTGTTCGTGAGCACCGCGGGCGAATTCGGCGTGCCGTTCAAGCTCGGCGCGCCCTATGGCTGGCAAACGCTGACCACACAGATATTCACCAAGGCCGTCGGCGATGACGCCAACATTTACCTTGGTGCAGCCATGAGCATGGCGCTCGCCGCTATAACCGTGTTCCTGATCTGGATACAGCAACGCTACATCGCGCCGCGCTCCTTCACCACGGTGACGGGCAAAGGTTTTCGTCCGAACGTCATCGACCTTGGCCGCTGGAAGTGGGCCGCCTTCGCGTACAACGTGATTTTCCTCCTGGTCGCGGTAGTCTTGCCGATCCTCTGCCTTTTCGCGGTCAGTCTGCATCCGGTCTGGCAGGCCGAAATCATTCCGAGCGAGTTCACGCTGCACAATTACGTGCGGACGCTCTTCTTCTGGGCGCCGGACCATATCTCCGCCGCCACCAACGGCATTTACAACAGCTTCATCTTGGCTTTCCTCGGCGCCACCATCGCCATGATGCTGTCGCTCGTCATGAGCTACATGATTCATCGTACCAAAGGCTTTGGCTCGCGCCTGCTCGATTTTCTGTGCGTGGTGCCGATCGGCTTTCCCGGCATCGTGCTGGCCATGGGCGTGCTGATCACCTACATAAGAACGCCTATCTACGCGACTCTCTGGATCATACTGCTCGCCTATATCACGCGCTTTTTCCCTTATGGGCAGCGCAACGTATCGTCCGTGATGCTGGCGATCTCGGAAGACCTCGATCAGAGCTCGCGCATGGCCGGCGCGACCTGGCTCACCACCCTGCGGCGGATCACGATTCCCCTGCTCAAGCCGGGCATCTTTGCCGGCTGGGTATTGCTGTTCGTCATTTTCTTACGCGAACTGTCGATTTCGATCATCCTCTATTCGTCCGGCACGGAAACGCTGTCCGTCGGCGTCTACTATCTAACCAATTACGAAAACGAGACGCTCACCGCGGCGCTCTCGATGGCGCAGACCGTCGTGCTTCTCCTCTGCGTCTACATTTTCCGGCGCGTCGCCGGCCGCGAAGCTTTGACGGCATGAGCCGGTCGCCCGTCATGAGTAGCAGCAGCGGCACGCCGTATCTCGAAATCCGCAATTTGGTGAAATGGTTCGGCAATGACCGTGCCGTCGACGACGTTTCCTTCAGTGCGCCGAAAGGCGCCTTTATCACTTTGCTCGGGCCATCGGGATGCGGGAAGACAACCACGCTGATGAGCATTGCCGGGCTGCATGCGATCGATGGCGGCGAAATCAGCGTCGGCGGCACGATCTACACGGCGCCAAAGAAGGGCGTATTTCTCCCGCCAGAGAAGCGCGACATCGGCATGGTGTTCCAGAGCTATGCCATCTGGCCACATATGACCATCGCGCAGAACGTGGCATATCCGTTGGAGATCAGAAAAGTCGCGCGCGCCGAGATCGACGCGCGGGTTGCCGAGGTGCTCGAGCTCGTGGGCTTGGGCGCGCTGGCCGATAAGCTTGCCACGCAATTGTCCGGCGGACAGCAGCAGCGCGCCGCGCTCGCCCGCGCCATCATCTCTCTTCCCCGGCTCCTGCTCTTTGACGAGCCGTTATCCAACCTGGACCTCAAGTTGCGCGAGCAGATGCGGGTCGAGATCAAGCGCATTCAGAACGAAGTCGGCATCACTTCAATCTACGTCACCCACGATCAGGCCGAAGCGCTGGTGATGAGCGACGAGATCATCGTCATGAGCAAAGGACGTATCGAGCAGCGCGGCGGGCCACGTGAAATCTACAGCCGGCCGGTCAACGCTTACGTCAGCAATTTCATTGGCGTCGCCAATCTCCTGAAGGGCCGGGTGGCCGCCGTCACAGGAGCGGGCCGCGGCGAAGTCGAAATCGAGGGCAACGGCGGTGCGGTCCGTTTGCCTTGTCTCCTCGGCCCCGGCATAGCGCCGGGCAGCGACGTGGTGCTGTCGGTGCGGCCCGAGAGCATCGCCGCCAGCCGGCAGAACGGCAGCGGACCCTTACTGGAAGGCGAGGTCATCCAAGTCATTTTCCTCGGCAATACCGTCGATTGCCGCGTGCGCTGGGGCGATTTCGAATGGAAGGTGATGGCGCACCCGCGCGCAGGGCTGAAAGCGGGCGAAAAGGTTTACCTGCGGCTCGATCCTGCCCGCACTCTCGCGGTGCAGCCATGAACCAATCCGCGGACCGCATGGTGGATCTGGCGCACCTCCAAAAGCGATTCGGCAACGAAGTCGCGGTCAATGACGTGAACCTGACGATCCGGCGCGGCGAGTTCGTCACCTTGCTCGGCCCTTCCGGCTGCGGAAAGACAACAACGCTGCGCTGCATCGCGGGGCTGGAGCATCCAGACGGCGGCGAGATCACCATCGGCGACGAGGTGGTCGCCGCGCCCGCCCGCGGCATCTATCTCAACCCCGAAGAACGCAACATCGGCATGGTCTTCCAGAGCTATGCCGTCTGGCCGCACATGACTGTCTTCGACAACGTGGCTTACGGCCTGCGCGTGCGGCACGCGCCTGCCCCAGTCACCAAGGAGCGTACGACGCGCGCGCTCGAACTCGTCGGACTGCCTCACCTCGCCGATCGCTACGCCACCAAGCTCTCCGGCGGCCAGCGCCAGCGCGTTGCGCTCGCCCGCGCCATCGTCTACGAGCCGCGCGTTATCCTGTTTGACGAGCCGCTATCCAACCTCGACGCCAAGCTGCGCGAGCAAATGCGGGTCGAACTCGTGCGGCTGCAGCACGAGGTCGGCATTACGTCAGTCTACGTCACCCATGACCAATCCGAGGCGCTGGTAATGAGCGATCGGGTCGTCGTGATGGACAAAGGCGTCATCCAGCAGATCGGCGACCCGCAGACCATCTATGCACGGCCGGCGAACACATTCGTCGCCAATTTCATCGGCGTCGCCAATTTGATGCCCGGCGTGATGCTCGG
>DASTWX010000147.1:0-26710 GCA_035765795.1 Pseudolabrys sp. | reverse complement strand
TCCTTCAATGCTTTTGCGGTGCCGCCGGTCGAGACGAGCTCGATGTCATAGCCGGCCAGCGTTTTGGCGAAATCGAGAAGGCCGCTCTTGTCGGAGACGGAGAGCAGCGCACGCGTGATACGGCGGAGATGGCTGGGCATGCCGAGGGGGCTAGCACATTAGGCCGATGAAGCGAAGAGACAGCCTACAACGGCAATTCCGGTTCTACCGCCGGGTTCGTTCGCGGCCCTCCGGGTTGGGGCGGTGTGTGACGCAGACACCAGCGTACCTTATCGCGGCTGCGGGCATGACCGTAGATGACGATCTGCGCGGTTCTTCGAGGACCGTCGCTGCCGGAAAGGAACACGCTCTCCTCGAGTTGGACCGTGTCGCCATAGGTGTTGAAGCTCCACATTTCACGATTTGGCAGCACCAGGATAATCCCGTATCCGTCGCTCAAGCGGCTTGCCTTGACCGCCGGATGGAGATGAAAGCGTACGGCGAACTCATCCGGTACACGCGTGGGAATGCCGCCGCCGCCCGATGCGGCGAAACTGTCTTCGCCGTCGAGGATACGGCCGTCCGGACTCAATCGAACGGCGCGGCTATGCACCACGGAAAATTCCGGCGCGTAGCCATCGTGAGAAGCGCGCAGCCACGTCCCTTCGGGCTGAGTGCCGCGTTCCACGCGCACATTGTGCGGACCGGCGACGATGGGCACGCCAAACAACAGCTTGCGCAACGATGCCTTTTCCATGAAGCGGCAGGACGAGGTATCGTTGAAGGTCGCCGTTGAATGCGCCGGTGTCGCACGGGCCACTTGCCGCCAGGTGTCCTTGTTGACCGCCGGCAGCCCGCAATTGACGATCAACCGCTGCTGCCGGCATGAGAATTCGAACGACAAGCAGCCGGCATGGGCCTCCTGGCTCACCGATAGTGGCGGCGGCGAGCCGGTATCCATGATAAGCGCCGTATCGGCGGCATCGATACGCTGATAGCCGCTGTGAGGCGCATTCGACACCGGCGTGCCGCGCGCGTCGTCATAAGCGAGCACAGTGGCGAGCAAGTCCACCGGCGTCGGCCCCATGCCGTTGAATTGGGTGAAATTGCCGTCGCCGTGGCGGAAGAAGCGCAGCATCGGCATCATGCGGTCGATGGCGTTGTTGAGCGCCTGCGGCGGCTGCAGGTGCCGCGACGAAAACAACTGCCGCAGCGGCAGCAAATCGGCGAGCAATTCGATCAATACGCCGGGGTTGCGGCTGATGTGGCCGCCGTCGGGCAGCACTTGCTTATTCAGTTCCTCGCTCAAACGGCGCGCGTTGCTGCGAAGCTGCCCGGAAAGGCCTTGAATACAAAGGGAGGCGCACGTCAGCGCTATCAGTGCTTGCAGGCGCGGAAAGCCGTCGCGGGTTTCCTTCAGCGTGCGGCGCAGATAGCGCACCTGCCGTGACAGGCAGCGGTTGAAGCGGCGATAGAAGCGGGCGTCGGCGTCCTCCAGCACGAAGGGCGCTTGGCTCAGCCACGAAAGGATGCGGCGAGAGAGAATATCAGAGCGCCACCCGAGCGAATGCCATCTTCCCTGCACGCGCATCCATTCATCGAGCAGCGAACGCGCATTGGCGCGGGTGATTGCGGAATCGGCGGCACGCAAATGGCGCAGCCAACTAAAGCTGAGCAGCACCATTGCCCACTCGTCCGAAGGGGCGGTCACTTCGAAGGGCGAGCGGCGGTCGGAGACCACCACCTTGCCGGCGAAGGCGAAGCGGCCGGCGTAAATCTCGGCGGCCCGGGTGGCGTCGGCCGTCCGCAAATCCTGCGGTGCGATCACGATACGGTCGGCCTTCGCCGAGCCGAAGCGCCAACGTGTCAGCGGGTGCGCATTGACACGCGCGAGCAGGCTGCGGAAAGCGCGGCGCCCAATGAGCGCGGAGAGCCTGGCCCGCTCCGCGACCGAAACCCGCATCGTCAACGTGTCTGTCCCCTGCGCCGAGGATCGAATCCCGCGCACTCGTCGCACGATAGCGAAGGGTTGACGAACGGCCAATATGCAGGTCCGTGAGTGGATTAGTCGGCGATCCGGACCAGCCGGGCGGCGTAGAACCCGTCCAGACCGCTCCAACGCGGATCGGGATCGGGCCAGTGCATCGGCAGTGTCCGCAGATCGCCCTTAGGCGAAATAAATTCGGCGCAGCCGTCGAGTTCAGTCGCGCACACCGGTTCACGGGCAACGCGCGGATCGCGTGCCAGCAGCGCGGCGATCTGCTGCTCGCCTTCCTCAGGCTCCAGGGAACAGACGCAATAGACCAATCGTCCGCCCGGACGCGTGAACTCGACGGCGCGGTCGAGCAGGCGTTGTTGGAGCGAGGTGAGTGCGACGATATCGGCCTCGCTCTTCAACCAGGGCACGTCCGGATGGCGGCGGATGGTGCCGGTCGAGGAGCAGGGGGCGTCAAGCAACACGGCATCGAACGTTCCACCCTGCCATTCCAGCGCGTCGGCGGCAACGGTGTCCGCCTTGAGCGCAAGCCGGGCGAGATTTTCGCGCAGCCTTGCCACCCGCGCCGGAGAGCGCTCCACCGCGCTCACCGCAGCGCCGCCCAGCGCAAGTTGCGCCGTTTTGCCGCCCGGAGCCGCGCAAAGATCGGCGATCTTGAGCCCGCGGACATTGCCGAGGAGCCGTGCCGGCAGGGCGGCGGCGGCGTCCTGCACGCACCAAGCGCCCTCGGCAAAACCGGGCAGCAGCGCGATTGATCCTTGTGCGAGCGTGCGCACGGTGCCGGTCGGCAGCACGCGGCCGTGCAAACGTTCCGCCCAGCTTTCCGGGTTGGCTTTGGTCGTGAGGTCGAGCGCCGGCTCGTGCCCGTTGGCATAGGCGATCGCGCGGGCAGTCTCGGCGCCGTAAGCGGCGGTCCAGCGCTGGAGCAGCCAATCCGGTGTGTCATGGGGACGATTATCATCTAACGGAAGAGTGCGGTTCTGCGCGATCCGCCGCAGCACCGCATTGACCAGCCCGGCATAGCGCGCGGCGCGGCGGTCGGCTTGGGCTAACCGAACGGACAAGTCGACGGTGGCGTGGTCCGGAACGTCGAGCCAGAGAATCTGGGCGGCGCCGAGCAGCAGGATGGTCTCGATGCGCGGGGCATCGGGTGGAAGGCCGCGTTCGAGAAACCCGCCGATCAGATGGCGCAGCGTGCCGAGCCGCCGTAGTACGGTCGCCACGAGTCGCCGCATCAGCGCGCGGTCCCGGTCGGCGAGCGCGATTAGGCCGGGATGCGCGCCTTTACCGGCAAGTTGCTCGTCGAGCGCAATCCGCCGGCGCAGCACGCCGTCGAGGATATCGGCGGCGATCCTGCGGGCGGGAAGGCCGGGGACTTCCGGCTGGGGAGAGATGCGCGGGCGCGCCATCCGCGGACCTTCGCCGTGAAATGTGACCGAGTCGCGAAGGTCTCGGCAGAAATCACCGCCGGTACACAGAATCGGCGACAAAGATCAGGCGGCGAGCGGATTGCGCGTCATCGTTGCACGATAACCGGCGTTCCCACCGACACCATGCGAAAGAGCTCGACGATGTCGCGGTTGTACATCCGAATGCAGCCGTGGGAGACGAAGCGGCCCACCGAGGAGGGCCGGTTGGTGCCATGGATGGCATATTTGCCGCCGCGCAAGGTGAGCGCGGCGACACCCATCGGATTGTTCGGCGCGCCGCCGGGAATCACGGCAGGGAGCCGCGGGTTCTCGCGGCGGATCAGCGGCGGCGGCGCCCACGCCGGCCGCACGTACTTGCCTTCGATGTGCGCCTCACCGGTCCATTGCATGCCGCTACGCCCGACACCGACCGGAAAGCGCAGCGCGCGATTGCCGCTGAGGACATAATAAAGGCGCCGCTCGTGCGTTTTCACCACGATGGTGCCGGGCGCGAAGCCCTCGAAGCCGGTGACTTCCGTCGGCGCCGCGTAGGTCGCCACGGCCGTCAGCAATGCCCATACCAGAACGATAAAGACGAACAACGCCGTCCGTTTCAGCACCAGCACCATGACTTGAACGCCCACCAGCCCTATGACGCCTATACTAATGCGGCTCGCGCGCTGCCATGGCGGAAAGCGCGAAATAACGTAAATAACGATTAAAATTGTGGAGTTCGGGGAGGCTACGCGAGCACATATCAGTTCTATCGGCCGAAGAGGTCATTAACAGCAAGCGTCAGTCCCGGCGGGTCGAGGGCGACGGAGTTCGCTTTGCGAGCTACGGCGCGCGTGAGTCGCTTGTAGGGCGGAATAGCGTAGCGTATTCCGCCAATCGAACATCTCGGTTCGGCGCAATACGCTTGCGCTATTGCGCCCTACGGTTCACTCCGCCGCCTGGGCGCCTTTCTTGTTCTGCCGGTTCTTGACCAGATCGTCGACTACGGTGGGATCGGCCAGCGTCGAAACGTCGCCGAGATTGCCGTATTCGTCCTCGGCGATCTTGCGCAGGATGCGGCGCATGATCTTGCCCGAGCGGGTCTTCGGCAGGCCGGGCGCGAATTGGATGAGATCGGGCGAGGCGATCGGGCCGATCTCTTTGCGCACCCAGGCGACCAACTCCTTGCGCAGATCCTCGCTTGGCGATTCGCCAACCATCAAAGTCACGTAAGCATAGATGCCCTGGCCTTTGATGGTGTGCGGATAGCCGACGACGGCCGCTTCCGACACTTTCGCGTGCGAGCCGAGCGCGCTTTCCACCTCGGCAGTGCCGAGGCGGTGACCGGCGACGTTGATCACGTCATCGACGCGGCCGGTGATCCAGTAATACCCGTCCTCGTCGCGCCGGCAGCCGTCGCCCGTGAAGTATTTGCCGGGATAGGTCTTGAAGTAAGTGTCGATGAATCGCTGATGATCGCCGTAGACCGTACGCATCTGGCCCGGCCAGCTATCGGCCATGCACAGGTTGCCGCTCACCGCGCCCTCCTGCACCTTGCCGTCGGCATCCACGATCACCGGCTGGATTCCGAAGAACGGCCGCGTCGCCGATCCGGGTTTCAGCTTGGTCGCGCCCGGCAGCGGGGTGATCATGATGCCGCCAGTCTCTGTCTGCCACCAGGTATCGACGATCGGGCAGCGGCCTTCGCCGACAACGCGGTGATACCACTCCCAGGCTTCCGGATTGATCGGCTCGCCCACGGTGCCGAGCAGGCGCAGGCTCTTGCGCGAAGTCTTCTTCACCGGCTCGTCGCCCGCCTGCATCAGCGCGCGGATGGCCGTCGGGGCGGTGTAGAGAATGTTGACCTTATGTTTGTCGCAGACTTCCCAAAATCTAGACGTGCTCGGATAGTTCGGCACGCCTTCGAACATGATGGTGACCGCACCGTTGGCGAGCGGGCCATAGACGATATAGCTGTGACCGGTGACCCAGCCGACGTCGGCCGTGCACCAGTAGATGTCGCCGTCGTGGTAATCGAAGACGTACCGGTGCGTCATTGCCTCGTAGAGAAGATAGCCGCCGGTGGTATGCAGCACGCCTTTCGGTTTGCCGGTCGAGCCCGACGTATAAAGAATGAACAACGGGTCTTCCGCGCTCATCTCCTCGCAGGGGCAGTCGGCCGGCACCGTCTTGGCGATCTCGTCGTAGTAGATATCGCGGCCGGGTTTCATGTTCACATCGGCGCCGGTGCGGCGCACGACGACGACGGTGGAGACGCCGCCGGCCTTGTCGCAGGCGGCATCGGTGTTCTCTTTCAGCGGAATCTTGCGGCCGGCGCGGACGCCTTCGTCGGCGGTGATGACGATCGGCGAGGTGCAGTCGCTGATGCGGCCGGCCAGCGCCTCCGGCGAGAAACCGCCGAACACCACCGAGTGGATGGCGCCGATGCGCGCGCAAGCCAGCATCGCCAGCGCCGCCTCGACGATCATCGGCATATAGATGGTGACACGGTCGCCCTTTTTGACGCCGCGCGCCTTCAGCACGTTGGCGAACCGGCAGACCTCCGCGTGCAGCTCCTTGTAAGTGAGCTTCTTGTCGTCCTTCGGATCGTCACCTTCCCAGATGATCGCGGTCTGATCGCCGCGCTTAGCGAGATGGCGGTCGACGCAGTTGTAGCAGGCGTTCAGCGTCCCGTCCTCGAACCATTTCACCGACACGTCGGCGGCGCCGAAATGCGTGTTCTTGATCTTGCTGAACGGCTTCATCCAGTCGAGCCGTTTCGCCTCCTCGCGCCAGAATCCATCCGGGTCTTTGATCGAGCGGACGTACATTTCCCGGTATTTGGCGTCGTCGACGAAGGCGCGCTTCTGCCAGTCGGCCGGGATATCGTAGATTTTGTCGGACATCGAATTCGCCTCCCTGCCCGCGCCCTTCAGCTTGCACGGGTCACTCGGGTTCCACCCTTGCCCTATTATGCGACGGCGGTCCGGGCAGGGACAAGGCGCAGAATGTGCCACCTTGGTCGCACGTTTCTATCCCTCCTAGCGCGCGGACGGGTGGGCTGTGGACGAGCGATGTGACCCCCACCCCGCCCGGCACCACGGCCGCTTCACAGTCCGCCCATCTTGCAGACGAGCTTCCATTCTTCCGCGGTCACCGGCTGTACCGAAAGCCGGGATTGCTTGAGCAGCGCCATGTTTTTCAACGTCGGCTCGGCCTTAACGGCTTCGAGCGTGACCGGCTTGCGTAAGGGCTGAACGGCCTTCACGTCGACGACCACCCACGGTGTGCTCTCGTCGGCGGTCGGATCGTGATAGTGCTCGCGGATGACCTCGACGATGCCGACCACTTCCTTGCCGATATTGGAATGATAGAAGAACCCGCGATCGCCCTTCTTCATTTTCATCAGGTTCAATTTAGCGGTGTGATTGCGTACGCCGGTCCAGGCCTCGCCTTTAGCGCCTTTCTTGACCTGCTGGTCCCACGACCAGGCGTCCGGCTCGGATTTCATCAGCCAATAGGCCATTTGTTGCTCCTCAGCCTTGTCATCGCCGGGCTTGCCCGGCCATCCCGCTTAGGAAGGCACATTGCCAGTCTAAGCGGGATCACTGGGACTCGGCGCTAAGGCGCCGGCCCGGTGATGACAACTATGTTTCCGCCTTATACGGCCTCGTCATAAGGGACTCGATCGCCCCATCGACACTCATTTCTCCAGCTAACACCGCCGCGACCGCGGCTGAAATCGGCATTTCGACATTCTTCGCACGAGCCATCTCGAGAAGCACCGGCGCGGTGAACACGCCTTCGGCGAGCTTGCCATGTGCGGCGGTGGCGGGCGTCTCGCCCTTGCCGAGCGCGACGCCGAAAGAGAAGTTGCGCGATTGCGGCGTCGAGCAAGTGAGGATGAGATCGCCCAGACCCGAAAGCCCTATCAAGGTTTCCGCGTGCGCGCCGTATGCACGGCCGAAACGGACGAGTTCGGCAAAGCCGCGCGTGGTCAGTGCCGCCGAGGCGCTGGCGCCGAGGCCGCGGCCGCTCACGATTCCCGCCGCGATGGCGAGCACGTTTTTGGCCGCGCCGCCGATCTCTACTCCCCGCACATCGGTCGAATGGTAAGGGCGAAAGCTGCCGGAGCCGATGGCATGGGCGAGCGCGCGCGCGGTCGCTTCGTCGGCGGCCGCGATGGTCACCGCAGTCGGCAGCGCGCGCGCGACGTCGACGGCGAAGCTCGGCCCCGACAGGATCGCCGGCACTGCATTTGCCGCGCACTCGGCGATGATCTCGGTCATGAATTTGTGGCTGCCGTGCTCGATTCCCTTGGCGCAGGCGATCACCGGCACCGGACTGTCGATCAACGGCGCCAGCGCGGTGGCCACCTTACGTAGAACCTGCGCGGGCACCACCAGCAGGATGGCATCCGCTCGCGCCGCTTGCGCCAGTTCGCGCGTGATCTTGATCGAGGTTTCGATCTTTAGTCCCGGCAGGAAGCAGCTCTCGCGCATCCCTTCGAGGTGAGCCGCGTTTCGCTCGTCGTGCTCCCACAAGACCACATCGCGGCCGGCACGCGCACATACCTGCGCGAGCGCTGTACCCCACGCGCCGCCGCCGAGCACCGAGATCCTCTGAATGGTCATACCACGATTGGTCACTTGTACGCCGCCGTGCCTTTAAGCGCGCCTTTGGCGGCGGCGATTTCATCGAGCGGCCAGCGCGCGCGCGGCGCCACGTCGAGCTGGTCACGCAACCCGAGCGCCAGCCGCTCGCACCCCGCCCAAGCGATCATCGCGCCATTGTCGGTGCACAATTCCATCGGCGGCACCAACAACGGGATGGATGCCTCGAGCGCGAGCCGGTCAAGCACTGCGCGGATCGCCCGGTTGGCGGCGACACCGCCGGCTGCGACCAGCGCCGTCGGAGAACCGAAGCGGCTACCGAAAATACGTAAGCCTACGCGCAGCCGGTCGTATACCACGTCGACCACGGCTTGCTGGAACGAGGCGCAAAGGTCGGCAACGTCCTGTCGTGACAGCGGGGCAAGTCTCTCGGCTTCCAGTCGCAGGGCGGTCTTGAGGCCGGAGAGCGAGAAATCGGCATCCTTGCGCCCGTGCATCGGCCGCGGCAGCGCGAAGCGCTCCGCATCGCCGGTGGCCGCTTCTTTCTCCACCAGCGGGCCGCCGGGATACCCGAGCCCAAGCAGCTTGGCCGTCTTATCGAAAGCCTCGCCGATGGCATCGTCGTGGGTCGTGCCGAGCCGAACGTAGTCGCCGACACCGCGCACTGCGAGAATCTGCGTATGCCCTCCGGAGGCAAGGAACAGCAGGTAAGGAAAACGCGCGCCGTGGGTCAGCCGCGCGGTGAGCGCGTGTGCTTCCAGGTGATTGACGGCGACCAGCGGCCTGTTCTGCACCAGCGCGATCGCCTTGGCGGTGGTGAGCCCGACAATCACCCCGCCAATAAGTCCCGGCCCGGCGGCCGCGGCGACACCCTCGATTTGCGTAAAGGTGCAGCCCGCTTCGCGCATGGCTTCGGCGATGATGCCATCGAGCACCTCGACGTGGGTGCGGGCGGCGATCTCGGGAACAACACCGCCGAACGCCGCGTGTTGCTCGATTTGCGATAGGACGATGTTGGACAAAATGCGTCCGCGGCTGTCGGCCAGCCGTTCGACCACCGCGGCGGCGGTTTCGTCGCAGGTGGTCTCGATGCCGAGGACGATCATGGATTTTCACGCGCCTTTACCGTCGTCATTCCGGGACGCCGCAAAGCGGCGGGCCCGGAATCCATGCTCCGCAGCTCCGGGATATGGATTCCGGGCTCGTCCGCCTTCGCCCTTTGAGCCTAGGCGGGCGCCCCGGAATGACAAATAAAAGCTGACCTTCCCTTTTCCGAGCGGGGTAGCTTACAAGATGCCGTAGCATCGAGAGGTTACGGGGTGCAATCCACTGGAACTATCTTCCGCGTCGGCACGCGCGGCAGCCCGCTCGCCCTGGTGCAGGCGCGCGCCGTCCGCACGCGCCTTGCCGCCGCACTCGGTTTCGACGAAGACACCGTCGAATTGGTCGTAATTCGCACGTCGGGGGACATTATTCAGGACCGGCCCTTGGCTGAAGAAGGCGGGAAGGGCCTCTTCACGAAAGAAATCGAAGAAGCGCTGCTCGAGCGCCGGATCGATTTCGCGGTGCATTCGTCGAAAGACATGCCGACGCTGCTGCCGGGGGGCTTGATGCTGGCGGCGTGCCTCGAGCGCGAGGACCCGCGCGATGTTTTCATCAGCAACAAAGCCCCGAGCCTCGGCGAGTTGCCGAGGGGCGCCACGCTCGGCACCGCCTCGCTGCGCCGCCAAGCGATTGCGAAGCGTGCACGGCCCGACCTCACGGTGAGGCCCCTGCGCGGCAATGTGGAAACGCGGCTGCGTAAGCTGGCCGAAGGCCAGGCCGACGCCACACTGCTCGCCCTCGCGGGCCTCAAGCGTCTCGGGCTCGAGCGGTACGCTACACATATTATGAGCACCGAGGAGTTTCTGCCGGCCGTGGCGCAGGGCGCCATCGGCATCGAGGCGCGTGAGGACGACGCACGCGTGCGCGATGCACTTGCGTGCATCAACCACGAAGACACCTTCACGGCTGTTGCTTGCGAACGCGCTTTCCTTGCGGCACTTGATGGCTCCTGCAAGACTCCGATCGCTGGCCACGCGGCGGTGACCGGCGAGCGCATTGAATTTCGCGGCCTGATCGCGCGGCCTGACGGCGGCGCAGCGCACGATATTGCCGGCACCGGACATCGCGGCGACGCGGTGACCATTGGCGAAGCGGCCGGGCGCGAACTCAAGCAGCGCGCTGGTCCTGGGTTTTTTTGATTGGAGAGTATGTTGATGCAAGCATGTCTCGCTGGTCTCTCCGGTGTCACCACCGGGCTTATGCCGCCTGCGGGCCGAAGCACCCGGGACCGGACCCGGTTGCCCGGCCATCACAGGGAAGAATTATCCGAATTAATTACTGTTTAGAAATCCATGCGCCTCGTCGTCACTCGTCCGCAGGCAGACGCTGAGCGCACGGCCGCCGCTTTGCGCGCGCGCGGACATGATGTGTTGCTCGCGCCGTTAACACGCATCGAGCCGCTGCCGGCGGATTTGTCCGGCACCTGGGGCGCCGTCGTGATCACGAGCGCGAATGCACCACACGCTGCGAAGAACAATCCGGCATTTGCTTCGATCCGCAACCTTCGTCTCTATGCAGTTGGCCGGCGCAGCGCCGACGCCGCTTCAAACGTCGGCTTCACGGATGTCGTCTTTGCTGCGGGCGCCGTGCGCGACCTTATCGGCATCATTGTCCAGCATTTCCGCCACGCGAGTCTGCCGCTGCTTTATCTTGCCGGAGAACACCGCGCCGCCGATCTGATGGGCGAACTCACGGGATCCGGCGTTGCCGCGCAAATGCGCGTAGTCTATCGCGCCGCGGCGGTGCCGTTTGCGCCTGCGCTGATCGCCGCCCTGAAAGCCAATGCCGCCGAAGGCGTGTTGCATTTCTCCCAGCGCAGCGCCGAGCTTTATGTCGCCGGTGCTGTCGCCGCGGGCCTTGGCGGTCCGGCGTTGCAATTGCAGCACTATTGTCTATCGGCGCGCATCGCCGAACCGCTGGTCGCGGCCGGAGCGCGGCGTGTCATCACGGCGCCGCATCCGACCGAAGCGGCGCTGATCGAACTTTTGACGCCATCGGCAGGTTGATTGGCGCGCGAGCCAGGATTGCGTTATGGCAAAGGCGGACCAATGAGGGTGTTGGATGGTGGACAAGCGCAATACGCCGGAGGCGCCGGGCGAAGCTCCGCGCCGCAAGCGCACGGCGCCGACCATCGATCTGACCGCCACCGAGGTGCCGACGGCGAAAGCGGCTTCGTCCGAAACCGCGCCTCCTTCGGCATCCGTGCCGCCTGTGACGAGGGCGCAATCGGAGTCCGATCCCGAGCCTCACGCGATGGCCGATACTCCGGCGCAGCCCGCCACGGCGGAGGAGGCGGCTTCAACGCCCCCGCCCCCCCCGCCGCCGCCGCCAACCGAGCCTGAGGATCCGAGCAATACGGCCGCGCCGCCGCCGCGGGGCAGCGCCTTTACTGCCGCAATCGCCGGCGGCGTGATCGGCGCAGCGCTCATCGCGATCGCGGCGGCGGGTCTTTGGTATGCCGGCTACATCCCGTCACGACATGCTGCATTGCTGAAAGATGTAGGCAAACGCGTTGCGTCGCTGGAGAAGCGAGTCAACGATTTGCAAAACCGGCCTGCCCCCAATATCGATCATCTCGACAAGTCGGTCGCTGCGCTGACGAAGCGCGTCGCAACAATCGAAAATCGGGTCGCCCGACAGCCTGCAGGCGATAGCAACGCGGCGCAGCAGATCGCAAAAATCGAGAAGCAGGTTGCCGCGCTCGATGATCAGGTCGGTGCGCTGAACAAGCGCAGCGATGAGATTTCCGCAGCGGCTCAGCAGGCGCAGCAAAGCGCGGCAACGGCGCAGAAAGCGGTGGGCGGCTTGCAGCAGAACGTGCAGAGCGCGGCACAGAATCGGCCACCGTCGATTACACCCGACCAGTTCAGTGCCATGCAGAAGCGTGTCGGCGCGATCGAGCGGTCCGTCGAGAAAACAACCGCTGAGATTCAAAGCACTCAGCACGAAATCGCGAAGGTACGAGGCGAAGCCGAAGCCGTGCAAAACAAAGTGGCCCAGGTCGTCGCGACCGGCAGCGCCACCCGGCTGGCGGTGAGCGCCACAAGCCTGCGCGACGCGGTGCTCAGCGGTACGCCATTCGCGCCGGAGCTCGCGCAGGCGAAGTCGCTTGCACCCGATCCGAAGATGTTGGCGCCGCTTGATCGTTTTGCACAAAGCGGCTTGCCGGCTGAGGCTCGCTTGGCAGCGGAGCTGCGCGAAATCATTCCCGATCTACGCAAGGTCGCCGATGCCGAGGTGTCGTCCGGCAGCTTCCTCGATCGGTTGCAGGCGAATGCGAGCAAGCTGGTGCGCATCACCCCGGCCGCATCTCCGTCCGGCAACGACGTTGCCGATGTGGTGACGCGACTCCAGCGCGAGGCCGCGCAGGCCGATATTGACGGCGCGCTCGGCGATCTCGCCAAGCTGCCCGACAAGGTGAGAGCGCCCGCGCAAGGCTGGATCGCGGAGGTGAAGGCGCGCCAAGCGGCGCTCGCCGCCGTTCGCCGGTTCGCCGCGCAGTCGGCGCGCGCTTTGGATGGGGTGAGCGCGCGATGACCCGCGTCGTCGTGTTCCTCATCGTGGTGGCGCTGATAGCGCTCGGCTTTGCCTGGCTCGCCGACCGGCCAGGAGACGTGGCGGTCACCTGGCTCGGCTATCACATCGAGACGTCTGTCGCCGTGGCGGCGGTGGCGCTGCTTGTGCTCGTGCTCGTGTTGATCCTGCTATGGACGATTCTGCGCGCTGTGCTGCGCTCGCCCGGGCACGTCTCGATGTTCTTGCGCCATCGTCGCGCCATGCGCGGCTATCAGGCCGTCAGCCGCGGCTTGATCGCCATCGGTTCGGGCGACCAGCGGTTGGCGCACCGCTCCGCCGACGAGGCGGCGCGACTGACGCCGGGTGATCCGCTCACGCTTCTGCTCAGCGCGCAATCAGCGCAAATGGCGGGCGACCGCGCTGCCGCGGAGCGCGCCTTCCGTGCGATGACCTTGCGCGAGGAAACGAAGATCCTAGGCTTGCGGGGCCTTTATGTGGAAGCGCAACGGCGCGGTGATGCTGAAGGTGCGCGCCGCGCCGCCGAGCAGGCGGCCAAGGCCGCGCCGGCACTGCCCTGGGCCGGCCAGGCCGTGCTCGATAACCGCTGTGCGGCATCCGATTGGGCGGGCGCGCTCGATGCGCTCGAGCGCATGAAGCCGGGCCTCGCCAAGGCCGCTTACCGGCGCAAGCGCGCCGTGTTGTTGACGGCGCGCGCGCAGGCGCTCGATGAGACCGAACGTGATGTCGCCCGCGGCCTGGCCTTGGAAGCGGTGAAACTCGCGCCCGATCTGGTGCCGGCGGCGGCGATGGCGGGCCGCAGGCTGGCCGAGGCGGGCGAGCAACGGCGCGCCCGCCGCATCCTCGAGGCGGCGTGGAAGACCAGCCCGCATCCCGATCTCGCCGACGCTTATGCCGACCTGCGGCTGGGCGATTCCGCCCGCGACCGGCTCACCCGCATGCGAAAGCTCGCCGATATGGTGCCCGGCCAACTCGAAGGCGCGCTGGCGGTCGCCCGCGCGGCGCTCGATGCGCGCGAATTCGAGACGGCGCGCCAGGCGCTCGCGCCCTACGTTTCATCGCCGACCCGGCGTGTCGCTGTGTTGATGGCGGAGGTCGAAGAGACGGAGCATGGCGACGACGGCCGCGTGCGCGAATGGATGAGCCGCGCCATGCGCGCTTCCGGCGATCCGGTATGGACCGCCGATGGCGTTGTATCGGACCATTGGTTGCCGGTATCGCCCAATGGCCGGCTCGACGGCTATCAGTGGCGGGTCCCGTTGGCAGAGATCGGCGTCAGCCGTCCGGTCGTCGAGGTGATCATGCCCGCGGCTCCGCCAAAGGACGAGTCGGAGCCGCCAGCGGCAGCCTCCTCATCGAAAACCGAGCCGCCCGGCGAGGATCGCACCGGTGAACTGCCGACTCCGGATCGGCTTCCGCCGGGAGTTGCTCCGGCAGTCGCGCCTAACCCGGTCATGGCACCTGCTGCACAGAAGCGGGCCGATACGCCGGCCGAGCGCCCCGCGGTCGTCGTGCGGGCGGCCGAGCCGGTGATCCCGCTAGTGCACGCGCCGGATGATCCGGGGCCGGAGAGGGCGGCGGATGGTGAGCCGGTTCCCCAGCCGAGCGATTCGCCGGACGCTTGGCATCGGATCCGCCAATTGTTCCGGTAAAGCCCTTTTGCTCCGGTCGCCTTGCTTGCCAATGGCAGCACCGGCCGATATCAGTGGCCCCGCGCGCGCCGGCGTAGCTCAGCGGTAGAGCATCCGCTTCGTAAGCGGGTGGTCGGGGGTTCAAATCCCTCCGCCGGCACCATACCCCGAATGTCCGGGCTACATTGGTAATCAAAAAAATGATGACTTGGTCCGTCCTCCAAGGGATGATGACGATCCCTTAGCAAAGGGCTGCGCAAAAGGCCTTAGGGGCATCACCCAATGGGAGGGGGCATAGCTTGGCGCGGTCGGTAGATCCAGGGCTTTATGTCTTGGTTTCGCTCTTGCGTTTCCACGGTATCGGCGCTGACGCAGACGCCGTCAGTCACCAACTCGGTGTAGCTCAGATCGGAATTTCCGAGATGTTGCGCTACGCCAAGTTATCGGGTCTCAAAGCGCGCGTCTTCAAGAGCAAATGGGAACGATTGGCGGGCACGCCGCTCCCCGGCATTGCCGCTCTCCGCGATGGCGGGTTTTTGCTGTTGGCCAAAGTCGGCGACGGCAAGGCTTTGGTGCAGCCGCCGGACGCAGCGTCTCCAAAGATTATGAGTCGGGAGGAATTTGAGGCTGTCTGGGACGGTCGCCTCGTGCTTTTTGCCCGCCGGGCCTCTCTGCTCGACCTGTCGCGCCGGTTCGACATTACCTGGTTTTTCGGGGCAATTCACAAGTACCGGCGGCTGCTGGCCGAAGTGTTCGTGGCCTCGTTTTTCCTCCAAGTATTCGCGCTGGTATCGCCGCTCTTCTTCCAAGTCATCATCGACAAGGTGCTCGTGCATCGCAGCATGAGCACGTTGCAAGTCTTGATCTTCGGCTTGGTGGCAATCGCGGTTTTCGAGGCGATCCTGAGCATTCTTCGTACTTATGTATTCGCGCACACGACAAACAGAATTGACGTCGAACTCGGCGCCCGGCTTTTCCATCATCTGCTGGCGCTTCCCATTGGTTATTTCCAGGCGAGGAGGGTCGGCGATTCCATCGCACGGGTACGCGAACTCGAGAACATACGCAGCTTCATTACCGGATCCGGGCTGACGCTGGTGATCGATCTCTTCTTTACCTTCGTCTTCTTGATCGCGATGTTCTTCTACTCGCCTTTGTTGACGTGGATCGTGCTCGGCTCGCTGCCGCTGTACGTTGCCATTTCGGCAGGCGCGACTCCGCTTTTCCGGCGGCGGCTCGACGACAAATTCCGCCGTGGCGCTGAGAACCAAGCGTTTCTCGTCGAGAGCGTGACGGGGGTGGAGACGCTCAAGGCCATGGCCGTCGAGCCGCAGATGCAACGGCGCTGGGAAGAGCAACTCGCCGCCTATGTGACGGCGAGTTTCGGCGTTGCAAACCTGTCGAACATTGCAAGCCAAGCCGTACAGCTCGTCAACAAATTGACCACCGCCGGTATTCTTTTTTTCGGCGCCATACTGGTCATCAAAGGCGAGCTCACCGTCGGCGAACTGGTCGCATTCAACATGCTGTCCGGCCGCGTCAGCGCACCCGTCCTGCGGCTTGCGCAGATTTGGCAGGATTTCCATCAGGCGCGGCTCTCGGTCGCTCGGCTCGGGGACATCCTCAACACCCCGCCGGAGGCGCAGTACAACGGTTCCCGGGCGCAGCTACCTGCGATCAGGGGCGACGTGACCCTCGAACACGTCACGTTCCGCTATCGTCCGGATGCGTCGGAGGCGTTGCATGATGTGAGCTTCAAGGTGCCGGCGGGGCAGGTGGTCGGCATCGTCGGACCGTCCGGCTCGGGTAAGAGCACATTGGCAAAGATTCTCCAACGTCTTTACGTCCCGGAGAGCGGACGCGTGCTGGTCGACGGCGTCGACCTCGCCATGGTCGACACGGCCTGGCTGCGCCGTCAGCTCGGCGTCGTTCTCCAGGAAAACATCCTGTTCAACGACACTGTCCGGGCCAACATCGCACTGGCCGATCCGGGCATGCCGATGGACAGGATCATCGCCGCCGCGCGACTCGCCGGCGCCCACGACTTCATCGTCGAATTGCCCGAAGCCTACGACACCGTTATCGAAGAGCGGGGCGGCAGCCTTTCCGGCGGTCAGCGGCAGCGGATCGCCATCGCTCGCGCGCTTGCGACGAACCCGCGCATTCTCATATTCGACGAGGCCACCAGCGCGCTCGACTACGAAAGCGAGCGCATCATCCAAGGTAACATGGCTCAGATCGCGGCGCGGCGCACCGTCTTTATTGTTGCCCACCGCCTTTCGACCGTTCGCCATGCGGACCGCATCATTACTCTCGATCGCGGCCGCATCGTCGAAGACGGGACACATGAAGAGTTGGTCCGACAGGGAGGTCGCTATGCGGCGCTCTACCGCATCCAGACCAGCATCCATGAAGTCGTCTGAGAAGGTCGTTCCCTTACGGCGCCCGCCGGCCCGGCCCGGCGGCAATGAAACGGCTTTTCTGCCGGCTGCGCTGGAGGTGATCGAGACGCCTGCCTCGCCCGTTGGCCGCGCCATTGCCGCAACCATCATCGCCGTATTCTGTTTAGCGCTCGCCTGGGCTGCGTTCGGGGAAATCGACATCGTCGCCTCCGCTCGCGGCAAGATCATTCCAAGCGGCCGCTCGAAAATCATCCAGCCGTTCGAGACCGGCGTGGTGCGTGCCATTCACGTTCATGACGGCCAACGCGTCAAGGCTGGTGACGTCTTGATCGAGGTCGATTCGACGGTCAACAAGGCGGAAACCGAACGCGTTGAAGGCGAGCTCCTCGCCGCACAGCTCAACGTCGCGCGATTAACGGCAGCATTGGCCAACCCGGAAGATCCACTGGCTGTCTTCAAAGCGCCGCCCGGCGCGGACCCGGCGCTGGTGGCGACACAAAAATCGCTGCTGATGAGCCAAGTGGCGGAGCAGCGTGCCAAGCTCGCGGCGCTCGATCGCGAGCGAGCGCAGAAAGAAGCGGAGCGCGATACGATTGCCGCGACGATCACCAAAATCAAGGCGGAGATACCCATCCTCCAACAGCAGGTCGACGTCCGCAAAGCCCTGCTTCAGAAGCAACTCACCTCCAAGCTGCAATACCTCGACGCCTACTTGAGGGTGGTCGAGCAGCAGCACGAAGTCACGGTCCAGCTCAGCCATTCTCGCGAGCTCGACGCCGCCATTGCCGCTCTCACCCAGACGCGCCAGAAGACGGCCGCGGAATTCCGCCGTCAGGTACTCAGCGAAAAGGCCGAAGCGGAAGCTAAAGCTCTCGACGCGGCCCAAGCTGTCGTCAAAGCCAAGCGGCGGACGTTGCTGCAGACCTTGAGGGCGCCGATTGACGGCACCGTGCAGCAACTAGCGGTGCATACAATCGGTGGCGTGGTCACGCCGGCGCAGCACCTCTTGGTTCTCGTTCCCACGGCCGACCATTTGCGCATCGAAGCAACGGTGACAAACCGTGACATCGGGTTTGTCCATGTCGGGCAGCCGGTCGAAATCAAGGTCGATGCATTCGACTTTACCCGCTACGGGTTACTCCACGGTAGAGTGCTGAGCTTGTCGCATGACGCGATCGTCCAAGACCAGCCGGCGGAGGGCGCGGGCGACCGGACGTTGATCCCGGACACCAATACGGGCAGCCAGCAGGACCAAAAACTTTCTTATTCGGCGCTCATTTCTCTCGATCGCCCGGAAATGCGAATCGGCGACAAGCTCGTTAACCTGACGCCCGGCATGGCAGTGACCGCGGAGATCAAGACGGGTAGTCGCACGATCCTCAGCTATCTCCTTTCGCCGTTGTGGAAATTGCAGAGCGAATCGCTCCGGGGCCGTTGATCCTCGGGCTTCCGTATGGGGGACGAAAAGCCGCGACTTGTTGACCACACCTCGAGTCCGCGCGCCGAACGCTATTCGGCATGCTTAATGAAGGGAAAACTTCACTAAAAATTTTACCCGTTAATTCAACTGCGCTTCAGCATAGCGCGAGAACAAATCGTCTCATTAGTAATTCAATACTGCCTCGCCATTAGCCTTGTGCTGAAGAGACGGGACCAACCGTGCTCCGTTCAGTGAGGCAATTCCGTGCGTACCAGCACCATTGTAATGACGGGCTTCGCCGTCCTGTTCGGCGTGCTTGCCATGTTCGTCGCTCAGGTTTGGCTTAACAAGCAGGCCGACAAGCGCGCACGCAGTATGGAGGTGAGTCAGGCGCCGGCGGTGGCCCGTACCGTCGTGGTTGCCAAACAGCCGCTCCGCTTCGGAACCGTGCTCGCCCCCGCCATGCTCAAGGAAGTGCCGTGGCCGGCTTCGGCTGTGCCCGCCGGCGCCTTTGCCAAGGTCGGCGATCTGTTGTCCGGCGGACAGCGCGTGGTGCTGACGGCGATGGAGCCGAACGAGCCGGTGTTGGCGCTGAAGATCACCGGGCCCGGGGAGCGCGCCACGCTGTCGGCGCTGGTTCACAAAGGCATGAAGGCGGTGACCATCCGGGTCAACGACGTCGACGGTGTGGGCGGGTTCGTGCAGCCGGGCGATCACGTCGACGTGGTGCTGACGCGGCAGACCAACAAGGAGGCGGCCACCGCGCAGGTGGTGTTGCAGGATGCGCGCGTGCTCGCCGTCGATCAGCGCGCCGACGAGCGCGCCAGCAAGGCGACCGTACCGAAGTCGGTGACGCTCGAAGTGAATACCCGTCAGGCGCAGAAGCTTTGGCTCGCCGCCTCGGTCGGCAATCTCTCGCTGCTGCTGCGCAAGGCGGGCGAAACGGAGGAAACGTCCACGCGCCCGATTTCACTTAGCGATCTTTCCACCGGGCTGTTCGGCAATGACGGCTCGACAACGACGGTGATGGTCACGCGCCGGGAAGCCCAGCAAAAGTACACGGTGCCGGTCGAAGACAGCGGCGCCACCGCGTTTGCGAAGGAACGAATGCGGGCCGCCCGCTGAGCGCGGCCGAAGAAGAAAAGTTGTTGTGGGGGTTATGTCGTGAGCGATCAGAGCGTTGGTGCCGCGGGTTTCACTGGGCGGCAGGGGAGAGAGCGCCATACCGGATGGTTGCGCGACTCCGCGTTGGCCTTGGCTGCCGCCTTGCTGATGCTCGTGATTGGCCTTCTCGCCGAGGCGCGGGCCCAGCAGTATGAGATCAATGTCGGCGGTGGGCACCGCACCGCCATGGTCGCCGTACCGATCGGCAAGTCGCAGGATGTGCGCACCGACGCCAGCTTCGCCGCCATCGTCGTCAGCAACCCGGAGGTGGCCGACGTCAACCCGCTGACCGACCATTCGATTTCCGTGCTCGCCAAAAAGATCGGCACCACGCGGGTGTCCGTCTACGCCGACGGCAAGAAACTCATCGGCATCTTCGACGTCGAGGTGACCTATGACGTCACGCGGCTCACCAACGAGCTCAAGCGCCGCTTTCCGCATTCACACCTGCGCGCGTCTTCAGTCAACGGCCGCATCATGCTCACCGGCAAGGTGCCCGATGCGGTCACGCTCGATCAGGCGGTCACTATCGCGCGCCAGTTCGGGCCCAACGTGATCAACTCGGTCGCGGTGATGTCGCCGCAACAGGTACTGCTCGAGGTGCGCTTCGTCGAGGTCGCCCGCTCCGCCGGACGTGATCTTGGCGTGCAGTGGAATCGGTTTGGCGGCAACAGCGTCATCAACGTCGGCAACGGCGTACCGGCAGCCGGTCTGCCCATCACTTCGACCGCCGCGGAGGCCGCCGCCGGTGTGCTCTCCGGAGGCATACCCTTTGGATTCATGATCGGCCGGCTGGTGTCGAGTGGCGCCTCCGCCGATGTGATGATCAATGCGCTCGAGCAGAAAGGCCTCGCCCGCAGCCTGGCCGAACCCAATCTGGTGACGCTGTCGGGAGACACCGCGAGCTTCCTCGCCGGCGGAGAGTATCCGATTCCCGTGTCCGGCACGCTCGGGCAAGTCACCGTCACCTATAAGAAATACGGCGTTGGCCTCGCCTTCACCCCCACCGTGCTCAACAACGGCTTGATCAACATGAAAATCGAGCCTGAGGTCAGCCAGATCGACACGCAGCACGCGGTCGCGGTGGCCAATGGCGTAGCGGTTCCGGCGCTGATCGTGCGCCGCGCCTCTACGACGGTTGAACTGCGCGACGGCCAGAGTTTCGTTATCGGCGGCCTGTTGCAGAACGACAACCATCATCAGATCGATCAGCTCCCCTGGGTCGGCAGCGTGCCCGTGCTTGGTGCGCTTTTCTCTTCCAAGTCGTATCAGAAGAATGAGACGGACCTTGCGATTATCGTCACGCCGCACCTGGTGCGGCCGGCGGCGCCGGGGGACCCGATCAAGACGCCGGCCGATGGCACCTTGCCGGCCAACGATGTCGATTTCTTCCTGTTGGGCAAGACCGAGATCACGCGAAGACAGGCGCGCGCCGCCACGCCGGTCGAGACGCATTTTGCTGCCGCTGAACAGCAGCCGTTTACCGGGCACATGCTCGATATGCCTACGGGGATTTCCGATGCGGCTATTCAGTAAAATGCCACCGCTGCACGCTACCGCTCGATTACCGTCATTGCGAGCGAAGCGAAGCAATCCAGGTTTATCTTTTTCGGTCTGGATTGCTTCGGCGCTGCCACGCCTCGCAATGACGGAGTTGAAAAGGCCTTGCAGCTTTTATGCACGGTTCAGCGGAGGCTTAGCCCGCCGCAGCCTGACCTTCGTCGGCATGCTGCTCTTGCTCTGCGGCTGCTCGCAATACCTCGATCGCCGTGATGCGGTTTCCCTCAACACCGGCGATGCGCTTGCGGCCGACAAGGTGACCATGATGGTCGATCCTTGGCCGCGCTGGGCCGCCGAACGCAACATCGCATTCAACGGCGCCAGGATGCAAAGCGCGGTCGAGCGCTACCGCAACAATCGCGTTATCCCTCCCCATGCCGCAGGCACCTCGGCTGCCTATGGGGCGCCGAGCCAGGACTCGTCCGCCGATAATTCCAGACCGGACGCGCCGGTCGGCCCCACCATCACTCAACAAAGCCCGTAACGCAGCGGATCGCTCCGATGGCTATCGGCCACGACTTGAATGACAATCGAACCCGTGTGGTGATCCTCACCGCCGATGCTGCTTTCGCGGCGGTGGCGCGGGACACCTTCGGCGCCTCAAACGCCATCGATCTCGCACTGGTCACCGGCAGTCTCGTCGAGCAGGCCGATGCGCTTCCGCTGGAGGGCGCAACCGTGGTGGTCATCGACTTCGACGGCGGCCGCGCCGATGAACTGACCGCCTTCGCGCGATTGATGGCGCGAACCGGCGCATGGCCGCCGGTGATCGCCATTACGCAACAATTCGACGAGGCGGCTGCCCGCACGCTCCTGCAAATGCGGGTGGCGGATTTTCTGGTCAAGCCAGTGGCGCCGGTGGATCTCGTTCGCGCCTGCGCACAGGTATCCTCGCAGGCTCCGGCCCCCGCCGGTAATTCGGCGGAAGCGCAGATCTACACGTTCCTCCCTGCGGTCGGCGGCGCCGGTGTGACGACACTTGCGGTGCAGGCGGCTATGCTGCTGCTCAATAGCGGCGGCGGACGCGTCAAGCGGTCGACTTGCCTGGTCGATCTCGATTTCCAGCATGGCGCCGTGGCCGATTACCTCGATCTCGAACCACGGCTGAATTTGGCGGAGATCGAGCCGCGCCCGGACCGGCTCGACCGCCAACTACTCGAAGTGATGCTTTCCTACCACGCTTCCGGTCTTGCTGTTGTCGCCGCGCCGAACCGGCCGGCCGAGATGCGCTCGTTCGACCCTGACGTGGTGACGCGGCTGCTCGACCTGGTCTCGAGCCATTTCGAATACGTCGTCTTCGACATGCCGCGCACGTGGTTCTCCTGGACCGACAGCGTATTGCTGGGCTCCAACCGTCTGTTCATTGTCAGCGAGACCACGGTGCCGGGCATGCGACACGCGCGGCAACTGCTCGTCGCGATCAAGGAGCGCCTCGGCGACGGGACCGACCCGCAGGTCATCGTCAATCGCTTTCAGCAGCGCATGTTCGCGTCCGGATTGCGCCGCGGCGATCTTGACGCTGCGCTCGGCGAGGCTTTCGTTGCCACGATTCCCAACGATTACCAATTGGTGCGCGAAGCGATCGACCGGGGCGTGCCGCTCGATGAAGTCAAGCCGGGCAACAAGATCACCGCCGAATTGAAGAAGCTGGTGCTGCCGGGTAGCGTTGCTTCTCCCGCGCAAGCGGCTCCAGCCAAGTCGCCATTCTTGCAGAAGCTCAAATTCACCGCGGCGCGCTGATGAAGGTGATCCACATGTCCTCGATGTTTCGGGACGGCGCCTCGCGCGGGCCGTTGGCATGCGCCCCAGGGATGGCAAGGGAGTACAAATGATCGCCGGCCGCTTCACCGCTCGACGGAACCCTGTCGATCTGCCGAAGCTCGAGGAGCCCGTTGCCGCGCCCGAGCCGGTATCTTTGGCTCTGGTGCAGCAGCCTGTGGAAGCTCCGTCGCCATCGCCGGACGCCGCTAGTCCGCTTCTCAGCGCCAAGTTGCTCGACGCCAAGGTGCGGCTGCACCGCAAGCTGATCGAGGAGATCAACCTTTCAGCGCTGGAGAAGTTACCCGACGACGAAATCCGCCGTTATGTGCAGCAGCTCGTCTCCCAATACGTTCTCGCTGAGCGGCTGGCGCTCAACACTCAGGAGCTCAACGATTTCGTCTCCGAGATCCTCGATGAGATGACGGGCCTCGGTCCGCTTGAGCCACTGCTCAAGGATGCGAGCATCAGCGACATTCTGATCAACGGCCACGAATGCGTCTATGTCGAGCGGAGCGGTGTGCTTGAACCGTTGCCGGTACGGTTCAAGGACGAGCAGCACCTGTTGCGCATCATCAATAAAATCGTTTCGGCGGTTGGCCGCCGGGTCGACGAATCCCATCCTCTTTGCGATGCTCGCTTGCAGGACGGCAGCCGGGTCAACGTCGCTGTGCGGCCGATCGGCGTTGACGGACCGCTGGTCTCGATCCGCAAATTCTCCAAGAAGCCGCTGAACCTGAACCGCCTGGTCGACGTCGATGCACTGCGCCCGCCAATGGCGGAAGTGCTGGCCGCGGCTGTAAAGGCACGCATTACGACGATCATTTCAGGCGGCACCGGCTCGGGCAAGACCACGATGCTCAATGCTCTATCGGCCTTTATTTCCGAGAAAGAGCGATTGATTACCATCGAGGACGCGGCCGAACTGCAACTCCAGCAGCCTCATGTCGGACGCATGGAGACGCGCCCGCCGAACGTCGAGGGCAAAGGTGAAATCCGCCAGCGCGAACTGGTCAAGAATGCGCTGCGCATGCGTCCCGATCGCATCATCCTCGGTGAGTGCCGCGGCGAAGAAGCGTTCGACATGTTACAGGCCATGAATACCGGCCATGAAGGCTCGATGGCGACGATTCACGCCAACACGCCGCGGGATGCCCTTTCGCGCCTCGAGCAGATGATCGGCATGGCCGGCCTGCCGATGACGGTGGCCTCGATTCGTGGCCAGATCGCCGGAGCCATCCAGCTCATTGTTCAGCTTGCCCGGCAATCGGACGGCAAGCGCAAAGTCACCTCGATTGCCGAGATAACGGGACTCGAAGGCGATATCATCCAGATGCAGGAAATCTACAAATTCGTGCGTACCGGCACCGGGGCCGATGGCGCCGTTCAGGGGCATTTTGCCGCGACCGGCCTGCGTCCGCGCTTCCTTGGCCACTTGGCGAATTTAGGCATCAAGATTCCCGGCAGCTACTTCGACCCGTCGCAGCCGCTATGAGCGACATGCCGAAAGAATTTTCCTCGTCATTCCGGGGCGACCGAAGGTCGGAACCCGGAATCCAGAGCTATGCTCTTCTATTTTTCTGGATTCCGGGTCCGGCGCTTTCGCGCCGGACCCGGAATGACGGCCGAAACGTTCCGCACGACCTATGACCGACTTCGATCCGATCTACCTGGTTTACCTCTTGGTCGGCCTATCGGCGGCGATGTTCGCCGAAGGCGCCTATTTGCTGTTCTACAACAGATCGTCGTACCGGCAGAACATCAACCGGCGGCTTAAAGTCGTCGACCAGGAGCGCAACCGCGAGAGCGTTCTGGTGCAGTTGCGACGCGAGCGCGGCTTGACCGCAACCGGCGATTACCGGTTGCCGCTCGTCAACCTCAATCAGCTCGTCTTGCAGTCGGGGCTGAGCATCGGCTTCGGCCGGCTCATCCTCTTCATCATCGTCGGTGCAGCCGGATCTTTTGCGGGCGTCATCATATTCTACGGCGAACTTATGTATGCTCTTGCTGCCGCGCTGTTCAGCGGGCTGGTCTTACCGGTGCTGGTGCTCCGTTATTTGCGGTCGCGGCGGCAAAAGAAGTTCGCCGCGCAATTTCCCGACGCCATCGACGTGATTACCCGCAGCTTGCGCGCCGGCCATCCGGTGCCCGTCGCCATCGGTCTCGTGGCGCGCGAAATGCCGGATCCGGTCGGCAGCGAGTTCGGCATCGTCACCGACGAGATCACTTACGGCGCCGATCTCGAGAGCACGATGCGGGATCTGTACTTTCGCGTCGGTACCGACGACCTGCCGCTGTTCGTCACGGCTGTGGCGATCCAAGGCTCGACCGGCGGCAATCTCGGCGAGATCCTGGAAGGCCTGTCGCGGGTGATCCGCGAGCGGTTCAAAATGCGGCGCAAGATTCGCGCCCTTGCCGCCGAGGGCCGTGCCTCGGCAATGATCTTGTCCGCGTTGCCGTTCGCCATATTCTTTATGGTGCAGTTTATGGTGCCGAACTTCTACGGCAGCGTCTGGCACGAGAGCATAACGAAGGTCGCTCTGGCGGCGGCCGGCTTCTGGATGGGCATCGGCAACTTGGTCATGTTCCGCATGGTCAATTTCAGGATCTGAGCAATGGGCCTCGACCGCGCCGTCGCCGCAATCCTCCAAGATGGCGGCAGCATGCTGGCTTCGCTGCTGGTGTTTCTCGCTGCCGGCATGCTCGCCTTCATCGTCATGGCATTCGTGCGCGTGCGCGCGGAGGTGAAAAGGCGGGCGGCGCGGGTCCGCGACGACAGCGGCTCTGAAACTCGCAATCCGAAGCGGTCCCTGCGCTATTCAAGTCTCCGCGCCGTATCGCAACTCATCGATTACACGACGAAGCACTATGCGGGCGGCGACGGTGCGGACACGAAGGTGTTGCGTAAACGCCTCGTCCAGGCCGGCATCTACGATCCGCGCGCGGTCGCCTTTTTTTTCATCGCGCGCGCCGTTCTTGCCGTAGCGCTCACCGGTGCCCTGTTCGTTGTTTTACCCGCGCTCGGATTCCGCAGCGGCTCTTTCTTTTGGCTGATGCTGGTCGTCGGGGGCATCGCCGGCTATATCGGACCCAGCTTCTACCTCGACAAGCGCATCTCCATCCGCCAAGCCGAGCACCGCGCTGGCTTCCCCGATCTTATGGACCTGCTCGTCGTCTGCGCCGATTCCGGCCTATCGATGGAAGCTTCGCTCGAGCGCGTGGGCCGCGAACTCGGCGACAGTTATCCCTCTCTCGCCACGAATATCCACCTGACCAACCTGGAGATTCGCGCCGGCCGCGCGCTCAAGGACGCGCTCGAACACTTTGCTGACCGATTGGCGCTGGAGGAGGCGCGGGCTTTCGCCACTCTGATCAACCAGTCGATTGATCTCGGCTCCTCGATTACCGATGCCATGCGTGTTTATTCGGACGATATGCGCCACAAACGTCTCTCGCGCGCGGAAGAGAAGGCCTATTCGCTGCCGGCCAAGCTGGCGATGCCGATGATGATCTGCATTTTCCCGGTCATCTTCGTTGTGATCCTGCTGCCGGTGTTCGTGAAGCTTTATGTGGGGCATTACTTCTGATGGATGCCCCGCGGCGGGTTTGTACGGCCCTGGGCAGTTGCGGGGCAAACTGCGCACGTTCGGGAAGAATTTTTAATCCCTGTCTCCTAGTGTCGCGATTCGGAAGTTCGCTCTATTCACTCGGCAGACTCTGGAGCGAACTTCCGAATCAAAGCGACACTAGAATCAATAACTTGCTAGCGCCCTTCGAATTCGAAGTTCGCTCTGAGCGCGCTGTGAATTATGGCGAACTTCGAATTCGGGATACTAGCGTGAAACGTCATTGCGAGGAGCGAAGCGACGAAGCAATCCAGAATGGGGTTTGCAGACTGGATTGCTTCGTCGCGCTAACGCGCTCCTCGTAATGACGAAAAGCCAGCATAACCGCTCTTTCTCATCTTTATAAGCGACAGCAATGAAATTCGGATTTGGCCAGCCGCTCAGGCGGAAAGAAGACGGTCCATTGGTGCGAGGACAGGGTTGCTACGTCGCCGACGTCCTGCCGGAGGGCAGCGTGCATGCGGTCGTCGTGCGTTCGCCGCATGCCCATGCCCGTTTTTCCATCCTTGACCTCGCCCGC
>DASTWX010000146.1:0-28817 GCA_035765795.1 Pseudolabrys sp. | reverse complement strand
CCAAATGCGATCCCGGCGGGCGACCTCGGTGGCCAGCGCCAGCGTTCTGATCAGCAATCCGTCGCAGAGCTCGAAGCGCTCGTCGGCGCTCAATAGCGCCGCGAGCCGCGATTTTCCCTCGCGCAGCCGTTTGCATGGAATAAGAATGTCCGTTTCCAGCATGGAGGTGCCAAGTAGAGGCTTTCGCAGCGGCCATGTTCTCTCAATTGGTGGATGGTAAATGCGGAGTGCCGCGTGAGGCCGCTGCCGGCATCGGGCCGAGTTCGAGCGGCGCAAGCGGCGCTGCCCCATACGAGGCGTTCTTCCGCTCGAGCGACACCGGACCATAGAGCGTGGTGCGTTGCTCGGGAATGCGGCCCGCCAGGGCGATGAGGCGGTCCATGGCCTCCGGCGGCATTTCCTGCCCATGCTCGGTACCGGCCGCGCGCGAGATGCTCTCGTTCATCAGTGTACCGCCGAGATCATTGATACCGGCGGCGAGACACAGGCGGAGGCCGTCCGCGCCGAGCTTCACCCAAGAGGCTTGGATGTTGGTGATGAGCGGGTGCAGCGCGAGACGGCTCACCGCGTGGACGAGGACGGTTTCCCGCGATGTCGGGCCTTTGCGCGCAAGCCCGCGGTAATAGGCCGGCGCTTCCATGTGCACGAAGGGCAGTGGCACGAATTCGGTGAAGCCGCCGGTGCGTTCCTGCACATCCCTGATGCGGAGCAAGTGACGCGCCCAATGAACAGGCGCCTCCATGTGGCCGAACATGATGGTCGCGGTGGTCGGCAGGCCGACGCCGTGGGCGGCCTCGACCACGCAGAGCCACTCTTCGGTCTTCAGCTTGTCGGGGCAGAGGATGGCGCGCACGTCGTCGTCGAGAATCTCCGCCGCCGTTCCAGGCAGCGAGCCGAGGCCGGCGTCGCGCAGCATGCCGGCAAAACGGGCGACCGAGATGCCCAGCGTCGTGGCGCCGTGGGTCACCTCGAGCGGGGAAAAGGCATGGACGTGGATCGCAGGCGTGTCGTCCTTCACCGCCCGCAGCAGCGAGAGGTACGTGCGGCCGTCGAAGCTCGGATGGATGCCGCCTTGCATGCACACTTCGGTGGCCCCGCGTTGCCAAGCCTCGGCGGCACGGCGGCTCACTTCTTCGAGCGACAGGTTATAAGGCTTTCCGCGCAGGGCATCCGACGTCTTGCCCTTGGAGAAGGCGCAGAAGGCGCATCGGTATTCGCAGATGTTGGTGTAATTGATGTTGCGGTTGACCACGTAGCGGACCGTGCTGCCGCTCACTTTCTGCCGCAACTCGTCGGCCGCCCCGATCACCTCGCCGACTTCGCCCTCGCGCGCCTGCAAAAGCCGCTCGACCGCGTGCTCCTCGAGCCGCTCGCCGCGGAACGCGCGCGAGACGATGCGATCGAGATCGCCGCCGCGCCGATCCAGCACGGCCGGAAATCCCCGCATGGCAACACTGCTCAGCCCCGGCGACCAACGGTCGCAGCGTGCCCAGCCGTCGGCGTCCGAAGCGCGGACCGCCAGCGAGGCAATCGATTTATCCAACCAACGCGAGGAGTCGCGAAGATACTCCGGATAGATCGGCAGCCGCGCGACCAGGGTGTTGCCGAAACGCTCCGTGGCTGCCCGCAGCCGGTCGAGCGCCGGCCAGGGCGCTTCCGGATTGACGAAATCGGCCGTGACGGGGGAAACGCCGCCCCAATCGTCGATGCCGGCTGTCAGCAATTCCGGAAAGCGCGCGAAGCTCAGATTCGGCGGCGCTTGAATATGCATCGCGGGCCCGAGGATCAGGCGCGCAGCCGCCACCGTCCACAGCATCTCCTCGAATGAAGGCTCTGGTGCGCCGGTCATACGGGTGTTCGGCTTAGGCAGAAAGTTCTGGATGATGACTTCTTGGATATGCCCGTAGCGCGTGTGCAGCTTCTTGATCGTCAACAGGGCCTCGATCCGTTCGGTTCGGGTTTCGCCGAGGCCGATGAGGATGCCGGTCGTGAAGGGCACCGCCTGCTCGCCAGCCGCGGCGATCATGGCGATGCGGGTGGCGGGCTCTTTGCTGGCGCAGCCGTCATGCGGACCGCCTCTTGCGGTGAGCCGCGCGGACGTACTTTCGAGCATCAGGCCTTGCGAGACGGAGGCGCTTCGCAACAGCGCGATCTCGTCGAGCGACATGATGCCGGCATTGACGTGCGCGAGCAGCCCTGTTTCCTTCTGCACCAGGGCGGAAACTTCGGCCAGGTAGCTGAATGTCGTTTTGTGCCCGAGCGCTTCCAGGGCCTCTTGGGCGACGCGATAGCGCTGCTCGGGCCGGTCGCCCAACGTGAACAAAGCTTCGGTGCAGCCGGCCTCCGCGCCCTGGCGGGCGATCTTCAGGACGTCCGCGGGGCTCATGAAGGGCGCTTTGAGCGCGCGCGGCGGCTTGGCAAAGGTGCAATAGCCGCATGCATCGCGGCACAGGTGCGTCAGCGGAATGAAGACTTTCGGCGAAAAGGAAATGAGCCTGCCGTGTCCCTCTCGCCGCAATGCCGTGGCTTGCTCCATCAACGAAGCCAGCGAGGCATTCTCCAGCGTCGATAGCCACGTGGCGATTTCGTCTCTGTCAGAGCGGAAATGGCTAGGATTCTCCAAGATTGACTCCGATCGTTAGGCGCCCGCTCGCCTGCCTGTTGAGTAGTTATAGCGTCTGCGGTTTGTCAGTAGCAAACCGTAACCAACTGTTCTTGCGAGTCGGTAGCTGGAAAGAGATGGAAAACTTCGCCTGATGACTACTGCATTGAGCTCGAGGAATTACAAATGGATAGACTTGGGTTCTGCTTTCTCGATCGCCCGTCGGTCTCGAAGCAGATCGAACTGGTCAAGAAGATCGAGGAGCTCGGCTTCGAGTCCGCGTGGGTTACCGAGACGCGCTTGGCGCGTGACGCTTTTTCGGTCTTGGGCGCCTTCGCCGCGGTCACCAAGCGGATCAAGCTTTGCACCGGAATCGTGAATTCCTGGACGCGCGGGCCGGCGCTCCTGGCGATGACACTCGCGACGCTGGACGAATTTGCGCCCGGCCGGGTCATTTGCGGGCTCGGTGCCTATTGGGATCCGCTCGCCTGGAAGCAAGGCATCGAACGTTCCAAGCCCGTCGAGCAAATGCGGGAATATCTGCAGGCCGTAAGGCGGCTACTCAATCTCGAGGAGTTCACCTACGAAGGCGAGTTCGTGAAGTTACGCAACATTAGTCTTGACCTCGGCCACGGCGCCCCCCGGCTCCCAAAGGATGCCAAGCTTTATATCGGTCCGACCGGGCCGGTGATGACCAAGCTCGCCGGCGAGATTGCGGATGGTGCCATTATCAATGGGCTGCTTTCGCCGCAATATACCCGCGGCATGATTGACCAGCTACGGGCTGGCGCCAAAAAGGCAGGCCGCACGATGAATGGATTCGAACAACCTCAGCTGATCAACATCTCCATGTCGGAGGATGAGAAGGAGGCGCGTGAGATATCCCGCTATCTTGTGACCAAATACCTCGGCCAGCAGCCGCACATCGGCAAGGCGGCGGGTTTAGAGCCGGAGTTGCTTGAACGGATCAATAAGACGATGGGCGGGTGGCCGGCCAAACCGGGTGGCATTGAGGAGGCGATGAAGCTCGTCAGCGACGAAGTGACCGACTCACTCACCATTTCCGGCAATGAAAAGAAGATCAAGGACCGAATGGGCGAGTGGCTGGATGCCGGAATCACTTACCCGGTCATCTTGCCGCTCTCGGAAAACTATCACGAGATGGTCGATAAATTGGCGCCGGGGAAGTGGTAGAAAAGCGTATGCAACAGAAAATACTACTTGCCTCGGGCCGCACTGTTCCCACCTTCATAGAAGGGAGACCCCAGTTCTTGTGGCGAGAGCAACGCGTACTGCCCTGGCTCACCGCTTTCGCGGGGCTTGGGCTTGGTGTTGCTAGAACGGGATTTACTTTCGGCTGTCCGAACTTAACGGCGGGGCCCCATCTGTCGTGATGCCGCCGCTCGTCTCCGTACGTGACGTGACTCTGACCTATGGTCGGGGCGAGGCTGGCGTTCTGGCCGTGCAGAACCTCACGTTCGACATCCAGAAGGGAGAATTCGTCGCCGTCGTCGGCCCAAGCGGCTGTGGCAAGTCATCGCTGATGAAGTTGGTGACCGGATTGCTTCCGCCCACCAGCGGTCAAATATTCGTCGACGGCGCAGAGGTCACGCGGCCAATTCGAGGTGTCGGAATGGCCTTTCAGAATTCCACCTTGCTGCCGTGGCGTAGTACGCTCGACAACGTCATGCTCCCGTTCGAGATCGTCAAGCCGCATAAGCGGCGCCTGCGCTGGGAGCGGTCGAAATATGTCGCGCAGGCAGAGGCGCTGCTCGCGATGGTAGGACTGAGCCAATTCGGCGCCAAATATCCTTGGGAACTGTCCGGCGGGATGCAGCAGCGCGCCAACCTTTGCCGCGCGCTGGTCCATCAGCCGGACCTCCTGATGCTCGACGAGCCGTTCGGCGCGCTCGACGCTTTCACCCGGGAAGAGCTCTGGGCGGTGATGCAGACGTTGTGGCTGGAGAAAGGTTTCACGGCCGTTTTAGTCACGCATGACCTGCGCGAAGCCGTCTATCTGTCGAATAGGGTCGTGGTGATCAGCCACCGGCCGGGGCGGGTCGTCTATGAGGCAAAGGTCGATCTCCCCCGGCCGCGCGCCCTGGAAACCACTTTTGAGGCAAAATTCATCGATATCGTGCGCGACCTGCGCGAACGCATCAGCCGGGAACTGACGACGTGATAAATGAGCACCACGTGCGGATGATTATGCCGTGGGCAGTCACGATCGGCATTTTCTTGGTTTGGGAGTTCGGCTGCCGGGCCTTCGACGTCCCGCCGTTCGTGCTGCCGAGGCCAAGCCTCGTGTTCCAAACGATGTATCAGTACAGGGTGCAAATCGCCGACCACAGCTTGCACACTTTATATACGACCATCATCGGCTTTGTTCTCGCAGTCGCCGGCGGATTGCTGATCGGTCTTGCGGTGGGCGCCTCGCGCACCGTCTATGCCGGCCTTTATCCGGTTCTGATCGGATTCAACTCGATCCCGAAAGTTGCCCTCGTTCCGGTCATTGTGATTTGGTTCGGCATAGGAGCCGTGCCGGCGGTGATCACCGCCTGCAGCATCGCCTTCTTTCCGATCGCGGTGAACACGGCGACGGGTCTCGCCACCATCGAACCGGAGATGCGCGACGTGCTACGCTCGCTTGGCGCGAACCGGTGGGAGATTCTCACCAAGATCGGCATTCCGCGCTCGGCGCCCTATTTGTTCGCGTCGCTCAAGATCGCGATTACGCTTTCGTTCATTGGCTCGGTAATTTCCGAGACAATAGCGTCGAACAAGGGCATCGGATACCTGATGCTTTCGGCCTCGTCACGTTTCGAAGTACCCTTGGTATTTGCAGGATTGATCGTTGTCGGTGCCATGGGCATTGGCATGTACGCGATCTGCGCTCTGTTCGAGCGGCGCATGACGCGCTGGGCCTTCCGGTAACTTTCGCTCAAGCCGTCGTATAAAGCCGACGCGCGATTCCATCACAGGTCCAGCCCGGCCTTGTACAGGCCGTCCTTGAGGTGAGCGCAGATGTCGTCGAAGGAAACCAAATAGGCGAGATAGCGAGGCGCGATCGTCTGAAAGCGCGGGCAAATCCGCATTACCTCGGCCACCGCCATCGACGCCTCGTCGATACGTCCAAGCTGGGCAAGCGCCGCCGCCCGCAGCAACGAAGGCGTAAAGTTCTCTGGCGCATGATACTTGCTGATCTCGTGCAGCGCCTCGATATAGTTTCCCTTCCGATATTGATTGAGGAAGGTCACGCGATAGGCCCACCCCGGCGGATGAAGTAGCAGTGAGAGCGCCGAGTTGAGCATTTCGCTGCCGTTCTCCCAGTCGCCCGCGAGCGCGCGAAAGAAGCCGGCGCTCAGTTTCGTGCTGGGCGCGTGCGGATTGTCCTGCAAAATGCGCTTGCAGGTTTCGAAGACGTCGCCGAATTCCCGTTGATACAGCGCGTGCAGCGCCATCACGACGTGTCCAAAAGCGCATTTATGGTCGAGCTCGAATGATCGCTGCGCGTAACGGTAGACGAGCGTCATCCAGTTCTCGTCCTCATCGAAACCGAGAACGTTTCCGTAGAAGATGGTGTGTCCAAGCGCTGCCCAGATCATCGGATGATAGGGAGCGCATTTGCTGCCGATTTCGAGATCGGCGCGCGCGATCCGATAGACGCGCTCGGCCAGCGTGCGCGCGAGATACTGATGCCGGTGAATGGCGTCCTGCAGATTCCAGCTGTTGCCGCCGGAATAGACCGACTGCAGGCTCAGAGCATGGGCGATCACGCCGTAAAAGTCGGCCACGGCCCCCGCGATGTGACGCGCAATATTGTCTTCGGTCTGAAGACCGAGGCTCGACTGGGCTTGAAGATCGAAACAGTCGATCCAAATGATCGAGCCGGCTCGCACGTCGTGCAGCCGCGCCGTGATTCGGATCTGCTCGCCATTTTGCCGTACGCTTCCTGAAACGACGAAGCGCGCTTGCATTCTCATGCCGGCGCCGATTGGATCGCCCGACCCGTCGCTGCCGTTCTCCAGGTTTTCGGGCGTTACGACCGAGACGTCGCGATAGCGGGCAAGCTCGACAACGAGTTGCTCGAATAGGCCATTCGTCAGACCTTGGCCAAGTTCAGTGTGAGGCTTATTACAGAACGGCAGCACCAACAGCCGCTGTGTGCTTAAAGCGGTCGCGTGGGAATGGAAGGAAGCCTCGGCGCTTGCGGATGTATTCGAGGCCCGCGCACGATTGTCCGAGCCGGCGAACTCGAATGTCGGCACGTATGTGCCTTTCGGAACGGTAATCCGAATCGGATCGTTTGATCCCGCGCGCAAGTAGTAATCCTCGAGCGCGCGCCGCAGCTTGCTCGCCTCGAGACGGACCACCGGATCGGTGTCGGGATTAAAGCCCGAATCGCGCCCGAGTGCTTCCGTCGCGATCGAATATTGCTTGAGCCGGGAGGCATGGCCCGAAAGCGTCTGCTCGACGATGTACTGCAGAAAGCTCCTGGTGCGCGTCGGGCGCGAAAGAGCGGGGCTGCGAAATATCCGCTCGACTTGCTCCCGGACCTGCTCGAGGCTCGGCGCGCGTGAGGGGAGGTCCGGGCGGTTGAACGCCGCCGTTGCCCCGGCGGCGCTGAACTTCGGCACAGAAGTCGCTTTCGATCTTGCCATCTCCACCCTAGCTACTCCGTACGTGACCGACGAGTTATTTACGTATCGTACCTTCGCCCGGCGACGGTTTCAAACTTGCCAACAATGGCTTAGCGCATGAAAATGTGGCCCAGGCGGCGCTCGAGGAAAGCCCGCTTAAAGGCAATTGGCCGTCTCGCCATCAAGGAGTTCGGAGATCATGGCAGCGATCTCGCGTCGGTTTTTTCTCGCTGGCGCCGCGGGCGCGCTGGCCATGCCTTCCCTCGCGCGGGGACAAAATGCCGCGCACCCGGTACGCTTCGCAGTTGATTGGGTTTGGCAGGGCAACCATTCAATCTGGACCTATGCGCAAGATTCCGGAATTTTTGCCGGCGAGAATATCGCTCCGCAGTTGATGCGCGGCTACGGTTCGGCCGACAATTTGACCAAGCTCGCGGGCGGCGCGCTCGATATGGCGCTGGTCGATCCCAATTTGCTGGCGAAATTCAACCACGACAATCCGAACGCGCAGGCGATCGATACCTGCATCGTCTATGATGCGGCCCCGACCTCGATCATTTTCCTCAAGTCCTCCGGCATCAAAACGCTGAAGGACCTGGAGGGCAAGCGGCTGGCCGTCTCACAAGGCGACGCCAGTTGGCCGCTCTTCCAGGTGCTCTGCAAGTTGAAAGGCGTCGATATCTCCAAGATCAGCATACAGAACATGTCCGGCCAGCTGCGTGATAGCATGGTGGTTCAAAAAAGGGTCGATGCTTCGCTGGGGTTCTACGTCACGGCCGTGCTCAATATCGCCGCCGCCGGCGTGCCGCGCGAGGACATCGGGTACCTGCAATTCAACAAAATGGGTCTCGCGCTTTATTCCCTGAGCCTCGTCTGCCTCAAAGATTACGCGAAGAAAAATCCGGACGCCGTGCGCGGCTTCGTGCACGGCACGGTCAAGGGCGTGAAGGCCATGCTGGCGAACAAGCCAGCCGCTATCCGCTCCTTGCTCAAGCGCGACAATCTCCTTAACTTCGAAGTCGAAAGCGCGCGCAATGATCTGATTATCAACGGCTCTCTCCTCACGCCGTGGGTCAAGGAGAACGGTCTCAGCACGGTCGACCCGAAGCGCTTCGAATATACGACGGGCATCGTTGCGCAGGCATTCGGACTGAAGACCAAGCCGAAGATGGATGACATCTACACGCCGAAATTTCTCCCGCCGCAATCTGAACGGATGCTCACCTAAGAGCTCTTGGGCATCAACGGATTCAATACGCCGTGCCAGTCGTGATGCACGCGCAAGGTGCGTTTGACCGCATCGAATTCGAGGGCATGAGCTTCGACGAGCGGTATCGGATGCTCAACGGCTCTGTCATACCGCGGCCGATCGCCTTCGTGACCACGCTCAACCAGGACGGTTCCATCAACGCCGCGCCGTTCAGCAGCTTCATGATAGCTTCCGTTGAAGCGGGGCTTTTGGCGTTTTCGGTCGGTCCGAACCCCGTACCGAAAAAGACGCTGCGCAATATTCGTCGCTTGGGTGAATTCGTGATCAACACAGTGCCGGAAGAGCTCGCCCATCAAGTGCAGGTCTGTGGCGACGCGCAGGAGCGCGAAGCGACAAAGCTCGAGGCGGCGCGACTGAATACTTTGGAATCCGAGCGGATCGGAACGCCGCGAATTGCGGAAAGCAAAATACAGTTTGAGTGCACGTTGCACAAAATTCTGAACTTCGGTGAGAGCCATATGGTGGTGGGCGAGGTGGTCTTGATGCACGCTCGCAGCGGCCTGGTTCGGGAAGGAAAGATCGATCCCTTGCTTTATGCCCCGCTCGGGCGCATTGCCGGGCGCAATTATTGTCGCGTGCGCGAGCTCATCTCCGTTTAGAGAAGGCGAGCTTCCAATGGCATCATTCGATCGCGTGTTGCACGGCGATATCGTCTTGCAGGATCATGTGCTCGAGGACGGCTATATCGCGATCGGGAACGGAAGGATTGCGGCTATCGGCAAAGGGCAGCCGATCGCGGCGAAGGCGACAGAAGATTATCGAGGCTGTCTGCTTTTCCCTGGACTGGTGGACGCGCAGATTCACGCCGGCAGCGTCGAGGGTTTCAACGGCTTGCAAGATGCCACACGAGCTGCCACGGCTGGCGGGGTTACCACCGTAATCGACATGCCGTTCGACGAGCCATCGCCGGTCAATTCGATTGAGCTGTTCAAGCAGAAAGTCGAGGCGATTGCACGATGCGCGGTTGTCGACGTCGGTCTCTATGTCACTGCCCGCAAGGACGGAAACTACAAGGTTCTCCGTGACCTCGTCCGCGAAGGCGCTGCTTCCATCAAGCTATCGACATATGAATATCACCCGGTCCGCTTTCCGCGATTTACCACCGGGGAGATGTTCGAGATCTTTCTCGTGGCTGCCGAGCTTGGCGTGCCCGTTGCTTTTCATAATGAAGATCAGGAGCTCGTCAGCCGTCTCATGGCGCGCGCGAGCGAAGCAGGAAAGACCGGCATGGCCGTGCATGGCGCCGGGCGGGCGCCGATCGCGGAGCTCGTCGCCGACGCCCAAATTCTCGAACTGGCGGCCGGAACCGGGGTGCGCTGCCATATCGTCCACAGCACGGTCGCCGCCGGAAACCGCATCGCCCGCCACTACCGGGAACGCGGCGCCAAGATCACCGTCGAGACGTGCGTCCACTATTTCATGTTCAACGAAGAGGACGCGCTGCGTCAGGGCGCGTTCCTCAAGCTCAATCCGCCGATCCGCGCCGAACACGAACGCCGCGAGCTTTGGAACAGCTTAGCGCGCGGGGAGATTGATCTCGTTTCCACCGATCATGTGGCCTGGCCGCTTAGCCGGAAGAACGCTCCCGATATGGCTAAGAACGGCTCGGGCATCCCTGGCCTTGAGACGCTTCTGCCGGCTTTCTACACGGGGGCCGTCGTGGCCCACGGTCATGCACCCATGCTCGTCGCGCGGCATACGGCGGAGAATCCAGCCAAGCATTTTGGCCTGTATCCGCGTAAGGGCCGAATCGCGATCGGTGCGGATGCTGATATCGCGGTGTTCAAGCGTGAGGAACGGGTATTCCGCGCGAGCGCCATGACATCCTCTGTCAAGTGGTCGCCGTTCGATGGGATGAAAATGGCTGGTTTCGTGCGCGCGACGTTCGTGCGGGGGCGCAAGGTATTCGAAAACGGCGAGGTGCTGGCGGACGCCGGCTTTGGCCAGTTCGTTCGCCCAGATCCGAGCGTTGCTGAAACGAGAGAGCCGCGATGAACAAGGCCGCCGTCGCCGCTGTCGAAGAGCTAGCTCCTGCCTTTACGGCGCTATTTTCCAAAATTGGCGAGGACTCGCGTGACGGCAAGGGCGTCACGCGCGACGCGTTCGGTCCGCGCGAGACGCGGGCGGCCACCACGATCGCCGAATTCGCGCGCGGTGAGGGCCTCGACACCGGATTCGACCACGGGGGCAATTTGCATATCACCCCGCGCGGTCAATACGAGCGAGCGCCGGAAATCCTGATCGGCTCACATCTCGATTCAGTCCCCGTTGGCGGCAATTACGACGGCTTAGCCGGCGTGATTGCGGGAGTGGTGATCCTTTCGGCGCTACAGCGGACGGGCGCAACGATGCCGCCAATCCGTGTCCTCGGCTTTCGCGGTGAAGAAAGCCCTTGGTTCAACACCGCCTATCTGGGGAGCAAGCTATTGCTCGGCGCGCTCACCCATGAAGAGCTCAAGACACTGCGGCGTTTCGATACGGGCAAGAGTCTGGCCGAGCATATCGCCGCGCTCGGCATGAAAGTGCCGGCAGGGCGTCTGCCGGCGACCGTGCCGCTTGAGCGAGTGCGAGCTTATTTCGAGTTGCACATCGAGCAAGCGCCGCTCCTGGAGAACCTCGGTCGGCCTCTCGGCGTGGCGACCGCAATCCGCGGCAATATCCGCTATCCGCATGCACAATGTTTTGGGCGCTATGCACATTCCGGCGCCGTGCCGCGGGCCTACCGCGAGGATGCTCTTATGGCGAGTGCGAAACTCATCACCTATGCCGATGAGGTGTGGCGCGGGCTAATCGAGGCTGGGAACGACGACTTGGTATTCACCTGCGGAATCTTCCACACCGATTCGTCGGAGCACGCGATGACCAAGGTGCCCGGCGAGGTGAGCTTTTCGCTGAACATCGGTGCGACCAAAAACGACGTAATGGAAAGCATGCGGCGCAGCCTGGCGGACCGAGCGGAAGAATTGGCACGTGAGCACAAGGTACGTTTCGATTTCGGCGAGCGGGTCGGGACGCCGGCGGCCGATCTCGATGCGCGGCTCGCGGCGGCAGTTACTCGCGCCGGCGAGGATATCGGCATCGCGCCTATTCGCATGCCGACGGTCGGTCACGACGCGGCGATGTTTCAGCGCCGCGGCATACCGTCCTCGGTACTGCTTATCCGCAACGCCAACGGCAGCCACAATCCCGCCGAGCACATGGAAATGACCGATTTTGAGGCCGGCGTGAAGGTGCTGACGTCGGCGGTTTGCGCTTTGAGCGATCGATAGCGAACGTATAGGTCTTCGATGGGGCGAATTTCAAATCTGTCGGTCGACGAGGCCTTGGCGCAGGCGCGAGAGCGTTACGCGGCGATGAACCCGACCAGCTTGGCGGAGAACCTTCGCGCGCAAGCGGTTCTGCCCGGCGGCAGCACGCGCTCGGTGCTGCATTTCGATCCATTTCCCCTGACGATGGCCAAAGGGGTGGACGCCGAGCTTTTTGATGTGGACGGACACCGATACATCGATTTCGTCGGCGAGTACTCCGCCGGGCTGTTCGGCCACTCCAATTCCATTATCAAGCAGGCTATCCAGGAGGCGCTTGATTTCGGGACGGTAATGGCGTCGCCGACGCGACTCGAGGCGGATTTGGCTGCGGCCGTCACGGCGCGCTTCCCCTCGATGGAGTTGATGCGTTTCTGTAATTCCGGGACCGAGGCCAATCTGATGGCGCTGGTGACCGCTATTGCGTTTACCGGGCGGCGCAAGATCCTCGCGTTTCGCGAGGCCTACCATGGCGGGGTGCTGGTCTTTTCGGGTGGCGGTAGCCCGATCAATGTGCCGTTCGATTTCTTGCTCGCCGATTATAATGACGTCGAAGGCGCCATGGACGCCATCCGCCGTCACGCGAACGATCTGGCCGCCGTCATCGTTGAACCGATCCTCGGGGCCGGCGGCAATATCCCGGGCACTCCGGGTTTTCTCAACGCGTTGCGAGAGGAGAGCGCGCGCGTCGGAGCGGTCCTGATCTTTGATGAGGTAAAAACGTCGCGTTGCGGCGCGGGCGGTCTACAGGGGAGGCTCAATATTCGGCCTGACTTGACCACGCTTGGAAAATATATCGGCGGAGGCCTGCCCGCCGGAGCGTTCGGCGGGCGCAAGGATATCATGAGCCGTTACGATCATCGTTCGCCGAGTCCTTTGAAGCACGCCGGTACCTTCAACAACAACGTTTGCACGATGATGGCCGGCCTTGCGGGGCTGACGAAGATCTTTACGCCGGCGCGCACCGAGGCCTTTGCGGAGACCTGTGAGCGCTTCAGAGAGAGTCTCAATCGAGACATGGCGGAGAGGCAGGTGCCGATCCGCTTCACCGGGCTTGGCTCGCTCATCGCCGTTCATTTCGCCGAAGGTCCGATCACTACCCCAAAAGACATTCCCCCGATCAGCAAAAAGCTCAGCCAGTTGTTTCATATGGAATGTCTGCTGCGGTCGGTTCTCGTTGCCGCGCGCGGCGATATTTTCATAAGCCTGCCGGTCACGGCCGCCCAGTTGGAAATCCTGCGCCGCGCCATAAACGATTTTGTCGACGACTTTCGACCATTGATGGAACGCGAATTGGAACGAGCTGAGCTGACGTGAAACAAGGCCCAATCGATATCCACCACCATATACTTCCGCCGGCGTATCTCCACATCGTAGGAGGCCGGCTTGGGGCGCAAGGTCTCTTCGGCTCCCTGTCACAATGGAGCCCAGAAATCTCTATCGAAGCGATGGACCGCAACGGCATCGCCGCGGCGGTGACATCGATTTCCGCACCGGGCGTCTGGTTTGGCGATATCGGCGAGACGGGCAAGCTCGCCCGCCTGTGCAACGATTACGCGGCCGAAATGAAGCGCGACTTTCCCGGAAGGTTTGGAAATTTTGCCATTCTGCCGCTCCCCGATGTCGATAGCGCGTTGCGCGAGATCGAATACGCCTTAGACACGCTCGGGGCCGAGGGCGTCGGGCTGATGACGAACTACGGCGGCCGCTATCCTGGCGATCCGCTGTTCCGTCCGGTGCTCGAGGAACTAGACAAGCGCAAGGCGATCGTCTTCGTTCATCCGACAGCCGGAGGTTACGCCAACCCCCTGCCGGAGATTCCGATTCCGACGCTGGAATTCCCGTTCGAAACAACGCGGGCAGTGACGAGCTTGCTTTACGGTGGCGTGTTTTCCCGCTACCTCGGCATTCGATTCGTGTTCTCGCATGCGGGCGGCGTGACGCCTTATCTGGCGCAGCGCATCGCACGCTTGACCGTGCGCGCGGAGTATAAGCAATCCGTCCCGGATGGCGTGTTGCCCGCTCTCGGCCGGCTCTGCTTCGACACGGCGCTATCGGCGAACGCATTCGCCTTCGATCCGATGCGCCGGTTGGTGCCCGTTTCGAACATCCTTTTCGGCACCGACTATCCGCATGCCGGCGAACCGACAATGACAGCGAGCTTACGCGGATTGGATGAATTGGAGCTGAGCAATGAGGAAAACGCCGCCGTAAAGAGGAATAATGCGATGGCGCTATTTCCCCGCCTGGGCGTGGACTGAGCTCGAAGCGCAACTGCTACGCATCGTAGCTCATGTTTCCATTCTCATTCATCGAATTCCCCGATCTCCAGCAGCATATCGGAAACATCCGCGATATCACCCTTTATCGCATTAACGGCCGCTCTGCGATCCCGCCGGCGTAGTGCTTCAAGCAATGCCGTGTGGCGGTGGGCCTGCCACAATGACCTCTGCCGCGATAGCGAGAGTGCCTGAAAGGGTCCGGTCTGCATCCACAAGCCCTCCACGATCGGCAGCAGGACCTCCGAGCGAGCGGCGCCATAGAAGGCGAAATGAAAATCCTTGTTGCGCGTTAGAATCTCGGCCATCGGCGCGGTCGGCAAGACGGCGAGCATCTTTCGGTGATCGCGCTCAAGCCGCCTTAGCAGCGGCTCCGCCATGTTCTCGCAGGCATCGCCGGCCATCATGCCTTCGAGAGCCTGCCGGATGCGCGTCAGTTCGAGAAGCTTGCGACGCGTCATTCGACGGACGATCACCTGGCGATTGGGGAGCATCTGCAGCGCCTGCTCGGCCATTAATCGGTTGACGGCCTCCCGCACCGGCATCGCGCTGGTGCCAAGCCGCTTCGCCAAGGTCCGCAAGCTGACGCTTTCGCCCGGTTGGAAGCCGCCGACCATCAGCATTTGGCGCAATGTCAAGTAGACGCGCTGTGAGACAGGTGTTGCGGCGGTTCGTGTGGAAGAAAGCGCAAGGTCGCGCAATGCTGCACCTGCAAGCTGTGAATCGCTCATGTCTAACATCATGAAGGACTTGGGAATTCGAATTGTATAGCCGCTCGCTGCGGCGGCGAGCCGGTCTCCCGTCGCCTATGGAAAATTCGCGGAGGACAACTGTAATCGCTTGACAGGGCCGGCGTCTACAGGTGTGATCACAGCTTGTGATCACAGTTCGTTGGTCGCTGCGCAATCGCACGATCCGAACGAGAGGGGCATGGCATGCGCCGCGAAGTCGTCGCTCGTCAGGTGAAGGCGCTGCAAAGTGTCTCGCTTGACGCCATGCTTTCCTGCTCGCCGGAGAACTTCGCCTACGTCGCCGGTTTTGTGGTGCCGTCGCAGCCGTTGCTGCGGCACCGGCACGCGATGACGGTTATCACCGCCGGCGGAGAAATCGCGCTGTTCGGCGTCGATATGGAAGAATCAACGATTCGGGCAAACGCGCCCGAGGTGCCGCTAACCGTCTGGGCGGAATTCAATGATGACCCGATGAAGGTCCTGGCGGCGCTCCTTCGCAGCCTCGGCCTGGAGCGCTCACGAATCGGGATCGAACTCGGATATCTGCCGGCCGACGATTTCGCCCGGCTCCAGCAGGCATTGCCGCAGGCGAGCCTCATATCCTGCGACGCGATTTTTGCGCGGCTGCGCCAACTCAAGACACCCGAGGAGATCGAGCTTCTGCGCAAGCTGTCGCGTATTGCCGACCGCGCCATTACCGACGCCATCGCCTCGGTCAGACCGGGCGATACGGAGATGGATTTGGCGGCGCACCTGACGCGCAATGTATACGAATACGGCGCCCAGCAATTCAAATTGATGATCGTCGCCAGCGGCGAGCGTAGCCAACTGCCGAACGTGGGGCCGACGGATCGGCGGCTCGTGCGCGGCGATGTTTGCCGTGTGGAGATTTTCACCATCATCAACGGCTATCACGCCGGAGTCTGCCGCACGGCCGTCGTGGAAGAACCGCCGGCCCATGCCGACGAGATTTGGCAATTGCTCACCGAGTGCAAGCATCTGATTCTGGCGCGGCTCAAGCCGGGCGCAAGTTGCCGCGCCGTTTACGACGAATTCCTTGCCAAGCTGGCGACGAAGCGCCTGCCGCCGATTTCATTCGTCGGTCATGGCATCGGGCTGTCGTTGCACGAGGACCCTTATCTCGGCGGTACGCCTATTATCGGTTCGAACGAGGACGCCCTCTTGGAAGCCGGCATGGTGTTGGGCTTCGAGCCGCTCTGTTACCGAACCGGCCACGGCTTCGGGATGCAAAACAAAGACATGGTCGTGGTGACGGAAAGCGGCTGCGAATTGCTCTCCGACTATGCGAATACGGACCGGCTGTTGAGGATTGGGTGACCGCAATGGCTGGAAAAAAATTCGAAGTGATCGCAGTGCTGGGTGCGGGTCACGGTGGCTGCGCCGCGGCTGCCGATCTCACCGCGCGCGGTTACCGCGTCCAGTTGCACGCTCGGCGCGAGACGACGCTAGAGCCTTTGCGCCAGGCGGGCGGGATCAATGCACGCGGCGTTCAGCAAGGGCTCTTCCCCGTGTCGAAAATGACGACCGATGTGGCGGAAGCGATCGACGGCGCCGATTTGATCATGCTGGTCGTGCCGTCGGTCGCGCACGGCTACTACGCCAAAGCCTTGGCCGGCTTGATCGACGGCAAAGTACCGATTTTTCTCGACCCCGGCCATACCGGCGGTGGGCTGCATTTCCTGAAAGAATTGCGGGGGGCGGGCTACCGCGGTCCGGTGAAAACCGGAGAGACCGTGTCGCTCACTTACATCTCGAGAATGGAAGGCCCGGCGACCGTCGGCATCTATTCATACACGCGCAATCAGCGCTTCGCCGCATTACCTGGTCGGCACGCCGATGAGATGTTCGAAATCATCCACAGTATCTATCCGGAAACCGTCAGGGCTTCGAGCGTCATCGAGACGGCGCTTGCCAACATGAATGCGGTCTTTCATCCGCCGGGCATGATCCTCAACGCAGGTTGGATTCAGCGCACCGGCGGCAACTTCCTGTTTTACAAGGAAGGGGTGACCGATGCCGTGGGCCGCGTGTCCCAGGCGATCGACGATGAGCGGATGGCCGTGGCGAAGGCTCTGGACGTGCCGGCCCGTTCGTTCCTCGACAGTTTCTATGCTTCCGGCCTCACGACAAAGGAGGCGCGTGACAGCGGTTCGATCGCACGTGCTTGCGAGGAAAGCGAGCCCAACAAGACGATCAAATCGCCGTCCTCTCTCGATCACCGTTACATCCATGAGGACGTCGGATACGGGCTTGTGCCCTACGCCGCATTCGGCGAATTGGCGCGCGTGCCGACACCGGCAATCGACGCCCTGATCTCCCTGACGTCGATTGCGACCGGCATCGATCATCGCACCGAGGGACTCACGCTCGCCAAGATGGACCTTGAGGGCATGAACGCCTCGGACCTCAAGCACTACGTCGAAACCGGAGAGAGGGCGTAAGGGGCGACGATGGAAGACTCGGTCGTTCAAAATCTACGCGCGGCAATGCAAGCGGATGCTTTCGATGCGCTCGTCGCGCATTCGCTCGACAACGCCACCTATACTGCTGGTTTCCAGGTGCCCAGCCATGCCAACAACCGCTTCCGGCGCACTATCACCATTCTCGCCGGCGATGGCTTCGGTCGTCAGATCGTGGTCAACGTCGAAGAAGCGTTGGCCCGCCAGAAGTCGAGATTCAAAGACGTCCGAAGCTATAACCAGTTCACCGAAAACCCCGCCGATCTCCTGGCCGACGCGCTGATCGAAGCCGGCGTGAGCGAGGGGCGCATCGCGATCGAGCTTGATTATGTGCCGGCGATGGATTTCCTGCGTCTGCGCGAACGGCTGCCCAGCGCTCGTTTCGTGCATGCGCGTGATCTTTATTTCCGCGTGCGCATGATCAAGAGCGAGGCGGAAATCGCGATCCTCAAACAGATCGGCACGCTCACCGAGCAAGTTGTCGCCGACGTCATTGGGGGGGTGCGGCCCGGCGTATCCGAGCAGAGGGTTGGCGCGGAGATCATGACCCGGATGTTAGAGGTGGGCGCCGACGCAGTGAGTTACCAGGTCGGCTCCGGCGCCCGAAGCGGCATCATCAATTGCAAGCCGACGGACAAGATTATCGAAACGGGTGACGTCGTCCGCATCGAGGTGCTCGGCGACAAGAATGGTTACCGCTCCAACGTTACCCGAACGCTCGTGATGGGAAAGCCGAGCGACGAGCAAAAGCGGATCTGGTCGGTATTGATCGGCGCCCGGAATACATGTGAGGCCATGCTCAAGCCGGGCACGCGGGTGCCCGATCTTTGGAACGCCTATCTCAGCGTTTGCCGCCAGGGCGGGATCGAGCCGTCGCTGAAATTTCTTGGGCACGGGATCGGCCGCACGATCCATGAAGAGCCTTATCTCACCGAAACGCGCGAGGTGACGCTCGCGCCCGGTGTCACGCATACAATGGAGCCGCTCTACATGATGCCGGGCCGCATGGGATTCCACGTCGAGGATATGTACCGGATCACCGCGACGGGATTTGAAAAGATCACGGGACAGCGGGTGCCGAACGACGAATTGATCGAAGTGGCCGCGTGAGTGACGGAGCGTTGCAGAGATGAAAATTGCGGAAGTCGAAACCCATCTTGTCAGCTTGCCGGTGCGGCGGCGCCATACCTGGGCCGGCAATTACAGCCCGGTCGGGCAGCGCTATGTGCTCGTCAAGCTGATCCTCGAAGATGGCACCTACGGCTGGGGCGAAGCCCAGGTGCTCAAGGATTGGAGCGGCGAGTTCGGCACCCGATCGGGAGAGACGCCGGACACCACCATCACCATCGTCAAAGAATATCTATTTCCGCTGCTTAAGGGCGAGGATGTGCGCCGTTTCGAGCACCTCCATCTCAAGATGGACAAGTTCGTGAAAGGGTATCCTTACGCGAAGGCTGCGCTCGACGTGGCCATGCACGATGCGGTCGGCAAGGTCTACGGCGTTCCAGTCTACCAGTTGCTCGGAGGCTTAGTTCGCCGCGAGGTCGCCGTCGCTCATTCGATCGGGCTGATGGAGACCGAACCGGCGGTGAAAGAAGCCCAGGAGGTTTTCGACGAAGGCATCACCTGCGTGAAGATCAAGGTTGGAGTCGATCCTGCCCGCGATCTCGACCTGGTCAAGCGGATCCGGGCAGCGGTGCCGCAAATGCGCATCCGAGTCGATGCCAACCAAGGCTATCGGAGTTGGAAAGAAGCGCTGCAGATAACCGAGCGCATGGCCGAGTACGACATCTGGTTCATGGAGCAGCCGGTCGAGGGCTTGGAAGCCATGGCGCGGATCGCCCAGGCGACCAATGTGCCGATCATGGCCGACGAGAGCTGCTGGAATGCACATGAATTGCTGCGCCTCATCCGTCACGAAGCCTGCGAGATGATCTCGTGTTATTACACCAAGGCCGGCGGTTTCCTGAAGACGAAATCGCTACTCTCGCTCGCCCATACAGCCGCGATCCAGAGCGACGTCAACGGCTCCGCCGAGATGGGCATCGGCAACGCGGCCAATCTTCACGTCGCCGCCGCCAATGCCGCGGTGACGATCCCCGGCACGATTCCGATCACGCAGACCGCCGAGGCGGCACGCACGCGTATCGGTGGGCATACGTATCTCGACGACATTATCGATGAGCCGTTTGAGTATCGGGACGGCTACCTGATCGTTCCGGATAAGCCCGGTCTCGGCGTCGATGTCGATCCGGCCAAACTCGAAAAATACCGCGTCGGCGGATAGGGGCCTGCAATGGCGATCCGGTTCGGAGTGAGCTTCGACGGCTTCGAGGATACCGCCACAGCGCTTGCCACGGCGCGGGAGGTCGTCGCCGCCGGCGCCCAGAGCCTCTGGATGGCCGAACACATGGGCTATCGCGAGGCGCTCGTCACCAGCATGGGCTTCCGCATGAACGACCCCGGCGCGGTGATCGTGCCCACTGCGGTGAGCCCATATCTCTGGCATCCGAGCCCCACGGCCATGAGCTTGGCGACCTTGAGCGAAGTGGGAACCGCTCCCGTCGGCATCGCGGTCGGGGTCGGCAATCCGCTCTTTCTCGGCGAGTCGGGCAAGGCCATCGACAAGCCGGTGCGGGCGGTGCGCGAGTTCGTCGAGTGCCTGCGCGCGCTGTGGACGGGTGAAGCGGTCCATTACACGGGGCAACTCTTTCAATTGGCCGGTGCACGTCTCGGCTTCCGGCCGCCGCAGTCGCTGACCGTCTATGTCGCCGCCATGGGCGAGCAAATGCTCGCGCTCGGCGCCCGCATTGCCGACGGCGTTGCACTATCCGCCGGCCTCTCGGCGCAGTTCTGCAAGGCCTCGCTGCAAAAGGTGGAGCAAAGTGCGCGTGCTGCGGGGCGCGATCCGGCCCTGCTGCGCCGCGCTTCGTATCTTTATTTCGCGGTGTCGGAGGATGGAAAGAAGGCGTTCGATCTCGTGCGCCCGAAGCTCGCATTTCTACTGCGCAACAAAGCGCTCAAAGCTAACCTCGACATAACGGGTGTTCCTGTCGACCAGGAGCGCATCATCGCCGCGATTTCCCGTCGCGATCTCGACCAAGCGGCGAGCCTCGTCTCCGACGATGCCGTCGAAGCATTTTCCATATGCGGCACACCAAAGGCTTGCCGTGAACGGCTGCAAGCCTTTCTCGATGCAGGCATCGACGAACCCGTGTTGATGGTCGCGGGCGAAAAGACCGAACGCGATCTCGCTCTCGCTTTTCTGCGGGAGCAGACCGGAGCCTCTCGAAACAAGTGAAATGACAATGTGACTTGCAAAGTGGATGGGTCCGATCTTCAAGCAAAAGGAGAGCGACATGTCAGCTACGCGGTTCCTTCGAAGCATGAGCCTCATCGCGGCCGGTCTGGCCGTCCTCGGGCTTGGTGCAGTGCATGCGGAAGACAAGTTTCCAAGCAAGCCGGTCACCTTGATCGTTCCATGGTCCGCCGGCGGCGGCAGCGACACCAGCATGCGGTTGTTGGCGGCGGCGGCGGAGAAATATCTGGGCCAGCCCATCGTTGTGGAGAACAAGCCCGGCGCCGGAGGAGCGGAAGGCACGCGGGCGATTGCCGGCGCCAAGCCTGACGGCTACACGGTCGGCATGGTTGCCAACGGCGTGGTTGCACGGCAATACAGCAACCGCAACGCGAACGAGGTCAGCGACCTGCAGATGATCGCGTTTTTCGGTGCCGATCCGAGCGCGCTCACGGCAAATCCCAAGACCGGGTTCAAGAGCGTTGCCGATTTCGTGAAATTCGCCAAGGCGCACCCTCGCAAGATCAAGAACGCAAACGACAAGCCGGGCGGCGCCTCCTATATCGCAGCCGCGATCCTGGAGAACGACCTCGGTATCAAGCTGACCAAGGTGCCTTATGACGGCTATGCGCCGGAGGTCACCGCGGTCGTGGCCGGCGAGGTGGATACGGTGACCACGCCCGTTCCCGACGTCATCGAGCACGCCAAGGCCGGCAAGCTGCGCATCCTCGGCGTCATGGATACCAAGCGGCATTTCCTTGCCCCCGACGTTCCCACGTTCAAGGAGCAGGGTTTCAACGTCGTCGTCGGCACGTGGCGCATGATCGCCGGCCCGAAAGGAATTCCGGCCGACCGCCTCGCCACATTGGAAAGCGCCTTGCTGAAGACGCTGAAAGATCCGGCCTTCGTGAAGAAAGCAAACGCAGCCGGCTTCTCGGTTGATCCCAAGGGCAGCAAAGAGGCCACCGCTTACGTGAAGTCTTACGACGAGAAGCTTTATCCGATCCTCAAGAACGCCGGTTTGGTGAAGGTCAGGGCGCGGTGAGCGAAGGGCAAGGGCCGGCCGGGCCTGCAGGTTCTGACGGGCCATCCGGCGGAGTCGCGGATGCAGGAGAGCGCGGCTTTCGTGATCTCGGCTTGGGGTTGATCCTGTTTGGGTCAACCCTGGCGCTCGCCTATAGCATCGCGACCGACGCCGACATGCAACAGGACTTCGGGTTGGATCCAGGCCCGGCGTTTCTTCCCGACATCTTGCTATGGTTGCTTGGAATCGGCGCGGTTATTCTGATCGTCCAGGGCATACTTACGTTGACGCGGGTGCGATGGCGGCTTCCGCGCGAGCTGGTCGACATCAAGCGCTCCTCGGTTCCGCTGCTGATGGTGACGAGCGTCATCGGATACGTTGCGCTCGTGCCGGCACTCGGCTTCCTCGCCGTTTCCCTGCTGTTCAGCGTCATTTGGGCTGTCGGCCTCGCCGTGCAGGATGATGGTTCGGCGATCCGGCCATTGCTGATCTCCTGTGTGGGATCGGCCCTCATCGCCATCTGCATCTATCTTGCGTTCAAGCAATTGATCGGAATTCCACTCGGTTGATCCCCGGCGGGCCCTTGCATGTTCGACGCGACGCTTCAGGCTTTTCTTCACGTCTTGATTGACCCGGTCGGTCTCGGGCTTTGCGTTATTGGTGTTGTGGTCGGCATCATCCTCGGAGCTCTGCCGGGCATCAGCTCGACCATGTCGCTCGCGGTGCTGCTGCCGTTTTCGTTCGGCATGGACCTTGACCGTTCGATGCTTTTCCTCATGGCTGTGTTTTCGGCGAGCGTCTACGGCGGCTCGATCTCGGCCATCCTGATCAACATTCCCGGTACGCCGGGCGCGATCGTCACGCAGATGGACGGTTACCCGATGGCGCGCAAAGGCCGCGCCGGTGAAGCCCTGACGTATGCGCTGCTCGCCTCGACGCTGGGCGGCATTTTCGGCTGGCTGCTGCTGATCGGGCTGGCGCCGGTCGTCGCCTCGGTTGCTTTGGTGTTCCAGAGTCCCGAGTTCGCCGCCATCACGCTGTTCGGCCTGACCATGCTGGCCTATGCCTCGCCCGGTTCGACGTTCCTCGGCATCATCGGGGGCATCATCGGGCTGCTGGTGGCCACAGTCGGCTTCGATCCGACGACCGATGTCTCGCGCTTTACATTCGGTATCGCACCGTTGCAGGCCGGGCTAGGCCTCATTCCGGCGGCAGTCGGTATCTTCGGGGTGGCGGAGGTCCTGCAGAACATCGAGCATAGTGGGCCGAGGCTGAAGATGATCACCGAAATCAAACGCATCCTACCGCCTTGGGATGAGGCCAAGCGGTTGTGGCCCATCTGCATTCGCGGCTCGCTTATCGGCGCCTTTGTCGGCGCCATTCCCGCTGCCGGCTCGGCTATCGCGGTGAGCCTTTCATACGCTCAAGAGAAGCGCATGTCCCGCAATCCCGAGCGCTTCGGCACCGGGATTCCGGAAGGGATCGTCGCGCCCGAATCGGCCAATAACTCATGCGTCGGCGGCGCGCTGATCCCGATGATCACGCTCGGCATCCCCGGCGATTCGATGACCGCGGTGCTGATCGGCGCGCTGCTCATCCATGGCCTGCGGCCGGGACCGGACATGTTCCGCTCGCATCTGGATTTCGTCGCCATCGTCTATGTGTCGCTGTTCCTTGCCGTCGTTGTGACGCTGGTGCTCGGCCTTTACGGCAACCGATACTTCGCGCGCGTGCTGCAGCTGCCGCGACCGATGTTGCTCACGGCGGTCATGCTCCTGTGCATCGTCGGCTCCTTCGCCGTGCGCAACTCGCTGTTCGACGTCGTCGTCATGCTCGGCTTCGGCGTGGTCGGCTATCTCATGAACCGGGTCGGAATGCCGACCGCGCCGGTGATCTTCGGGATGGTTCTCGGGCCATTGCTCGAAGACAATATTCGGCGCTCGCTCATTCTCTATGGCAACTGGAGTGCTTTCGTGGAGCGGCCGATCAGTCTGGCATTGATTCTGTTGTCCCTCGCCGCGCTTGTTTATCCGCTTATTCAAATCGTCTGGACTAAGCGCAGAACAACTTGATGCTCGACCCATAATTGGGGGCGATATCGGGTTTGAGAGTGCTGGGGCAAAGCGGGGCGACGCCGGCCATGACTCGCCGATCTGCAGATCGCGGCGATCGCGCTTGAACGCGGCCTCACCGTTTCACGGGCAATATGTCCGATGTTCGGACTGACCGGCGTTGCTACTTTCAGTGCTGCGGCCTGATCGGAACTCGTATAGGTGGCGGTGTGCCCCCGAGCTCTTTGCTCCGGCGTCCGTGGAACTTCGCCCGTCTCGCGGTGTTACAGCCATACCGTCTCATGGGCTTCGAGCGTCGGGGGAGCGTCTATGCCGGTGCTGGTCATGTCAGCTCAAGGAAAAAGGTTGCGGCGTCTTGGCGCCGCGATGCCGCTTCGGCAGGCTGATTTGAGCCTCGCAATTTCCCCGACCGCGGCCTACGATGTATTCAATCGAAACGTGATGTCGTTCTTCACCCGCCCCTACCCGGCGCTGGGGGAGATCGTCATCCCATCGCGTTCTGTAACCGCTGGGTTGCTGCATGGATAGCGCTCCCGTCGATGTCCAGCGTGCTCGCGACCCGCAAAGTCAGGGCGCTTTCGAGGGCACTAAACCAAAGCCGGGCCTGGCCGATTTTCTCGCCGGCGGCGAGGGTGAGACGACGCGGGCGCTGCGCGAAAGCGAGCAGCGGCTTTTGGACGAGCTCGAAGCAACGCGGCAATTACAGGCTATCAGCACGCAGCTCATCGGCGAGGACGGCACGGAAGCGCTCTACGAAAGCATCGTCGATGCCGCCGTGTCCATCATGCGCTCGGACTTTGCCAGCATGCAGATGCTCCATGCCGAACGCGGCAACGGAGGAGAGCTCCGCCTCCTTGCTTTCCGCGGATTCAATCCGCAGGCCGCGAAGTTTTGGGAATGGGTACGCGCCGATTCAGAAAGCACATGCGGAGCCGCTCTGCGAACCGGCCAACGGGTCATCGCCGCGGACGTAACGCGATGCGATTTCATGGCTGGCACCGAGGATTTGGAGACGTATCTCCAGACCGGCATTCACGCGGTTCAGACGACACCGTTGGTCTCTCGCTCCGGCCGGGTGTTGGGAATGATCTCGACGCACTGGCGCAAGCCCCACCACCCGAGCGAGAGGGAGCTGCGCCGGTTCGATGTGCTGGCGAGGCAAGCCGCCGATCTCATCGAGCGTTCGCAGGCGGAACGAGGGCTGCGCGCAACCGAGGCGCGGCAGGCATTTTTGCTCAAGCTCGGCGACGCGCTCCGGCCGCTTGGCGAGCCCACCGCGATCCAGGAGGAGGCCTCGCGCTTGCTGGGCCGCCATTTGGCCGTCAGCCGCGCGATGTATATCGAGTTCCGAATCGAGGACGGCCGGGAATACGTCGTCGTCCAACGAGACTACCACGACGCGGAGACGGCCAGCGCCGTCGGCCGAGTGGCCGCCGAGCGATTGGGCCCCGACGTGCGCAATTTTTGCGCGGGGCGCACTGTGACGGCTTCCGATACCGAAGCGGACATGGCGACGGACGAGGAACGAGCGGTTTGGCACGCGCTCGGCGTCCGGGCTTATCTCGCCGTTCCGCTCGTCAAGGATGGCCGCCTGGTGGCCGGGTTCGGGGTACATCAGTCGGCGCCGCGCGTCTGGACGATGGAGGAGGTCGCTCTCGTCCAGGATACGGCCGAGCGCACCTGGGCGGCGGTTGAGCGCGCGCGGGCCGAAGAGGAGTTGCGCCAGCATGCGGCGCGTCTGGAGGCTGTCCTCAACACCGTTCCGAGCGCCGTCTGGTTCACGCACGATCCGGATGCGCGCCGGATCTTCGGCAACGCGTATGGCGCGCGACTGCTGCGGCTTGCGCCCGATGCGAACGTCTCGCTTTCCGCGCCGGTCGGCGCGCGACCGGGTTACCGCGTGTTCTGCAACGGAGAAGAGCTCTCCTCGGATCAACTCCCTGTGCAGCGCGCCGCGCGCGGCGAGGAGGTCCACGGCCAGGAACTCGACATCTGCTTCGACGACGGATCCTCGATCGTCATACTGTCGCACGCCACTCCTATTCACGACGATAGGGGTGTCATCCGAGGCGCGGTCATCGGCGCAATCGACATCACCGAACGAAAACGTGTGGAAGAGAGTTTGAGGAAGAGTGAAGCGGATCTCCGCCTCCGCAACGAGGAGCTTGCCCGTTTCAATCGAGCCGCGGTCGGCCGCGAAATGCGGATGATCGAGTTGAAGAAGGAGATCAACGACTTGCACGGCCGGCTGGGAGAGCCGCCGCGGTATCCGCTCGCCTTTAAGCGGGAGGGGAGGAAACCCCATGGCTAGGAACGGCACCGCCGATGTGCTCCCGCGCGAGGACGTCGTTCCGCTGGACGCGATCTTGCGTACGGAGGACTTGCGGCGGCGCCCCTCACGCCGGCCCGATTATGAGTCGGAAAACCGCGCGCTAATCGTACTCGTCCAGGCGCTGGCCGATTCGCCCGGCACTATCCTCCAGGCTCTCGCCGATACGATCCTCGACGTGTGTCACGCCGATTCCGCCGGCATGAGCCTGCTCGCCGACGATGACAAGAGTTTCGAGTGGGCAGCGATCGCCGGTGCATGGAAACCGCATCTCGGTGGCGGCACGCCGCGGGATTTCGGCCCTTGCGGCGATGTCCTCGACCGCAACCAGGCGCTTTTGTTCACGCATTGGGAACGGCGCTACCCTTATCTGTCCGCGGCGATTCCTCTGGCGGAAGAAGGTCTGCTCGTTCCGTTCTACGTCGGCGGTAAACCGGTCGGCACGATCTGGGCGATCACGCACAGCGACGCGCGCAAATTCGATGCGGAAGACTTGCGGGTGCTCGAAAGCCTCGGCCGCTTCGCCTCGGCCGCCTACCAGGCGGTGCAACTGAACGACGCGGAGGACGCCCGCCGCGCCGCCCTGAACATGATGGAAGATGCGATCGAGGCGCGGCGCTCGGTCGATCGGCTCAATGCGGACCTGGCGGCGGGCGAGCAGCGCCTGAAGGACATACTCGCCGCGTTGCCCGCGGCGGTTTACACGACGGACGCGGCGGGGCTAATCACGTTCTACAACAAGGCCGCCGTCGAACTCGCCGGCCGCGAGCCGAAGATCGGCAGCGATCGATGGTGCGTCACGTGGAAGCTGCATCGGCCGGATGGCCGGCCGATGGCGCACGATCAATGCCCAATGGCCGTGGCCCTGAAGGAAAACCGGCCCATCAGCGGCGTCGAAGCGATCGCCGAGCGGCCTGACGGCACGCGCGTCCCGTTCATGCCATTTCCCACGCCGTTGCACGACAGCGCCGGAAAACTCATCGGCGGCATCAACATGCTCGTCGACATCAGCACCCGCAAACAGGCGGAACAGAAGGAACGCGCGCAACGGAAAATCCTGGAGATGGTGGCGACCGGCAAGCCGCTCCAAGAAATCCTCGACACTCTCATGTTGCTCATCGAAGGCCAGGAACCAGGCATGCGCTGTGGCATTTTGCTTGTCACCGAGGACGGCGCGCATTTTCGCCGCGGCAGCGGTCCCCGGCTGCCTGAGGCCTATCATCAGGCGCTAGACGGCGTGCCGATCACGCCGCCTTATCTCGGGTCGTGCGGCGAGGCGGCTCATCGATGCACGCCGATCTTGATGCCGGACATGGCAAGCGAAACCCGCTATGCCGATGAATGGCGCGCGTTGATGTCATCCTGCGGCATCCGCGCGGGCCGCTCGACGCCGATACGCGGGACTGACGGACGGGCGCTCGGCTCGCTCGCCATGTATTTCGCTTCCCCGCGCGACCCGAACCCCGCCGACGCCGAGTTGGTCGATACGGCGACCAATCTCGCCGCCGTCGCCATCGAGCGCGAGCGGGCCGAGAAATTCGTGCGTCAGCAATTGCAGGAGATGCAGCGGCTGCACGCGTTCAGCCGCCAGTTGTTGATGCACGACGACGTGGACACCATGATGCGCGTGGTGTTGATCGCCGTCGCCGAGCTGATGCATGTCAACAAGGCAAGCGTTCAGATCTGCGACGGGCGCAGTCCCCCCCTACGTCTCGTCGACGCTCTCGGATTCGACCGCGCTTTCATGGAGCAATTCCAGTCGGTCAACGCCAACGGCTTCACTACCTGCGCGGCGGCGCTGCGGCGTCGCGAGCGGATCCTCGTCGAAGACCTGGAGGCCGCTCCTGAATTCGCGCAACTCGCGCAGGCGGCGGCGCCTTACGGGATCAAGGCCGCGCAATCGACCCCGCTGCTCGACCGGCAAGGCGCCGTCATTGCCATGCTGACGACTTACTTCGATCGGCCCTACCGGCCGACGGAGCGCGAACTATGGCTGCTCGATGTTTATGCCGAACTGGCGGCCCGGCAGATCGAACGCAAGCGGCATCTCGAGCATCGTGAATTGCTGATGAACGAGCTAAATCATCGCGTGAAGAACACGCTCGCCACCGTACAGTCGATTGCAGCGCAGACGCTGCGAACGGCAGCGACGAAGGACGATGCGAGCCACGCCATAGAGGCTCGTCTGGTGGCGCTCTCGAAGACGCACAACGTGCTCACACGCGAGCATTGGGAAGGCGCCGATATTCAGGAGCTTATCTCCGACGCCATGGCCGCTTACTTTGCCGGCGATCACGCCAAGCGCTTGGAAATGGCCGGAGAACCGATAAGGCTGACGCCGAAAGCCGCGCTGACGCTGTCGATGGCCATGCATGAACTCGCGACCAACGCGGTGAAATATGGCGCGCTCTCGAATGATGCAGGATGTGTGCGGATCGAATGGAATGTCGTGAGCGACGGCCGGCCGGCCTTCCGGTTGCGATGGAGCGAGAGCGATGGCCCGCCGGTTTCGGTTCCCGACCGGCGCGGTTTCGGCTCGCGGCTGATCGAGCACGGATTGGCGCACGACTTGGCCGGCGAGGTGCGGCTCGATTTCCGTCAGCAAGGGCTCGTGTGCACGATCGAGGCACCGCTCGGCGAAGTTGCGGGGGGGGGGGTGAAGAACAATGAGTGGTTGTCGTGAGGTGTCTGTCACGACGGAATTCACTTGTTCAGGAAGCGCGCGCGGTTGTGGGCGTTATCGTTCATGGTCAGCATAGAATCCATAGAGTCCAACGGGGCCCTGCC
>DASTWX010000145.1:0-19165 GCA_035765795.1 Pseudolabrys sp. | reverse complement strand
AAACGCTCGGCCTCGGCGACGAAAAGCCGATGCAGAGCGACGATGTCCGGGCGCAAGACAGCGCGCGTATAGCGCGCGGCAATTTTCAATAATATGCCCGAGAGCTCCTCGGCGTCCGCGCCCGGTCCCAAGATCGGTTCGACAAAGCTGTCGCAGACCGAGTTCAGGATGGCGACGAAAAGAGCTTCCTTGCTGTCGAAATGGCTGTAGATCGTTGGCTTGGACACGCCGCTGCGGGCCGCGATCTGTTCGATGCTCGTGCCGCTAAAGCCGTGCTCGACGAAGGCCTCGGTCGCCGCCTTGAGGATAAGGTCGCGGGCCGCATGCGGCGGCCGCCGCGGCCGTCCCGGCACCGGTACGCGCTCGGTCATGCTGCCGCACGCCCGGAATGGCGGCGCAGGAAGTCGATGACCGCCGCGTTGAACTCCGCCGGTTTCTCGATATTCACCAGGTGCCCGGCATCGTCGATCACGGTCAATTCGGCGCCGGGAATTTCGGCTGCTAATTCCTGCGCCATGCGCACCGTCGTGAGCCGGTCCTCGCTGCCTACCACGACAAGAGTCGGCACTTTAATGGCGCCGAGGTCGCTGCGCACATCCATCGTCACCGAGGCTTCAATGCTCTTGATGTAGGATTCCTTGTGCAGCCGGGTCATGCTGTCGACCAGCTTGGCGAACGCCTCCTTCGAGGCCTTGGGGCCGACCAAGGTGCGCGCGACCGGCTCGGCAATGTCCTTCGGCTCCTTTCCGGCCACTAGCGGCGCCTTGCGAGACTCGATGAAGGCCTTCTTCTTCTCCTCGGAAAAACCGGCAAAACCCTTGTGGGTGTCGCATAGAGTGAGCGTCAGCAAGCGCTGCGGATAGCGCGCGGCGAAATCCATGGCGATGCGGCCGCCCATCGATAATCCGACAATATGCGCGCGGCCGGCGCCAAAATGATCGAGCACGCGGGCAAGATCGTCGGCATAGCTGCCGAAATTCAGCGGCCCCTCATAATCGTCGCTGTCCCCGTAGCCGCGCGCGTCCCAGGCGGCGGCATGGAAATGCGCGGCGCACGCTTCCATCTGGTCTTCCCAGTTCAGGCGATTGCCGCCGATACCGTGCAGGAAGACAACCAGTTCGCCCTGGCCGGCGTGCTCGACGGCGACGCGCGGCGCAGGACCGATTTTATCGAGCGTTGTCTTGATCATGTCTGGCTTCCTTGGTTGACCGAAAAACGTCGGGCGAGCAGCTTGATAAAAATGTGATCGGTGACGCCATAGATGATGACGATGACGATGCAGCAGGCGAACACCGTGGCCGCATCGGAAACCGTTTGCGCGCGCATCAGCAGGTAGCCAATTCCCGAGGAGGCGCCGAACAGTTCGGAGACCAGCGATATCTTCCATCCGATACCGTAAGCAACGCGCAATCCGGCGACGAGAAAAGGCGCAACCAGCGGCAGCGTAACCTTGAAGAAGCGCCGCACGGGACTGCGGGTGAGGCTCCTGCCGAGTTCGTCGAGCTCGGGATCGATCTGCCGAAAGCCGGCGAGCGCGTTGATGAGGCAAAACGGCAGGACGATCGCGGTCTGGATGAACAACACCGTCGGCGTGGAGATCTGAAACCAGACCACGCCGAGAATGGCCCAACCGACCGAGGGAAAGCTGTTGAGAAAAGTCAAAATCCGCCGCTCGACAATTCCCTCCAGAATCGGCACGGCGCGTACGGCCGCTGCAAGCGCGAGCGCCAGGACCATCCCCACGACGACCGAGACGACCACTCGCGCAAAGCTCACGATCGCGTGGTAGGCGGTCCCAGGATCGGTGACGAAGCGGGACAAGGCTTTAAGGACGTCCTCGGGTCCCGGCAAAACAAATGCCGGCATGCCGCGCGCGCCCGTCCACCAGATCACAAGCAGGAGCACGAAGGCGCCCTCGGCGATCAGCCGCTGCGTCAGAATGTGGGGCGATGCTTTAGTCACGGGCGAATCGCCGGTCGAGTCGGCGTTGAATCGGCCGGAACAGAATGATCTCCGCCGCCGCGACGAAAATCAGAATGAAGAAGATGATGGCGAAGATCGTCTCGGTATCGAACTCCTGCCGCGCGACATTCAACAGATAGCCGACACCCGCATTGCCGCCGAACAACTCCGCGGTGAGCACGACTTTCCACGAGACCCCGAAGCTGGTGCGCAATGCCGCAAAAAGATAGGGCACCAGCAGCGGCACGATGATTTTTGCGGTCTGGCGAACCTTGTTGCGAGTAAGGCTTCGGCCGAGCTCCAACAGCTCGGCGTTAAGCTCCTGCAAACCCGTCCGCACGTTAATGACCGTGAACGGCACCAGGATCATGGTGACGGCGAACACCACGGTGACGCCGTTGAGCCCGAACCATAGCATGGCAATGAACAGCCAGCCGATTCCGGAAAAGGCGTTGAGGAGCGGCGTCAGCCGATTGTCGATCAGCATGCGCAGCGGCCATACGTAATGCGCCAGCGCGGCGAGCACGCAGCCCGCCACAAAGGCGATGCCGATGGCGACGGTCACGTGCAGCAGCGAGAGGCCGAGCTGGGCTGCGTCGCTCGGATCGGTGAAAAAGCCGGCGATCCGCCGCGCGACAGGCCAGGGGCCCGGCAATTGATACGAAGGGATGATCTGCGAATAGCCCCACCACAGCAGCAGCATGGCCAATGTGAAAAGATGGGCGAGCGTATTCGCTGTCAGTCGCATGCGCCCAAAGCGCCGAATGACGGGGTGGACGGGCGCGTCTGCTGTCAGCCGCGCCCATCCATCATGCCGAGTCGATTGCGTGCCGCTCACTTCTTCACGTCGTCCGCGCGCAGCGCCTTATCCCAGACGGTCTGCTCCACCGGCGGATAGTCCTTCAGGATGCCGAGCTCCTTGGCGTGTTTCCACAAGAACGCAATCGCCTTCGAATCCTGATCGGACATGACCACGGGAAAATCCGAAAAGCGGGTGAACCACACCTTGAAGAAATCAGGATCGATGTTGAACTGCTTGCCGACCGCGGTGAACACTTCCTTCGGGTGTTGCCGGGCATATTCCATGGATGCGTACAGCACGCGCTGGAATTCCCGGTAGATCTCCGGCTTGGCTTTCAGCTTGTCGGCGTAACCTGCGAGCACGGCGGAAACCATGCGCAACCCGTACTTCTCGCTCAGACCATGCGCGGTTTGCGCAATCACCCTGAACTCATGGGTTTTCATGGCCTTAAAGGCCTGGGCGTGAATGAGGGTCGCCGCGTCGACTTTGCCCGTTGCCAGAGCCGCGGGCATCGCCGGCGCCGGCATCTCCACGAACTGGAGATCGCCGCCTTTGAGCGAGACATCGAGGCCATAGACATCGTGCAGCGCGATGCGCACCAGCGTGATACCGGCGGAGCCGATCGAGTAGACCGCCAACCGTTTGCCCTTCAGGTCGGCGACGGTTTTGATCGGACTATCGTTCTTCACCCAGATTCCGGAGCCCTCGCCGGCCTTGTGGTAGCGCAGAGCGGGTCCGAGGATGAGCAGGTCGAGCCCGTGCGAACGAGCGCGCGGAATCGCCATGGCGGCGGTTTCGATCACGTCGTAAGTGCGCGCCGAGGTCGCCTGGATCAACGCGGGAATCCTCAATCCGGTGGCCTTCACCTCGATCGTGTCTGACTTGACCTTGCCGTGGCGTAGCGCCCACAGCACCGCCTCATGCGAGGGATCGCCGAGATAGCCGAAAGTGACCACCTCCTTCGCGCTGGCGGGGCTTGCGAACTGCAGCAAAGCGGCGGCGGCCAATGCGGCGAGACCGCGTCGTAAGAAGGTCCTGTGAATCATGCGGGCTGCTCCTCCTGGTGCTGGTTCTCAATAGCTTCAAAAGTGGAAATGAGATGCGACCGCATCTCCTTCAGCTGCGGGTCGGATTCAAGGTCCCGCGGGCGCGCCGCGGATACTTCGACGATTTCGCGCACCGTCGCGGGCTTGTCGGACAGCATGATGATGCGGTCGGCCAGATAGATCGCCTCCTCGATGTCATGAGTGACGAACAGCACGGTCTTGCGCGTCTCCTGCCATAGCTCGACGATCTGCTGGCGCAGCCGCGTCCGCGTATTGTGGTCGAGCGCGGAGAAGGGCTCGTCCATCAGCACGATGGCAGGATCGAGTGCGAGGGCGCGGGCGATGGAGACTCGTTGACGTTCGCCGCCCGAGAGGACAGCCGGCATCTTATGGGCATCTGCGGCGAGACCGACGCGCGCCAACTCGTCGCTGGCCCGCTGGCGCCGCACGGCGGCGCTTTGGTCGGGTTTGCGCATTTCAAGGCCGAATGCAGCGTTATCCAACGCGCTTTTCCACGGCAGCAGACGCGGCGCCTGAAAGACATACGCGAGCCTGTCCCACGCTTGCGCCGGCGCAAGCCCCTCGACCCGGACGTCGCCCCCCTGCCAAGGCATTAGATCCCCGATCAGGCGCAGCGCGGTCGATTTCCCGCAGCCGGATGGACCCAGGAGGCAGACGAATTCGCCGGCGCCGACTTCGAAGCTGAGATTGTCGTAGATAACGCTCCCGCCCAGCCGCAGCTTGACTGACGAAAATGCAATCGCCGGCTGGCCCAAACAATCCTCCCGCGCAGCGGCCCTGATTGAGCCGCCTTACTAAACAGTTTAGTAAAGCCTAGCTTCGCCGCGCCGGCGACGCAAATGGATATTGGGGCGATTTTCTGCCGTACGTCGTAGCGACGGATAGTCGCGAGGGAGGCGTTGTTGCGTTACGTCTACGGAGACATGGACCAGCAGGCGCTGGATTTTCATTACAACAATCAGGCGCAGGTCGCTGACCCCCGGCGCTATCTCGATTGGTACATCCAGGCGAGCGAAGCGGTACGGGCGCGGGTCGAACATGTGGGCGGCGTTCGTTACGGGCCCCTACCCGATGAGCGGCTCGACGTATTCCGGCCCGCCGAAGCGAACGACGGAAAATTGCGGCCGGTGGTCATCTTCGTTCATGGCGGCGCTTGGCAGCACCTCGATCTTGCCCGCAGCAGCTTTGCGGCCGAGACGTTCACCGCGCGTGGCGCGCTCTACGTCCCGGTCGGCTTTACCCGGATGCCGGCGGCCGGAAGCCTCGATGAAATGGTCGCGCAGGTGCGGACCGCCATCGCCTGGGTGTGGCAGCACATCGAAGACTTTGGCGGCGATCGCAACCGGCTGCATCTCATGGGTCATTCCTCCGGCGGTCACTTGGCCGGCATGGGCCTGGTCACGGACTGGCCGAAATTGTTTGGATTGCCGGCAGATATGATCCGCAGCGCCGTGCTGCTCAGCGGCATTTACGACCTCGAACCCGTTCGCCTGAGCTACCGCAATCAGATGCTGAAGCTCGATCGGGCAGCGGAGCTCCGCAACAGCCCGTGCCGAAACCTGCCCGCCGCCGGGCCACCGGTGCTGATTGCGCATGGAGAATTGGAGACGCCGGAATTCAAGCAACAGGCGCGTTTATTTGCTGAAATGTGGCAGCGCCGCTTCGGCAATTGCCGGCTGATGGAAGTGCCGGGCGTCAATCATTACGAGGCCGCGGAAACATTGACCGAACTCGATAGCATGCTGACCCAAAGCGCCTTCGAGTGGTTCGGTCTCTGAATTTTCGACCGCGGGGTGGGTTCGATCCGGCCTGCGCCGCCAAAGCGAACGGCGCACTCTACACACAATGGAAACTGCCGCCGCACAAATTCCGCGCCCGCGACGGCGGCCGACGCATGCTGCCGAAAATCGAGGCGCTGATCGGGGGGTGAAATCGCAGCAGGCGCCTCAACGGGATCGCCAGCAATTGTGGCTTGCCGCGCACCGAGCAAAGCGTTGCATATGGAGCGCGAAAACGACCTCTCGTTCACTTTCCAATAAGCTAACTGTACAGAAACGCACAAGTTCACGAGGCCGGACCGCTGACCGCGAGCGATTCGTGGCAAAGGCACCTTCGACCCTCGACCTGAAAAAGAGCTATTTGCTGCACAGCCTACGTGCTGCTCCCGCGCCCAAAGTCATCGTGATGCGAGCGGGTTATCCACGGCGCGCGCGATTGGCGGGCGAGCAATTGGCCTCACTAGGCCGCGCGCGATAAAGTCGCTGTCCGGGAAATGAGAGGGCGACAATGCGCCTCGATTGGAATGACATCCGTGCCCGCGCGGCAAAATTCGCGGAAGAATGGAAAGACGCCCATTACGAGCGCGGCGAGACGCAGACTTTCTATAACGAATTTTTGAGCTATTCGGTGTTACGCGCCGCCGTGTCGCGAGCTTTGAGTTCGGCGTCAACCTGCCCGAGAGCAAGCGCGGCTTTCTGGACGTGTTCTGGAAGGGAAAGCTGCTTGTCGAACAGAAGTCTGCCGGCCGCGATCTCACGCCCGCGCGCAAACAGGCGCTCGATTACTTTCCCGGCCTGAAGGAGCACGAGCTTCCGCGTTATATTTTGCTTTCCGATTTCCAGCATTCGAGCTGTACGACCTCGACATCGACCCCGATAAGCCGCGGCGATTCACGCTCGCAGAACTGCCGGATCACGTTCAGGATTTCGGCTTCATCGTCGGCCAAGAGCGGCGCGTCTTCCGAGACCAGGACCCCGCCAATATCCAAGCTTCGGAGATGATGGGCGCGCTCCACGACGCGCTTGAGGCGTCGGGCTATAAGGGGCATGCACTCGAACGATTCCTCGTGCGCCTGCTGTTTTGCCTTTTCGCGGATGACACCGGAATTTTCCAGCCGCTCGGCATTTTCGAGGATTATGTCAAGAACACGCGTGAGGATGGGGCGGATTTAGGCCCAATGCTGGGTCAGCTCTTTCAGGTACTCGATACGCCTAACCCTGGGAGGGAGGCAACGCTCAGCGCAGAACTGAAGCAGTTCGACTATATTAATGGCGATCTGTTCAAAGAGCGGCTTCCGCTTCCCTCGTTTAATCGCGACATGCGCGAGAAGCTGCTCAACGTCTGCGGATTTCGGTGGGAGGTTATTTCCCCGGCCATTTTCGGCTCGCTGTTTCAATCGGTGATGGATCGCGCCGAACGGCGGCGGCGCGGCGCGCATTACACCTCGGAAAAGAACATTCTGAAACTAGTCTAATCGAACCGCTGTTTATGGACGACCTCAAGGCCGAGTTCGCGCGGCTCAAAGCGCGCCGCGACACCGGCCGCCGTAAGGCGCTGGAAGATTTTCATGAAAGGCTCGCCCGCCTCACCTTCTTCGACCCCGCGTGCGGCTGCGGAAATTTCCTGGTAATCGCCTATCGCGAATTGCGCGAGCTCGAAACCGCACTATTGCGCGAACTTCACCCTCCCGAGCAGCGTGTGACCGACATAGGCCTCTATACCAAGATCAATGTCGATCAATTCTATGGAATAGAGAGCGAAGAATTTCCCGTCCGCATCGCCGAGGTGGCGATGTGGATGACTGACCACATTATGAATGTTCGCCTCTCGGGGAACTTTGGGCAAAATTATCTGCGCATTCCGCTCCGCGTTTCTCCCAATATTCGACATGCCGACGCGTTGGAAATCGATTGGGCGGATGTGCTTGAACCAGAGAAATGCTCCTACATATTCGGCAATCCGCCGTTCTCGGGCTCGAAGTACCAGAGCGAAGCACAGCGTGTGCAAGTCCGGCGCATCGCTGGGCTCGGCGGCTCGGGCGGCTCACTCGATTACGTCTGCGCCTGGTTTGTCAAAGCCGGCGCTTACATTCGCAACAGTACTGCACATATCGCCTTTGTCGCGACCAATTCCGTTACCCAAGGTGAGCAGGTCGCACAACTTTGGCCGATATTGTTCGACCGCTACGGCCTGGAGATCGCATTCGCGCACCGTACTTTCGAGTGGTATTCCGACGCGCGCGGGCGCGCCCACGTTCACTGTGTCATTGTCGGCTTAACCAAGCGTGCCGATGAGCCAAAGGAGAAGAGGCTATTTTCATACGAAAGTATTGATGGCGAGCCGGTGACGAGTGTCCACACAGCGTTGTCGCCGTATCTGTTCGATGCCTCGCGACTGCAAACCGACATTTGGTCGTCGAAGAGACCAACCGGCCGCTTAAGGACGTTAAACGTCCAATCATTGGATCGAAGCCGATTGATGGTGGCTACTACATTTTTACTGAGCAAGAGCGTTCAGAATTTCTGATGCAGGAGCCCGCCGCCGCCAGGTTCATACACCCGTACATTGGCAGTGAGGAATTTATCAACGGCGACATTCGATATATACTTGCGCTGCAAGACGCATCGCCTGCTGCCCTTCGCGCATTGCCGCACGTTATGGATCGCGTGCACCGTGTCGCCCGCTACCGACGCGGAGAAATCCCATCCAGAAAGGCAATAGATCGCGGTGAGCGTGAGCGGCGAACCCGCAGCCCCGGCACGGTTCTGCTTGCCGCCACGCCGACGGCATATCACGTGAATGTTATTCCGCGTTCGCCTTTCCTTGCAATTCCCGAGGTCAGTTCCGAGCGTCGCGATTATGTGCCGATCGGCTGGCTCGAACCACCGACAATCCCGAGCAACCTCGTTCGCATCATCGAGAACGCTGACCTGTGGGATTTCGCCTTGATCACATCACGCATGCACATGGCTTGGTTGCGCAATATCGGCGGCCGGCTCGAGAGCCGATACCGTTATTCTATCGGTATCGTCTACAATCCCTTCCCTTGGCTGCAAATTGACGCAGAGAGAGAGAGAGAGAGAGAGAGAGAGAGAGAGAGAGAGAGAATCTGCACCTTGGCACAGGCCGTGCTCGACGCGCGCGCCAATCATCCGGAATCGACCCTCGCCGATCTTTACGATCCCGACGCCATGCCGCCCGACTTGCGCCGTGCCCATCGCGCGCTGGACCAAGCAGTCGATAGGCTCTATCGGAAGGAACCGTTTGCGAGCGACCGTGAGCGCGTCGAGCACCTGTTCATGCTTTACGAGAAACTGTCTGCGCCCGTGCTCGCCGCCGCTGCGGCCAGCCGCCGCGTCCGCCGGCGCAGGCGATTTTCAGCCGGCGAGATCGCCCCGCCCTTGACCGCCCCTGAATAAATCCGGAGTGGTTGAGGGTAGGCGAAGGCACACGCCGACCGGCTTGCTTCCGTCACTCCGCCGCATGCACCGCGGGCAGGGCAATGGTCTCGATCTTGGAGAGGTCGAGCTTGCGGGATGCGTGATCGATGTCGAGGCCGACCACGTCACCTTTTGCGTCGAAGTCGACCACGAGCCCTTCGACGATTTCCCGCGTCTCGGCTCCCGGTGCGCTCTTGAGCTCGATATAGAGGCTGTCCGTCTCCGGATAATAGTGCAGCTTCATGGCTCGGCCTCACGGAAATTCCGGTCGAAGAACGCGTTGTGGATCGTCTCTCCGTCGTCCAATGTAACAACCCTGAGAAACCGCGGTCGAGTCTCACCCGCTCGTTGAATTTTACCCCAAAAGCGAATCCGGCCATCGCTCTGGATTTCACGACGAAGCGGTCTGGCGATCACCTCGCGACACCACTCGCGCTGTAGGTAGGGACGTTTGCGCAGGACTTGCTCCTCGAAATAGCGTGTCGTCTTCAAGCCACCCGTCCCCAACGTGGCCCGAAACTATGAGCTTTGGCGGCCATTGCCAATGTCTCACGATCGACTCACAAATCGATCAGATTATTTTCCTTCGCCTTCTGGACAAAATTCCTAAAAGAATCTATACCCAAATCCGTCCGCCCCTTCGAGGGGACGCGAACCGGTTGCGCCGGCTCGTGGGGGTGGGTTCGGCGCCCGCGGGCGTGCCTTCGCAGGGCACGCACTCGGGCGGCGCCGGGCTCCGCCCCGGGGGGCACTACGACCCCCCGCGAGGAGCTCACTGATCGGCGGGCCGCCAAGGCCTGCCCGAGGCTTCCGCGCGCGAGCCCCACAAGGGGTCGCAACCGGAAAGCCGGAGGCAGGCCGAAAAGCGCGGGCCCGGCGGCCGCATAAACGCCGAGACGGCGCGCCGGGAGGCGCCACGAGGCCTTTAAAACAGCCGCGTGACATAAGGAACGGCCCCGCGCCGCTTAGCGCGCCGTCCCCCTCGTCTCTCAAGACGAGGGCCAACCCGCAAAGCCCGGGCGCAGCCGCGCCGCGGGAACGATGGAGCTTACCCGCATGAATACCGCTTCGATGCAACACCACATGGACACCCCGCACGAGACTTCCGAATTTCCCTGCGGCGAAGAACGCCTCCCGCCCGCCGCGCGCGTCGCGATCCACCGCGCCGTCAGTAACCTGTATTCGTTGTGGCGCTTGTGCGCGAAGCGCGCATGCTGGCGCGCTGGCGGCTGCAAAGGCGATCCCACCGAATGTCTCGACACGCTGGCGCCGCTGCTTGCGCCCGAGGTCATTGAGGGCGGCCGCTGCATGTTCGCCGCCAAGGCGAAAGGCCTAAGTTTTGAGGAATTCTGCGAGCGCCTCCCCGATGAGTTCTTAGCCTTCACGCATTGGCGCGAGTGCATCGATCGCCGCCCTCTGCCACGGGCCGCCCGCGATATTCCGAAGGCCTCTGCGGCGCCTAACGGGCGGCGAGAAACGGCGCCCCGCCGGCGGTCGCGCAAAGTCCCGGAGAACAGGTCATGATTGCCGCGCCGAACGAGATCGCGGCCATAACCGAATCGCTCACAGTAGGATGGTCTCATTCAGACCGGATGCAGCGATGGGTTTCGCTTTGCTCAACCCATTCTGCCTTGGCACCCTCAATGCAGCCGGAACTCACCGGCGATCGGCTTGAGCTCGGCGGGCTTCACGAGCTTGCAGTGGGCGACCTGGACCGAATGCAGCGGACCGTCGAGCTTCTCCTGCCAGAATTGCAGAAAGCGCTGCAACTCGGGAAAATCCGGGAACAGATCGTAGTTCTGCCAGACGTAGGACTGGAGCAGCCAATGATGGTCCGGCCGCCGGTAGAGAATGTGCGCCGTGGTCAAACCGAAACCATTAAGCTGTTTGATCAAATCCCGCGAAACCATCCCGTCCTCCGTCACGACTCGGACAGCAAGTTTTCGATCCCGGCATCCTCCCATTGCAAGCCGAAAAAGTAAAACAAATGCTGTTAATTCAGGACGTTAGCAGCAGATATCTAACTGTGCTAACAACCCTGCCCGCCTGGCCTCAGGCCGGGAGCTTGGAAACGACAAGACGGTATTTCGGGTTCCCCGCCGCTCCCGAATGTCACTGACGCGTGAACTCTATTGAATTTGTTGGCACTCCAGGAAGAGGAGTGCTAAAAATTTGCCGGACACCTCTTGCGGCCCCAAAAATGCCGTCCTATCTCCGCGGCACGGCGCTGGCAGGGGGTCCGGCCAGAAGCCGAAAGCATAATCTTTCCAAAACGTTAGGAGGACTGCCATGAAGTTTCGCCCGCTTCACGACCGTGTCGTCGTCAAGCGCATCGATGCCGAGGAGAAGACCGCCGCCGGCATCATCATTCCGGACACTGCCAAGGAAAAGCCGAGCCAGGGCGAGATCATTGCCGTTGGCCCCGGCGGCCGCGACGAGGCCGGCAAGCTGGTCGAACTCGACGTGAAGGTCGGCGACCGCGTGCTGTTCGGCAAATGGTCGGGCACCGAGGTGAAGCTCGACGGCGTCGAGTACCTGATCATGAAAGAGAGCGATATCATGGGGGTGATCGAAGAGACCGCCGCCAAGAAGAAGGCCGCCTGACGGCAATCCTCATCCTGAGGAGCCTGCCGAAGGCAGGCGTCTCGAAGGATGAGGGCAACGAGTCAACCCACTTCATCCTTCGAGACGCGCCCCTTCGGGCGCTCCTCAGGATGAGGATCGAACCTAAAGGAAGCAAAACATGGCTGCTAAGGACGTCAAATTCTCTACCGACGCCCGCGACCGGATGCTGCGCGGCGTCGATACCCTCGCCAATGCGGTGCGGGTGACTCTCGGCCCCAAGGGCCGCAACGTCGTGCTCGACAAGAGCTTCGGCGCGCCGCGCATCACCAAGGACGGCGTCACCGTCGCTAAGGAGATCGAGCTCGACGACAAGTTCGAGAACATGGGCGCGCAAATGGTGCGCGAGGTCGCTTCGAAGTCCTCCGACTTCGCCGGTGACGGCACCACCACCGCGACCGTGCTGGCGCAGGCGATCGTGAAGGAAGGCTCGAAGGCGGTCGCCGCCGGCATGAACCCGATGGACTTGAAGCGCGGCATCGATCTCGCGGTGGATGCCATCGTCGAAGATCTCAAGAAGAACTCGAAGAAGGTCACGTCGAATGACGAGATCGCTCAGGTCGGCACCATCTCGGCCAACGGCGACTCGGAGATCGGCCGCTTCCTCGCCGAGGCGATGAAGAAGGTCGGCAACGAGGGCGTGATCACCGTCGAAGAGGCAAAGAGCCTGGAGACCGAGCTCGACGTGGTCGAGGGCATGCAGTTCGACCGCGGCTATATCTCGCCCTACTTCATCACCAATGCCGACAAGATGCGCACCGAGATGGAGGACCCCTACATCCTCATCTACGAGAAGAAGCTGTCGGGCCTGCAAGAGTTGCTGCCGCTGCTCGAGGCGGTGGTGCAGACCGGTAAGCCGCTGTTGATCGTGGCCGAGGACGTCGAGGGCGAGGCGCTGGCGACGCTGGTCGTCAACAAGCTGCGCGGCGGCCTCAAGGTCGCGGCCGTGAAGGCGCCGGGCTTCGGCGATCGCCGCAAGGCCATGCTGCAGGATATCGCCATCCTCACCGGCGGCCAGGCGATCTCGGAAGACCTCGGCATCAAGCTCGAGAACGTCACCATCAACATGCTTGGCCGCGCCAAGAAGGTGATGATCGACAAGGAGAACACCACGATCGTCAACGGCGCCGGCAAGAAGGCCGACATCGAAGGCCGCGTGGCGCAGATCAAGGCGCAGATCGAGGAGACCACCTCGGACTACGACCGTGAGAAGCTGCAAGAGCGGCTGGCGAAGCTCGCCGGCGGAGTGGCGGTGATCCGTGTCGGCGGCGCCACCGAGGTCGAGGTGAAGGAGCGCAAGGATCGCGTCGACGACGCGATGCACGCGACCCGCGCCGCGGTCGAGGAAGGCATCCTGCCGGGCGGCGGCGTCGCCCTGCTGCGCGCGGTCGAGGCGCTCAAGCGCGTCAGGACGCAGAACGACGACCAGAAACATGGCGTCGAGATCGTGCGCAAAGCGATCCAGGCGCCGGCGCGGCAGATCGCGCAGAACGCCGGCGCCGACGGTTCGGTCGTGGTCGGGAAGATGCTGGAGAAAGACCAGTATGCCTACGGCTACGACGCCCAGACCGGCGAGTACGTCAACATGGTGAGCAAGGGCATCATCGACCCGACCAAGGTCGTGCGCGCCGCGCTGCAGAATGCAGGCTCGGTCGCGGGCTTGCTCATCACCACCGAGGCGATGGTTGCCGAGCTTCCGAAGAAGAAGGAAGCGGCCCCGGCGATGCCCGGCGGCGGCATGGGCGGGATGGACTTCTGATCCTGCAAAGCCACGCAACGACAATCGAGGCCGCCGAAAGGCGGCCTCTTTTTTTGGTGACACGGTCACCAGCAACAAAGTCACAGATGTGTGGACTTCAACAGAAGTGTTGTATACCCTATGTAGATGCGGGCGGCAGAGCTGAAAAAATGCTTAGCCGAGCGCGGCTGCACCTTCGAGACGCATAAGGGCGGCAGCGGGCACTCGACCGTCCGTCGGGGAGAACGAAAATCGCAAATTCCGATGCACGGTCAAAGCAAGGAACTCGGGACCGGTCTTGTCAATAAGATCAAGAAGGACTTGGGACTGAAATGATCTATCTCCTGCACGTTGAATCTGACGATAACAATGCCGACCTTGTCACATGTCCGGCATTTCCCGAGGTGACCACGTTTTCGGAAAGGAACGACGAAGACGGCGCGTGCCGAAACGCGTTGGATGCGATCGAGGAAGCTATCGCCGCGCGGATCAGCGATGGGCAAGACATTCCGCCATCGGCAACGCAAACGCAAGTTGCAAGGCACAAAGGCTTATGGGTGAAGCTCCCCCTCATGACAGAGCTGAAGGTGCAGCTTTACATCGCCTTGCGAAATTCCGATGTCGGCACCCGTGCCGAGCTGGCGCGCCGAATGAACAAACCACGCGAGCAAATCGACCGCCTTTTCAGGCTGGACCATGCCTCTCGGACGGACCAAATTGAAAGTGCGTTCCATGCTCTCAAAAAACATGTTGAACTGAGGATCAGGTAACGTCACGTCGAATCCAGTATGAGAGGCGCACCATGAACGCCCACCTGCCGACTCATATGGACAAGTCCACTTTCCTCGCGTGGATGCAAGCTCGCGAGGGCCATTACGAGCTTGTCAGGGGGCGCGTTGTGATGCTGCTAGGATTTTCGCGCCGCCATGGGCTCATCGTTGGAAACATTTACCTCCTCCTACGCAACCAACTCGACCCGGGGCATTGGCAAGTGATCACGGAATTCGGCCTCGACTCCGAGCCGGAAACGCTGCGTTATCCGGACATTGTGGTCGATGCAGTCGGCGGCGGTGGGAAAGATTACACGGCAACCTCGCCGGTGCTTGTCGCCGAGGTCCTCTCGCCGTCGATGGCCGAAATCGATCTCGGCGACAAGGCCGCCCAATATCTGCAAATGACAAGCCTGCGAGCTTATCTCGTCCTCGGTCAAGATGAGCCGAAGGCCTGGGCTTGGCTGCGCGGCCACGGCGGGTTTGCGCCGGGCCCGCAAGTTGTTGAGGGGCCGGATCAGGCCATTCGCATTAATGACCTAGGCCTCGAGCTTGCGCTGTCGGCTATCTATGCCGGCCTACCTGCAAACTGAACAGCAGCGCCCCGACGCCATGGCTTTCAAAAGGGGAACAATCTACACCGGCATCGGCGGCTGGACCTACGAGCCCTGGCGCGGTGTATTTTATCCCAAGGGCCTGCCGCACGCGCGCGAACTCGAATATGCGGCGCAGCACCTGACGTCGATCGAAGTCAACGGCACTTTCTACCGCACGCAATCCCCTAAGACCTTCCGCTCCTGGGCCGATCAGGTGCCCGAGGATTTCGTCTTTTCGCTGAAGGGACCGCGCTACGCGGTCAACCGGCGCGTGCTCGGGGAAGCAGGCGATTCCATCAAGCGTTTCCTCGAGTCCGGCGTGACCGAACTCGGCAACCATCTTGGACCCCTGCTCTGGCAATTCGCGCCCACCAAGAAATTCGACGAGGCGGATTTCGGTGCCTTTCTCGAGCTTTTGCCCAAGGCATTCGACGGCCGTCAGTTGCGGCACGTCGTCGAGGTACGCCACGACAGCTTCAAAACGTCGGTATTCATCGCGCTGCTGCGCAAATTTTCCATTCCCGTCGTCTTCGCTGAGCACGCGACTTATCCCGCCATCGCCGACGTCACCGGCGACTTTATCTATGCACGGCTGCAAAAAGGCGAGGAAAGGCTCGAGGCAGGCTATCCACCGAAGGCGCTCGATCAATGGGCCCCGCGCGCGAAGGCGTGGGCGCAAGGCGGCGAACCCGCCGACCTGCCGCGCGTCGATGCAATGCATGCGAAGAAAGCACCACGTGACGTATTCATATATTTCATCCATGAGGCCAAAGTGCGCGCGCCGGCCGCGGCCATGGCGTTAATCGAGCGGGTCGGGTGAGCATGCGGGAACGGCCATGACGACGCTGTTCACGATCGGCTACGAGAAGGCCACGCCAGCCGCCGTGATGAAGGAGCTCACGGACGCGAAGATCGAGCTCCTGGTCGATGTCCGCGCGATCGCGGCCTCGCGCCGGTCCGGCTTCTCCAAACGGGCGCTTTCCGCCGCCCTCGAAGAAGCCGGCATCCGCTACCTTCATTTGCAAAAGCTCGGCACACCGGCCGAGGGCCGCCGGGCGGCGCATTCCGGCGATCTCAAGACGCTTTGGCGCATCTATGAGGCCCAGATCAAACAGCCGGAGGCGAAAGCCGCGCTGGATGAGTTGGTTGCCCTCGTCAAATCCGGTGAGCGGGTTGCTCTGCTCTGCTACTGCCGCAATCCGGAAGCCTGCCATCGCGACCGCATCGTTGCGCGCGTGAAGAGGCGCACCGGCGCCCAGGTCGAAAACCTCATTCCCGTGTTATTCTGATCGCCGGGCCTATTCGGCGGCTTGCGCCGCCGCTTGGCGGTTTTCCACGCTGGTCACCATCAACGCCAGCGCTACAGTTGCAACGAACATGGCCAGCGCGACGGCTGCGTCGACGCCAAGCACTAGCGCGAAGCCGCCGCGCTCGTGCAGATAAGCGATCATGCCGACCGCCGTCGCCGCGCTGATGAACAGCAGAAAATAACGCACGGCGTAGACGCGACCGCGCCAGGCATCGGCGGTGTAGCGCGCCAGCACGATGTCATTGACCGTTATCTGCCCGTAGATGGCTGCGATCGCGACGGCGAGCGCGATCATCAGCGGAATGCCGTCAGCATAGGCGGCCCAGAGATTGCCGACGAAGCCGAGACCAGTGATGGCCGCAAACATACCGTGCGCCGAAAAGCGCTCGACCAGCCGTCCGACGGCGAGTTGTGCAATCCCGCCACAGATCAATACGGCGGTAGCGACGCCGCCGGCGAGCAGCAGCGGCACGTGGGCGGCGAGCCGCTCGTCTACGATCTTCGGTAAGGCAATGGTCAGCAGATTGAAAACGGTGCCTGCGGTCAGCGCGATAACGACAAAAAGCCCGAACAGAACCACGGCCAGCTTCGGGGTTAGCGGCACGGCCGGCACGGTTTTGCGGTGCTTTGCATGCTTACCGTCGTCAGGCATCATCCGCAGGTAGAGAATACCGGTCGCCACCGCGAGCACGGCCGGAACCAGGAACGCGGCTCGCCAGCCGAGCCACGTCGCGAGCAGAGCACTGACGCCGGCGGCCAATGAAACGCCGAGATTTCCGCAGACGCCGTTGAACGCCAGCGTCCGCCCGCGCGCCTGCGAGGCCTCGATCAGCATCGCCATTCCGACCGGATGATAGATCGAGGCGAACATGCCGACCGCAAACAGCGCCACGGCCATGCTCTCCAGGTTCTGCGCGGCGGCAGCGCCGGCCAACGACACCCCGCAACCGATATAAAACATGGCCATCATATTGCGCCGGCTCCAGCGGTCGGCGAGCCAGCCGGCCGGCAGCGAGAAAATGCCGAAGGCGACAAAAGCGGCGGTCGAGAGCGCAATCAACTCACTGTAGGAGCGGTGAAACACCGTTCCCAGGCCGATCACAACGGTCGGATAGATCAGCAGCACGAAGTGGTCGATCGCATGCGCCCAATTGAGGAAGGCGATCGTGCGGCGCGTGGTTTTGTCCGCAGACGCTGGGATGGTGTGACCGCTCGGGCTCATGGCGTTCCACTCTGAGGTACGGGCGTTAACATACATCCTTGCGTCTTGGCGACGTGCCGGCCTTCATGCCAGTCACGCGTGCACGTCATGCGTGAAGAGAATCAGTTGTACGTAGATGCATAATAAAATTTAAAGTTGCGCAAACAACCCGAATATAGCAAACGAAGAGTCAGGCGCTCAAGGCTCCGATCGGCCGGCGTCGTTTGCACGCTCTAGGCCGACGGGCCAGCGGAGGACCTGCGGCTCGGCTCCCTTCAGAAATTCCAGCTTCAGTCACCTCGAAGGAATAACCGCCGTCGCCTCGATCTCGACCTGAGCGCCCTCTTCCAAAAGCCCGGCGACGACCAAAAGCGCCATTGTCGGATAATGCTTACCGATGACGCGCCGATAGACGTCGCCGATATCGCGCCGACGCGCAACATAGGTTGCCTTGTCGGTCACGAACCAGGTCAATCGCGTGAGATGGCACGGCGCTCCGCCGGCCTCCGCCAACACGGCGACGATGTTCCTGAGCGCCTGCTCGACCTGCGCGACGAAGTCGTCGCTGACGAGCTTCGCGTTGGCATCCCAGCCGATCTGCCCGGCAATGAACACAAGACGCCCTTCCGCGGCGATGCCATTGGCATAGCCTTGCGGCTCGGCCCAGGCCTTCGGCTGCAAGAACTTGAAATCGGCGCTGCTCATGGTGACCTACTGCCGCAATCTGAAGCGTTGCACCTTGCCGGTCTGCGTCTTCGGCAAAGCGTCGATGAAGTTGACGGCGCGCGGATATTTGTATGGCGCGATCGCCGCCTTCACGTGATCTTGCAGACGTTTGACGCAGTCCGCGTCACCGGCGACACCCGCGCGAAGCACGACATAGGCTGCCACGATATGTCCGCGCTCGCTGTCACTCTTCGCGACCACCGCGCATTCGGCGACATCGGCGTGTTGCAAGAGCGCCGCCTCGACCTCCGGCCCGGCGATGTTGTAGCCGCCGGAGACGATCATGTCGTCGGCGCGAGCGACGAAATGGAATTGCCCTTGCTCGTCCTGCATGAAAGTGTCGCCGGTCAGATTCCAACCCTCACGGACGTAATCGGTCTGCCGCTTGTCGGCGAGGTACCGGCAACCCGTCGGCCCGCGCACCGCCAGCCGCCCGACGCTCCCGCGCTCGACCTCTTTCATGTTGTCATCGACGACTTTGGCTTGGTAACCGGTAACCGGACGCCCGGTAATACCGGGATGAGCATCACCAATGCGGCCGGTGATAAAGATGTGCAGCATCTCGGTCGACCCCATGCCATCGAGGATCGGCTTGCCGGTCTTGCGCGTCCACTCCTCGAAGACCGGAGCCGGCAGCGTTTCGCCCGCGGAGACGGCGATGCGCAGCGACGAGAGATCGGCTCCCTGATCCATCGCCCGCATCATGGCGCGATAGGCGGTCGGCGCGGTGAAGCAGAGCGTCGCCTTGTAGGTCTCGATGATGTCGACCATGTTGGCCGGCGAGGCATTCTCAAGCAGCGTCGCCGTGGCGCCGAAGCGCAGCGGAAAAACCGCCAGACCGCCGAGGCCGAAGGTGAAGGCGAGCGGTGGCGAGCCAACGAAGACATCGTCGGGTTGCACGTTGAGCACCTCACGCGCATAGCCATCGGCAATAATGAGCAGATCGCGGTGGAAATGCATGGTGGCCTTCGGCTCGCCGGTCGTACCGGAGGTGAAGCCGAGCAACGCAACATCGTCGCGACCGGTCGGGACAGCATCGAACGTGACCGGCTTGTCGAGCGCGATGCGGTCGAGTTCGGCATCGTGATTGGAGGTGCCGTCGAAGTTGACCACCTGCTTGAGGAATTTGCTGGTCTTGGCGCAAGCGACGAGT
>DASTWX010000144.1:0-3496 GCA_035765795.1 Pseudolabrys sp. | reverse complement strand
GCATCCTGCCGCGTAGGCCTATCGCGTTAACGCCAAAACCGAAACAGCGAGGAGCACGGCAGAACATGCTTCGCCCCGACGCTTGACGGCGGATGGCTAAAAAAAGGCACCGCGCGAAGCGAGAGCCGCCCGTTCGCACGCCGGCACTTTGGCCGGCTGCGAGCGAGCGACCGCCCGGCGAACCAAGCACTATCCCGCCCAGGCCCGGCATGCTCCGCTGCAAAACTCACACGACGCGCAGCTCCAACCGGGACGAATCGTAAAGCGCCCGGAGTGCATACAGTCGAGATATTCGCGAATGATCGCGAAGAGTCGCCGATAATGCCGCTCGCCGAAAGGCAATTTAAGGCAATTTAAGACACCCATCCCTGAAAGAGTATTTGGTGTCAAGGGCCTCCCGGCGATTATTTTTGCGAGGTCTCCTCGCCCGATGCATTTTGCTCGTTAAAATAGGATTGGACTGGACGGAGGATAGGGCAACGGTGGGAACCGACCTGAGCGCCGGCCAGTGGCCGAGACGAAGGGCGCGCGGCTCAATGCCGCGCGCTTTTCTTCCCGCCCCTTCCCCTTCGGATCGGCACCAAAGCGATAAATCCACCGTTCCATTTGTACGCGGTTCGCGTCTTCTGCCGCGGTAGGCTCGTGGTTGCTGCTGCCTCACGGTTCGTTCTACGGGTTCGATCGCATTCGTTCTTTTCTCTGCGAATGCACCCCAACACATCCCTTCGTGATCACGTCCGCCCAGCGGGCGGCCGCTCTGCCGGCCTGGCGGCCGGCGGACACGCAAGTTTTCTTGCGACCGTCCCACCATGATGCGTCGTTCCAATCATACTACGCCCGCACCGACGGCTCGCGCCGCCGATGGGGTCAATGGGTGTCTTCGAACTGACGCATCAGGTGGGGGTCCGCCACCAAACGGCGACGAACCGATGCAACGCTCCACTTCAGCCCAACGGGCCGTCGTTCATGCTTGTTTTCCTCTCGTATTTGATTTTCGTTCCAATCTACGCGGCGCTCTTGGACGATGCCGCGGACGGCGACAACACCGCCTTTCGACGCGCGGGTTCGCCGGGCAAGTAGGGCTGCTTGTACTTCAGCATCTGCCAGATGATCGTTGCCATGCGGCGCATCACCGCCACCCGCGCGATTCTGGCCCCACGGCGATGCTTGATCCGCTTATACCAGTCACGCATCCAACGGTCGCGGCGCAACAACTGGGTACTCAGTTGGCCCAGTAGGAAGCGCGCGATCCGGCTGCCTTGCTTGCTGATCGATCCCAGCCGTTGTGTCGCTTCACCGGAGTTGCGGCACGTTGGCGTCAGGCCCCAGTAGTTTGCCAGACTTCGCGGACGAGGGAACCGGTCGATGGGACCGATACTTGCGGCCAAAGCCAATGCGGCATAGCCCGGCGTACCGCCGTACAGTGTGGCGATGATCATCGCGTTGTCGTTGCGCTGCGCACGCTCGCGGATCCGTACCTCGACCTGCGCCAGTTCGCGGTCCACCAGTTCCCATTGCTCCAGGAGTTGCTCGACCTCGAAGCGGTCGAGTGCTCCGACCGAAAGTTCCTTGAGCCAAGCCCGCGCGGCTTTGGTGCGAAATCCCTTGGTGGGACATTCCCGCAGTCGGTTGTGCTTGTGCAAGATGTGCTTCAGACGGTTGATCTGCTTTGTCCGGTTGTCGGTGAGCCGCTTGCGCAGCGCGGTGAGTTGCCGGTTTTCCTGGTCCTCGGCGGAGGGGATGAAGACGCGTCTCAAGCCTTGCACGGGCTGGCCCGCCAACAGCCGGCCGCGGTTAATCCAAAGCAGTTCACTCAAGCGGCTCGCGTCGCGGCGATCCGTCTTTTTGCGGCTGCGCTCGTCCGCTTGAATCAGCACGACGTCGCGGCAGCCGTATTCCGGCAGCAGCTTCAACAACCAGTCGTTGAAACCGCAGACCTCCACAATGGCGATGTAGCCGCCGTCAGCGGCGCATCGATCGAGCACCGCCGATAGGAATTCGCGCACGTGCGTCCATTCAGTGCTCACCTGTCGCCTGATGACGGCGCTCCCCTCCTCGTTACGAAGATTCACGGTCAACTGCTTGCTATGTTGGTCGATTCCCAGATAAAACATCTTACGGTCCTCCTCGGGTTACAAACTTTGGCGAGCCGCACATCGGCTACGCCGTACAATTAGTTTGATCCAGGAGGACCACTCTTTCATGGAATCATACTTTGACTCTTGCCTGCGCAAGACACCGGATGGGTGACAGGTGAGGGCCGTTTCTCGCGACGGGAGCCAAGCAACCCGATGGCTGCGAGTGGCCGAAAAGGCGACTGCGGCGCAAAATACCGCTCAATGAAAGACTGGAAGCGCATCGTCGGCGCGCGATGAAAGCTGGTTGCCCGCCCGTCACTGCACTGATGACGCCCTCAGTCGAAGGCGAGCCGGCTGAATGCCGTTCCTTGATACCAATGCTTCCCGGATCGGCCGGCGCGACTTGCCATGTTCGATGGGCGACCGACCGCGCGATGGAACCAACGCCCAAAGGAACTGATCGTATCAAGCCATGCTTCGGCGTTGACCGACAAGCGTTCAAGAATCGGCCGCAACTGCGCCGGAATGGAGCCCCGCTTGTCCACACGCACCTGCCTGCCGGTCCAGTCAAGCAACGCCAAATAATCGTCGAGGGAGAGCGGTAAAAATCCGCGGTTCGACGCGCGCATCGCCGGCTGCGACACCGAAAGCTCTTGTGGCGTTTGGCCCATATCGGCGTCGGGCACGGGACTCAACCAGCCATCCCGTGCGCCGCCGTAACCTGCGGCGCTGGCAGTGGCGCTTTCGGCGGCGGCTTGCCGCGCCGCGATGCGTTCAAAGGCGGCGGTATACTCGGACGTTTCCGGCGTCTCGGCGATCCGAGCGCGGATCGGGTTCAGATCAACGTAAATGCTGCACGCCAGGATGGCCGCCTCATCGAGCAACGCCTGGCACTTAAAGCGGCCTTCCCAAAAGCGGCCGGTGACACGGTCTTCGCGGTTGGCGCGGCGCGCGATAGGCTCGCACAACGAGCGCATCCACCAGGAGAGGCTCGATAGCCGTCGCCGGTGCTCGGCCAAGGCGTCGGTGTCGGCCAGCAGGCCGGCGATCTCTTGCGAATTGGGTTCGGCCGCCGTGCCATCTTCGTTGCGGCGCAGGGGATGCAAACGCCACCAACGCCGCGCGACATCCTCATCGCTCCACTCGGCGGCCACATCCGGGCGGTTCCTCAAAACCAGGTGGATGTGATTTGACATGAGACTAAAGCCAAGAATATCAACCGCAAAAATACCAGCCAGTTCTTGGAGACGCTCCTGCATCCACTGTTTGCGGTGGTCGTAGTTGTGCCCGGTAAATGAGTCTTGGCCGCACAGAAATGCGCGTCGCACACAGCGCGAGACGCAGTGATAGACGCCGACTTCGGACTCATTGAGGATCTGACGACGAGCGTAGGCTGGCATGCGAGCACCTTCGGGATG
>DASTWX010000143.1:0-12463 GCA_035765795.1 Pseudolabrys sp. | reverse complement strand
CGGCCCGTGAAAGGAAAATGAGAGTGTTACTTCCCCACCTTCGTCTTTTTGCGAAACTTGAGCATCAAGCTCGCCAAGAAAACAAACTTGGCCTTCCGTCCCAAAACGCAAATGGTCGCCGACCTCCAGCTTCTTGGCCGGACGCACGAATGCCTTCCAATGCGAACCGTCGATGCGCTTGTGCAGTGTCGCCTCGATCGCCGGCTCCGTCCCGCCGCGGCCAAGCCGGCGGCCGCTGAGGCGCGCCGCAATCACCTTGCTGTCGTTGACCACCAGGCAATCGCCCGGCCGCAACAGTTCGGGCAGATCGCGCACGGCGCGGTCCTCCCATTCCCTCGCATCGCCCGGCCGCACCGCCAGAAGCCGCGCGGCGTCGCGCGGATTCGCCGGGCGCAAGGCGATGCGCTCGGGCGGGAGGTCGAAATCGAACAGATCGGTCCGCATGGTCCAAAGGCCCGAAATTGCTGTACTTATTGGGTTCGCATATAAGGGGCGCCCTTAGCAACCATGACCGCCGCCGTCAGCACCACCACCACCGCCACCACCGCCGTGATCCAGGTGAAGCCGGGCATCGGCGATACAATCTGGCATCTGCCCTTTGTCCGCGCTATTGCCGCGGCGGTGCCCGGTGGACGGGTGACATTCCTCGCGCCGCCGTCGAGCTTGGCGTCTGAGTTACTGGCGGCGGAGCCGTCGATCGCCGAGGTAGTCTACTTCCGGCACGGCGGAAACGAGATTCAACGCGGCGTGAACCTTTTCCGGCTGGCGCGGCTCCTGCGCGCGCGCCGGTTTCGGACGATCTGGATTCTCGATCGCACCACCCGGCCGGCCGCGGCGGCCTGGCTTGCCGGCATCCCGGAGCGGATCGGATTCGGGCTGACCGCCCAGCGTTTTTGGCTCAGCACGCCGGGACTCGACCGGAGGCATTTTCATAAATCGCCAATCGGCTGCTTGAGAGAATTGATGTTGATCCAGAACATCACATTGGAGTCCGCCGAGCCGGCCCTGCCAATTCCGGCTGAGGCCCGGGCTGCGGTTGACGCCCGCTTCGGCGCCCTCCCCCGACCCTTGCTGGCCTTAGGGATCGGCGCATCGCATCCGAGCAAAGACTGGCCCGACGGGCATTGGCGCGCCTTGCTCCTTCTGCTCGTTGAGCGATTTTCTGGAAGCGTAGTGCTTATCGGCGGGTCCGCTTGGCGCGAGCGGGCCGGACGACTGATTGCCGAGAGCGGCAACCGCGCCAGCAACGCCTGCGACTTGCCGGTCATCGAGTCGGCCGCCCTGCTCGTCCGCGCCGACCTTTATGTCGGTCCCGATTCCGGGCCGCTCAATCTTGCCGCCGCCGTCGGCACGGAAGCCTACGGGCTGTTCGGCCTCACACCGCCGCTCGATTATTCCCGCTTCATCCATGTCGTGCGCGCCGATGATAGCGAAGTCCCAACACCGATGGACCAGATCACGCCCGCGCGGCTGATGGCGGTCTTGGCGCCAAAGCTGGAGGCGCTGGCGGCGCGGATTACGCCGCCATCGTGGCCTTGACGATCTTATCGGGGTCGCGCACCGGCTCGCCGCGCTTGATTCGATCGACGTTCTCCATGCCTTCGATCACGCGGCCCCACACGGTGTATTGGCCGTCGAGAAAACGCGCGTCATCAAAGCAGATGAAAAACTGGCTATCGCCCGAATCCGGGTTCTGCGCGCGCGCCATGGAGACGGTGCCCCGCACATGCGGCTCGGAGTTGAATTCGGCCTTCAGCTTCTTGCCGGAGCCGCCTGTGCCCGTGCCCTGCGGGCAGCCGGTCTGCGCCATGAAGCCGTCGATCACGCGATGGAAGACAATGCCGTCGTAAAAGCCGTCCTTCACCAGCTCTTTGATGCGAGCAACGTGATTGGGCGCAAGATCGGGACGCATCTCGATCACCACGTTGCCTTTGGTGGTTTCCAATGTGAGCGTGTCTTCGGGTTTCGACATCACATATTCCTTTGCAATAGAAGCGTGTCAGCGCTCGATGCTCGCTTTCTTCACGTAATCGAGCCGTTTGAAGTCTCGCGCAAGGTAAGTATTGCCTTCGGTCTGGATGCGGCTCTGGTCGGGGCCGTTGCCCTGCGGTGCGCCCTCGCCGTAGCCGGCATAGAGCGCATCAACCACTTTCATGCCCGAGACCACCTTGCCGAAGGGCGCGAAACCCATCCGGTCGAGCGAACTGTTGTCGCCGTAGTTGATGAACACCTGCGTCGTGCGCGTACCCGGGCCCGCAGTCGCGAAACTTACCGTGCCGCGCGTATTGCTCTCTTTGACCGGATCGTCGGGAATGCGCGCCACGCGCCACTTCGCCATCAGCGCCGGATCGCCGTTGATGCCGAACTGCGCCATGAAGCCGGATAGCACGCGGAAGAAGCGGACATTGTCGTAGAAGCCGTTCTTCACGAGATTATAGAAGCGGTCGGCGCCGCGCGGCGCCCAGGCGCGATGCACCTCGATCACAAAGGTGCCCTTGCTCGTATCGAACTTCGCTTTGTAGGTCGGCGGTGCCTCTTCGGTCAGCGAAGCGGGATTGGACAGGGTTGCCGCTTGCGTCAACGCCGGCGCAGCGCACGCTAAAGCAGCGCCGGCCAGCAAAGCGGGGACGAGCGTAAGGATGGATCGACGGTTCATGAATTTCCTCGAAAAGATTAGCCGCGTGGCTTGCGGAATTTGTTCTTCAACCGCGTGGCCACTGGGCTCGGCACAAAGGCGGAAATATCGCCGCCCATACCGGCGATCTGACGCACCAATGTGGCCGTGATCGGGCGCACTGCCGGCGATGCCGGCAGGAAGATGGTCTGCACGTCGGGCGCCATCGACGCATTCATGCCGGCCATCTGCATCTCGTAATCGAGATCGGTGCCGTCACGTAAGCCCCGGATCAACAGACTCGCGCCGGTGCGACGCGCCGTATCGACGAGGAGATCCGAAAACGTGATGCAGGACAATTCGCACTTCGCTGCACGCGCGATTGGCGCACAAATCTCCTCGAGCATTGCGAGCCGCTCGTCGGCCGTGAACAGCGGCGCCTTGCCAGGATGCACGCCAACCGCGACCACTAACCGGTCGGCGAGCCGAACGGCGTTGCGCATCACGTCAACGTGACCGTTGGTGACCGGATCGAAAGAGCCGGCATAAAGAGCGGTTCGCAACATAGATATGGGGTCTATACTGCCGTTTTTGCCGCCGCAAGAGCGATCCGGCGCCGCAGAACCTTTCCTGTTCTCAAGCGTTACTTTGCCGAACCTGCCGCCGGCGCTCATAATCGCGCCGCCAGTTCGGGGGTAATCATGAAATCGCTTTCAGCCGTCCTGGCTGCAGCATTCGTTGCGGCCGCTGTCACTCTTGTGTTCGCACCTGGTACGTCGGTGAGCGCCGGTCCTATGGCAAAGGCGGTGAGCGATCAGATGCGCGCCTGCGCTGATCGTCCTTGGCCCTATTTGCGCTGCGTCGGTACGCGTTACGGAAATCCGCACGTCCGGCTCGTGACGACGGATAACCTATCGAGCAAGTAACAAATAATAAGCGTTGTCATTCCAGGCCGCCGCGAAAGCGGCGGGCTCAAATCCAGAGCTACACAGCAAGGCTTCACATCACAATCTCTGGATTCCGGGCTCGCGGCGTAGCGGTCGCGCCCGGAATTACAGCGATTCACGCCCTCGCCCGCACCAACGACAGCCACACGCCGCCGCCGATCAGCACGAGGGCCGAGATGCGGCCGAGCAGCTTATTGTAGTGCGGCTTCATCAGAAACGCGCGGCCGAAACCGGCGGTGACCGCCCAGCACGAGTCGAGTGCCATTCCAAGCATAATCGAACAGACGCACATTACGAACAACTGCCGCTGGACCGGCAGTGCAGGATCGAGAAATTGCGGCAAAAAGGCCGTGAAAAAAGCGATCGTCTTCGGGTTGGTAATGGCAACGATAAATCCGCGCCACGCATGCACACGCGCACTCGGCGCGGTCGCCTTTTCCACATTGCCAGCGTGGCGCCAAGCCTGAACGCCGAGCCACATCAGATAGGCGGCCCCGATCCAGCGCAGCACGTCGAATACTTCGGACGAGGCCTGCAAAATCCAGGTCAGACCGAAAGCGATGCAGGCGAGCAAAGCCGCGTTACCGACGCCCGCACCGGCCACCGTGAGAAGTGCCGCGCGGGTCCCCTGGCGCGCACCGGTGGCGATGACCAACGTCACGATCGGCCCGGGCGTGAGATAAAGCAGGACGGCGATCAGCAAGAATGCGGAGAACAGGTGCCAATTCATGGCGGCTACCTTCAGCCGTCATTCCGGGGCGCGGCCGAAGGCCGCGAACCCGGAATCATACACCGCAGCGCTGAGATTATGGATTCCGGGCTCGCTCGCTGCGCCCGCCCCCGGAATGACAATGAGCTAATCCTCTTCCTCGCTCAGGTGCTCGACGGAGACGACGCGCTCGTCCTCGGCGGTGTCGAGCACGATCACACCTTGTGTCGCGCGTCCGGCGATGCGGATGCCCGCGACCGTCGTGCGGATCAGCTTGCCTTGATCCGTCACCAGCATGACCTGGTCCGCTTCCTCCACTGGGAACGAGCCTACCAAACGGCCAGTCTTCTGCGTCACCGACATTGCCACGATGCCTTTGCCGCCGCGTCCGGTAGTACGATATTCGAACGATGAAGAGCGTTTTCCGAAGCCGCGTTCCGACACGGTGAGTACGAACTGCTCCGCCGCCGATAGCTCGACATAGCGCTGCTCGCCAAGTTCGACGGCGCCGCTCGCGCCGTTTTCTCCCTCGATCGCTTCTTCCGCCTCCGCCGGCGGTTCTTCTTCGCCCAGGCCGCGCCGTACAGCGCTGGCATGCTTGAGATACGCGGCCCTTTCCTCCGCCGTAACCTCAATGTGGCGCAAGATCGAGAGCGAGATCACGCGATCGGCCTCACCCAGATTGATGCCGCGCACGCCCATCGAGGTACGGCCGGCGAAAACCCGCACCTCCGGCACCGGGAAACGAATGCAGTGCCCGCCGGCCGACGTCAGCAGCACGTCGTCCCGCTCCGTGCAGATCGCGACATCGACGATGGCTTCGCCATCAGCAAGCTTCATGGCAATGATGCCGGAGCGGCGCACGTCAACGAAGTCCGAAAGCTTGTTGCGCCGGACGGTGCCTTTGGTGGTGGCGAACATCACGTCGAGTTGTCCCCAGGTCTTCTCGTCTTCCGGCAGCGGCATGATGGAGGTGATCCATTCGCCTACCTCGAGCGGCAAAATGTTGATCAGCGCCTTGCCGCGCGCCTGCGGCGCCGCCAAAGGCAAGCGCCAAACCTTTTCCTTGTAGACCTTGCCGCGCGAAGAGAAGAACAGCACCGGAGTGTGCGTCGAGGCAACGAACAACCGCGAGACGAAATCCTCCTCGCGCACCTGCATGCCGCCACGGCCTTTGCCGCCGCGCTTCTGCGCGCGATAGGTCGAGAGCGGCACGCGCTTAATGTAGCCGAGATGGGAAACAGTGACGACCATGTCCTCGCGCTGGATCAGGTCCTCCTCCTCGACCTCCGCTTCCTCTTCGGCAATGATGGTACGACGTGGTGTGGCGAATTCGTCGCGTACGGCTTTGAGCTCATCCTTGATGATCGCCTGGATACGTACGCGCGAACGTAAGATATCGAGATAATCGGAAATTTGCGCCGCGAGCTTATCGAGTTCTTCGGTGATCTCCTCGCGTCCGAGGGCTGTCAGACGTTGCAGGCGCAAGTCGAGAATTGCCCTGGCCTGCTCGGCCGAGAGCCGTGTGGTGCCGTTCTCGGATACGGTGTGACGCGGATCGTCGATCAAGGTCACCACCGGCGCCATGTCCTTAGCCGGCCATTCGCGCGCCATCAAAGATTCACGTGCCTCGGCAGCATCGCGCGAGCCGCGGATCAACGCGATCATCTCGTCGATATTGGCGACCGCGATGGCGAGACCCACCAGGATATGCGCGCGGTCGCGCGCCTTGCCGAGCAGATACTTCGTGCGCCGCTGCACCACCTCCTCGCGAAAGGCGATGAAGGCATTGAGCAGATCCTTGAGGTTCATCACCAGCGGCCGGCCGCCGTCGAGCGCAACCATGTTGGCGCCGAATGAAGTCTGCAGAGGCGTGAATCTGTAGAGCTGATTGAGCACGACTTCACGCTCGGCGTCGCGCTTGAGTTCGATCACCACGCGGTAGCCCTGCCGGTCGGACTCGTCGCGCATATCGGAGACGCCGTCGATCTTCTTTTCGCGCACCAGTTCCGCGATGCGCTCGACCATATTGGCCTTGTTTACCTGATACGGAATCTCGGTGACGATAATCGCCTCGCGCTCCTTGCGGATGGTTTCAAACTCGACCTTGCCGCGCATGACGATTGAGCCGCGTCCGGTGTGATAGGCGTTCCGGATACCGGCGCGGCCGAGAATAATGCCGCCGGTCGGAAAATCCGGCCCGGGCACGATGTTAATGAGATCGTCGATGCTCAGACCAGGGTCGTCAATCAGCGCGCCGCAAGCGTCGATCAGTTCACCGAGATTGTGCGGCGGGATATTGGTCGCCATGCCAACGGCGATGCCGCCGGCGCCGTTGACCAAGAGGTTCGGAAAACGCGCCGGCAGGACCACCGGCTCTTTCTCATTGCCGTCGTAGTTGGGCTCGAAATCGACCGTATCCTTGTCGATGTCGTCGAGCAGCGCCATCGCCGCGTCATCGAGGCGGCATTCGGTATATCGCATGGCCGCCGGCGGATCGCCATCGACGGAGCCGAAATTGCCCTGTCCGTCGATCAGCGTGAGACGCATTGAAAAATCCTGCGCCATCCGCACCAACGCGTCATAGATCGCCTGGTCGCCGTGCGGGTGATATTTACCCATCACGTCGCCGACAACGCGCGCCGATTTGACGTATTTCCTGTCGGGCGTATGGCCCTGCTCGTTCATTGAGTAGAGGATGCGGCGGTGCACCGGCTTCAAGCCGTCACGCGCATCGGGCAGCGCACGCGACACGATTACGCTCATCGCGTAATCGAGGTAGGAGCGCTTCATTTCATCGGTGATCGAGATTGGACGAACATCGGAGGGACCGCCGTCCCCCGACCTGGGCGTATCATTGTCAGGCAAGATAAATTCCTAAATGGGTGAGCCTTGTGTCTTTACCCGATTCAGGCCGCTTCCGCCACCTGAATCCGCACTACCAATGTGGTGATTACGTCATGATTTTCAATGGCTTGCGTGGACATGACCGTGGCCGACCGTAGGCTGCTGCCGCCCCGCTGTTGACGCTCACGCAAGCCCGTTCGAAGGTGTTGTGCGGCATTCCCGACGATACTGGTCCTCTCCCGCAATGCATGAGGAATTCCTCGTCTCCGTCCTGGTCACGCTGCTGGTGGTGGTCGATCCCGTCGGCCTGGTGCCGACATTTATTGCCATCACCGGCGGGTTGCCGGAGAAGGCGCGCCGAAATGTTGCCTTCCGCGCAAGCATTATCGCCACGGTTATCCTCTGCGGCAGCGCGCTCATCGGCGATTGGCTGCTGCGCGCCCTCGCCATCACGCTCCCTGCCTTCCGCATCGCTGGCGGTCTTTTACTGTTCTCGATCGCCTCGGAGATGGTGTTCGGGCTGCGCACCGAGCGTCAATCACAGCAAGCCGAAGAGGCTGTGGAAGAGCGCGTGCGCAATATCGCTGCGTTTCCGCTCGCTATTCCGCTGATGGCCGGTCCCGGCGCGATCACGGCGAGCGTTTTACTGTCCGGACGCACGAATGGCGAGCCGCTGCGGCTCGCCATTCTGCTGGCAATGATTGTCGCCGTTACTGCGACCTGTTTCGCCGTGTTCCTGGCAGCCGGCCGGCTCGCCCATCTTTTCGGCGCTACGGGCAACGTGGTGATCTCTCGGCTGTTGGGCGTCATACTAGCCGCCCTCGCCGTGCAATTCGTCATCGACGGTGTACGCGCCGTTCTCGCCGGATGATCGGCTCACCTTCTTGGTGAGCCGTTCCGGTGCATCGACGAGCCGTTATTGGTCGACGACGATCCGGCGCCTACGGTCGGCGCGCTCACTGAGGTCGGCAATGATTCCGCCGCCTGCAGATGCTTCTGCAACATCGGCACGCCGTTTTGCGCGAGTTGCTGAAACTGAGAACTCTGACCGTTCTGAGCGTAACTCTGGAACAGCTGGATGGCCTGTTTATGGCCCTGCACTTCCTGGTTCTTAAACGTCCTCAGGAACTTGGCGCCCGATGCCGATTGCAGCTTATCAATCATCTTCTGATGCTTATGATCAAGCTTCGACGGGACCGTCACGCCTTGCACGTTCTTCGCGGCGGCTTCGAGTTCGTTCTGCATCTGTTGATGATCGTTGACGATCATCTGCGCAAAGTTCTGAACCTGCTGATTGTTCGATTTCTTTTCAGCGATTTGGCCGCTCTTGATTTCGAACAGGTTGGTGATCGCCGCCTGCTTGACGAAGGTTTGTGTGCTCGGCGTCTTGCTCATCGCCGGGGGCTTGTTGCCTTGCGCGAAAGCCGGCACGGCCAGCGCGACGGTCAGTCCGGCCGCCAGAATGTACTTCTTCATCTGATTACTCCGATCGTTTGGGTGCCCACCGCGACGACGGCGGCCAGCAGATGCAGAAGGAAATCCAACCCTCACTCATCCGTTCCGGTTGGGGCGACAAATCCCGCGTGGCGTTGGGCGGCAAAATGTCGAGCGGTAGGTGTTGCGGGCGCGGGGGCCGATCTGGAACAATGGGTATCGGCGACCCGTGTCGGCGGAACCGGAGATCTCATTGCGGGATGAGCGCCATGCGGGCCGTCCAATTCATCGCCATGATCTTCACCGGATTGGCGCTGGTGCCGGTCGGCGCTCACATCGCGGCGCTGCCGAATAAAATCCATCTGGCGCAAACGGACTATTTCATCACGCAGACCGTCTATAGGGGCTGGGATCTGTTCGGCATCGTGCTGATCGCCGCGATCCTGTTCAACGCGTGGCTGGCGGTGCTCATGCGGCGGCGCGGATTAGGGTTCACGCTGGTGGTGATCAATCTTGCTTGCTTGGCCGCGACGCTGGCGATCTTCTTCGCCTTTACCTATCCGACCAATGTGGCCACCGATAACTGGACTGCCATTCCCGGCAATTGGGAAGACTTGCGCCGGCAATGGGAACTGTCGCACGCTGCCAACGCGGTGATCACCTTCGCCGGCTTCTGCGCGCTGACACTGTCGCTCCTGGTCGCGCGCGACTGAGCAATTCGTCCCTTTCAGAATGGAATATCGTCATCCATGTCGTCGCGCCGCCCACCGCCGCCGGCCATCGCCGGGCGGCGTTCACGGCCGGCGCTCGGCCCGGCCGAGCCGAAGTCGTCGCCCGCGTCCATACCGCCGCCCGCGCCGCCGCCGCCGCGGTCAAGCATGGTCAGTTGCGAGTTGAAGCCTTGCAGCACGACTTCGGTCGAATAGCGGTCCTGGCCGTCTTTGTCCTGCCATTTGCGCGTTTGCAGCGCGCCTTCGAGGTAAACCTTCGAGCCTTTCTTCAAGTATTGCTCGACGATCCGGCAGAGGCCCTCATTGAAGATCACGACGCGGTGCCACTCCGTCTTCTCACGCCGCTCGCCGGTATTCTTGTCACGCCAGGATTCCGAGGTGGCGATCCGTAGATTGGCGATCGGACGTCCGTCTTGTGTCCGGCGAATTTCCGGATCCGCGCCGAGGTTGCCGATGAGGATCACTTTGTTGACGCTACCTGCCATGATGCTCTCCGCTTGACGCTCGCGCGGCGCGGTCCTTCGAAAAGGCCGCCTGCCGTCTTCTGAGGCCGATCGGCCCGAACCCGCCACCCTAGCCGACACGCCGGACGCGGCAAGCGCCTTCGGGCTTCATCCACAAGCCCCTCGCCCCGAAACGATCGCCTCGTGAAGGGGAGCAAGGCTCCGTTCTCTGAATGTTCTAGTCCAGGACAAGCCACGATGCAACCGGGCGCATTCGGGTCGCGCATTTATTTGGTCCCGGCCTTCAGCCTGGCCCGAAGTTCCCGCACCTGGTCGGGCGAAAGCGGATGTTTGCGCACCTCAGCCACCGCCGCGGCGTCAAGCGGCTTGAAACCGGGCGGCCGCAATTTGTCGTTGCCCCAGGCGGTGCGCACGTAATGCAGCACCGCCGCGATCTCGGCGTCCGACAAATAGGCCACCGGCGGCATGACGCTCGCCACCATTTTCCCCTCGGTTTTGATCTCTCCCTGTAATCCGAACAGCACGACATTGGCAGGAAAGGTCCGGCTCAGGAACAGATCGGAATTTCCTGCAAGCGGCGGAAATTGGCCGGCGATTCCCTGCCCGCTGGACTGATGGCATGCGCTGCAATTTGTCTCAAAGAGCTTGCTGCCGTCGGCCGTAGCGGCCGAACGCCCTGACAGGCCGGCCTTGCTGCCGTCCTTTGTGCTGGGACCGGCAGCCACGTGAGCGACTGCAATGAAGAACGTGCCGACAATAACCCCTGCGCTGAGGAACGCTTTGGGCATTTCTTAGCTCCGTTCATGCACGCAGCGAGCACTTCTTGGCATTTCGGATTCGCGGCGGGCGACGAGCGATTCATAGCGGCGCGAGTTCCGGCGCGCCAGTGCACAAACGAGCGGTCACCACTTGAGGAGCGGATATCGACAGCGCCTGTTATCCCCACCGCCGAGGGGCATGCCGCAAAGGGGCTGGCGGACGCGCCCTGTTCTCACTACGTTCTGACCGCCGCTCCCCCTGAAGCCATGGACCGCAATGCCTCCCCAAAAGCCCGGCCGCGTCGACAGCCGTAACATCGTCATCCGCGGCGCCCGCGAGCACAATCTCAAGAACATCGACGTCACCATTCCGCGCGACGAGCTGGTGGTGTTCACCGGCCTGTCCGGGTCGGGCAAGTCGTCGCTCGCCTTCGACACCATCTATGCCGAAGGTCAGCGCCGCTACGTGGAATCGCTCTCCGCCTATGCGCGCCAGTTCCTGGAGATGATGCAGAAGCCGGACGTCGACCAGATCGACGGCCTCTCGCCCGCCATCTCCATCGAGCAGAAGACCACGTCGAAGAACCCGCGTTCGACGGTCGGCACCGTCACCGAGATCTACGACTACATGCGCCTGCTGTGGGCGCGGGTCGGCATTCCCTATTCGCCGGCGACCGGCCTGCCGATCGAAAGTCAGACCGTCTCGCAAATGGTCGATCGCGTGCTGGCGTTGCCCGAAGGGACGCGCATTTACGTGCTCGCGCCCGTCGTGCGCGGCCGCAAGGGCGAATACAAGAAGGAGCTCGCTGAGTTCATGCGCAAGGGCTACCAGCGCGTGAAGATCGACGGCGCGTTCTACGAGATTTCCGAAGCGCCGATGCTGGACAAGAAGTTCACCCACGACATCGATGTCGTCGTCGATCGTCTTGTCGTGCGGTCCGACATCGGCACGCGGCTCGCGGATTCGCTCGAGCAGTGCCTCAAGCTCGCCGACGGCCTCGCCATCGTCGAGTTCGCGGACACGCTGGCGGCCTCATCCTTCGAGACGCGCGCTGCGCGCGCTCCTCAGGATGAGGATCAGAGGTCAGGCGGTGCCGAGAGTAAACGCGCTCCTCGTCCTGAGGAGGCCCGAAGGGCCGTCTCGAAGGACGAGAAGAGGACCAAGCTCGCAGCCGCAGCAGCCGCCGCCGAACGCCGCCTCATCTTCTCCGAGAAATTCGCCTGCCCCGTTTCCGGCTTCACCATTCCGGAGATTGAGCCGCGGCTGTTCTCATTCAACAATCCATTCGGCGCCTGTCCCGAATGCGGCGGACTCGGCGTCGAGCAGCACATCGACGCCGATCTCGTCATCCCCGACCGCGAGGCCACGTTGCGCAAGGGCGCCATCGCGCCTTGGGCGAAATCGTCCTCGCCCTATTACGCGCAGACCCTGGAAGCGCTCGCCAAGCACTACCGCTTCACGCTCGACACCAAATGGAAGGACCTGCCGAAAAAGACGCAGGACGCGATCCTCTACGGCTCCGGAGAGGACGAGATTAAATTCGTCTACGACGACGGGCTGCGCGGCTACACGACCAAGAAGCCGTTCGAGGGCGTCATCACCAATCTCGAGCGCCGCTTCAAGGAAACCGAGAGCGACTGGGCGCGCGAGGAATTGCAGAAGTATTTCACCGACGTGCCCTGCAGAGCCTGCCACGGCGCCCGGCTCAAGCCCGAGGCGCTGTGCGTTAAGATCGCCGACGCGACCATCGCCGATGTGGCCGAAATGTCCGTGCGCAAGGCCGGCGATTGGATCACCGCGCTGCCGGAGAGGCTCACCGACAAGCAGAACGAGATCGCCGGCCGCGTGCTCAAGGAAATCCGCGAGCGTCTGAAATTTCTCGTAGATGTCGGCCTCGACTATCTCACGCTGTCACGCGCCTCCGGCACGCTCTCCGGCGGTGAGAGCCAGCGTATCCG
>DASTWX010000142.1:0-2603 GCA_035765795.1 Pseudolabrys sp. | reverse complement strand
ACACATAGGCGCGCTTCGATGGCTTGCCGGCCGTCGCTCTATAGGAATAAGCGTGTCGTATAGGCAGACAGGACTGCCAGAAAGGCGGACCGCTTCAACGCGGCCATGCTCTGCCGGGGCTTGCTGAACGGCGACGCTGTGATACTCAATTAGAAGACGTTCGATAAGCTTTGCCCACCCTACCGCGACACGCCGCGCACCCGCACGAGTGTCAACGCCAGACCGATGAAGGCGGCGCAAAGCCAAAGCGATTGCCAATTCGCAAGGCTCTCGTCTGGCACGATGTAAATCACGGACAAGACAAGGACCACGGCCGCGGCGAGTTCAGCCGCGCCGCGTGTCCCGGGCGGGCGCGGCACGATCAAGCTGTGCAGCAACAGAGGCAGCACCGCCGCCGTCATCGCCGCGAAGGGGAAATCCTTGTAACGCGGATCGAAGGTAAGCCCGAGCGCGCTCTGCACCGCCAGCAGCATCGTCGCGACGGTTACGACCCCGAGCGCCACGGCCAATCGATCGGGAATACGTTCGTCCCTCCGTGCAAGGACTTCCGAGAAGCGCGGTATCGGCGCGCCGCGCATGATCGCCGCGCTGGCGACAATCGGGCTCGTTAAGGCAACGGCGGCAAGCCCCAGCGCGCGCAGCAAACCGCCGGCGTCGAAGCTTTCGATCGATACGTTGGCGATCGTCCAGCCGATCAGGATGCCGCCCACCGTGGCATTCGCCGTTACCGCGAACCAGAGCGGCGGCGGCGCGCCTTCTTTGCGCCGGGCGAGCAAGGCCGCACCGAACACCGCCGCGGCGAAAACGACGCCGCCGGCCGCCTGCCAGCGCCAGCCCGGGTGATTTGAGACCGCCTCCCCCCACACGAATTTCGGCCGACGTGTGCCGGCGTCGAGCAGGCCCCAATGCCCGCCCACCGTGCCTTCGAGCGCGCGTTTCCAGGGCTGATCGTAGGCCTCGATCACGTTGACGTGGAAATGCTCTTGTTTCGCGAGCGCCAGCACATCCTGAATGACGCGTGCCTGGTTGGCCGGCGACGGCAGCGCTCCCTCGCGCATGCGGCCGGCGCTGGGCCAGCCCACCTCTCCGATCAGGATTTCCTTGCCCGGAAACGTGGACGCCACGCGTGCACGGATCGCCGCCACATGGTCTGCCGCTTGTTCGGCCGGGACCGGGAAGTCCTCCCAATAAGGCAGGATGTGAATGGTGATGAAGTCGGCGGCGGCGGCGACCGCCGGATTGCGGAGCCAGAACTCCCAAACGTCGGCATAGGTCACCGGCACTTTCACTTGCGCCTTAACCGACCGGATCATCGCCGCCAGGTCAGCACCCGTCATCTCCCCTCGTAGCAGCACTTCGTTGCCGACCACGACGGCGCGGATCGTGTCGGGATACTGCTGGGCGAGCCGCACCGCGCTTGCGACTTGCAACGCGGTCTTGTCCGGGTGGTCCTTCGACGGCCAGATGCCCATCAGCACCTTCAGGCCGTGCTTGGCCGCAAGAGGCGGCACCTGGTCCAGCCCTTGGTCGAGCGCATAGATGCGGACGCAATCGGTGACCTTCGCGAGCTGCGCCATGTCCTCGTCGATCTGGGCCGCCGGAATAACAGTCGACGTATCAAAGGGAGTCTGGCCGGCTCGATACGGAGCATACGAGAGACAGTAGAGTTTCTCGCCCGGCTTGAGCGGTGCATGGGGCATTGGGACGGACGCGCCCAGCCACGCCCAGACGGAAACGATGACCACCGCCGAGGCGGCGAAGCAGGCGAGGCCGATGCGCATCGATGACCCGAGCGGGCGAGGTACCGTGATAAATTCTTACAACTGCCTACCCGGCAAGTGGTGTAACGCGGCGGCGCTCGGGAGCGGCGGCGGACAACGCCTAACCATTGCGGCCAAGTTTTGTCACCCCGACACTTTCTTCGCCTTTACCCGCGCCGGCCGTTCGTGCTTTTCATGCGCCGCCGCAATGGCGTCCCATTCCGGGGGCACTGAGGCGGCCACTTCGGTGGGGCAAACTTTCCAGCAAAATCAGCTTAACCAATGACGTCACCTTCCCGGCTGCGCCGCTCATTCATTGTCCTCGGATTGATCGCGCTCGGCGTCGGGCTAACGCCGGCGCTGGCGCAGAGCGGGCCGCCTGGCAAAGCCCAGGCGCAGGCTGCCAAGCCTGCCGCCGGCGAGACCGGGAAGGATGCGCAGAAGCAAATCGATGAGATCGCCGAGGCCGGACGCGCTCTCTCCGGCCCCGCTGGCCATCCGGAATGCGTCTGGCTCGGCCGTCGCGTCGTGCTGCTGATGTGGCGGGACGATCTCGATACGGCCTTTCGTCACCTCGACCTATATGACCGCTTCGGTTGTCCGAGCGCGCACGTCCAGGCCGCCTTCCGCTGCCTGATCAAACAGGGCCCCATCGATCCTAAGGCGCAACAAACGCTGATCGGCCGCGTGCATGATTGCTGGCTCGATCCGTCGCTTGTGGCACAACCGGCAGCCGCCAAGGTCACCTCGCCGGCTTCCGCCCAGTCCGCCAAACCTTGACGCAGTGCAGCTATGCTGAAATTTTTATCTTAGCGATTTTTTCCGCCTAGGATTCGCCATGAG
>DASTWX010000141.1:0-6472 GCA_035765795.1 Pseudolabrys sp. | reverse complement strand
AATCATTCCCACTCGATCGTTCCCGGCGGCTTGCTGGTCACGTCGTAGACCACGCGGTTGACGCCCTTCACCTCGTTGATGATGCGCGTTGCCACGGCACTCAAGAATTTCATATCGAACGGATAGAAGTCGGCGGTCATGCCGTCGGTCGAGGTTACGGCACGCAGCCCGATAACGTATTCGTACGTGCGGTGATCGCCCATGACGCCAACTGTCTTTACCGGCAGCAGCACCGCGAACGCCTGCCAGATGTCGTCGTAAAGCCCCGCGCGGCGAATTTCCTCAATGTAGATTTCATCGGCGAGCCGTAGGATATCGAGCTTCTCCTTCGTGATCGCGCCAGGAATGCGGATGGCGAGGCCGGGACCGGGAAACGGATGCCGGCCGACAAAGGCTTCGGGAAGTCCCAACTCGCGGCCGAGCGCCCTCACCTCGTCCTTGAACAGTTCGCGCAACGGCTCGACGAGCTGCATGTTCATGCGCTCGGGCAGGCCGCCGACATTGTGGTGCGACTTGATTGTCACGGAAGGGCCACCGGCGAAGGACACGCTTTCGATCACGTCAGGATAGAGCGTGCCTTGCGCGAGGAAATCTGCGCCGCCGATCTTCTTCGCTTCCGCCTCGAACACGTCGATGAAGAGCTTGCCGATGACCTTGCGCTTCTGCTCGGGGTCGTCCACGCCGGCGAGAGCCTCGAGGAACACCTCGCTGTCGTCCACGTGCACCAGCGGGATATTGTAGCTGTCGCGAAAGAGTGCGACGACCTTGTCCGCCTCGCCGAGCCGCATCAGGCCGTGATCGACCAGGACGCACGTGAGCTGCTCGCCAATGGCCTCGTGAATCAGAACGGCCGCGACTGCGCTATCGACCCCGCCGGACAGCCCGCAGATCACGCGGCCTTTGCCAACCTGCTTTCTGATTTTGTCGATCGCCTCTTGCCTGAATGCGCGCATGGTCCAGTCGCCGGCACAACCGGCGATTTTGCGCACGAAGTTGCGCAGCAGCGCGGCGCCGTGCGGGGTGTGCACGACTTCAAGATGGAATTGCGTGGCGTAGAAGCGGCGCGCCTCGTCACCGATGATGGCGATCGGCGCGTTCGGCGAGGTGCCGAGCACGCGGAAGCCCTCCGGCAGCGTGGTGACGCGGTCGCCGTGGCTCATCCATACGGGATATTTCTCGCCCTTTCGCCACACGCCCGCAAATAGCGGACTATCGGAGACGACATCGAGCTCGGCGCGGCCGAACTCGCGATGATGACCCTCTTCGACCGTGCCGCCGAGCTGCGCCGCCATCGCCTGCTCGCCGTAACAGATGCCGAGCACCGGAATGCCGGCGCCATAGATCGCCGGCGGCGCGAGCGGCGCGTCCTTGTCGACCACCGAGGCCGGACCGCCGGAGAGGATCACTGCCTTGGGCTTCATGTCGCGGAAGGCGGCTTCCGCCTTCTGAAAGGGCACGATCTCGCAATAGACGCCCTCCTCGCGCACCCGGCGCGCGATGAGCTGGGTGACCTGAGAGCCGAAATCGACGATGAGGATTTTGTCGTGCATGACCCGTGCCGTTCGTACGATCCGACGGACCCGTCGCGAACGACATGGAATCGACCGAACGGCCGTGTGCAACGGCTATTTGCGGTGCAAAACGGCCGGGGTCAAGGCTTCCGGCCGCCACGTTTTTGGACGCGGCAGCCGGCGCTCTTTGCGAATCCTTGCGTAGTGCCTACGGCTTTATGCGCACGCCGACACCACCGCCACCCTGGCCGCCACCGCCACCGCGATGCGCGCCCGCTCCGCCACCCCGGTGGCCGCCGCCCATGTTGACGGCCGGACGGCTGGCGCGGGGGCGAGCGGCGTGACCGCCACCACCGCCACCACGATTGGATGGGCTGATCATGTTGCGCCGGGCATGGCCGTGGCGTCCACCGCCACGGTGTCTATTGCCCCTGAAATTGTTTTGTTGAGGCGGGATGATGTGCACAGAATTCCGCCGCTGATGCCGGCGCTCTTGGCGCCGTTCTTGGCGCTGCTCATGCCGGAACTGCCGGCGCTCTTGGCGCCGTTCGTGCCGGAAGCGCCGGTGCTCTTGCCGCCGCTCACGCCGGAAGTGCCGGCGGTGCCCACGAAAGTGGCGTTCGAAATAGTTCCGGCGGTGATAAAAGCGACGGTGTCGATAGTAGTTATTCCAGTAGCTCCCCACCGAGAAGCTCACGATGGGGAATCCGACCTCCACGGCGTATTCCGGCAAGAAGACACGCCGTCCGCGGTAGACGAAATCGAGGTACCGCGCCGCCACCCAGCCGCGCTCGCCGCGCCAACTCACGTCGCACCACGTGTAGCCCGAAAGGCATCCATGAATGTCGACCCTGGCGCCGGACGGCAGGGTGTCGACCACCGGGAAACTCGTGCTTGGGCCCGCGCGGAGATTCAAATTGGTGGTGACGAAACCCGGCCGCGCCATCGCGGCGGCCGGGGCGGCGAAAGCCGCAGCCGCCGCGATGGCGGCCATTATCAAATAACGTCTCATCTTTATGTCCCTGTGGGTCTGATGGGTTTGGATGGAAAACGCTAAGAGCCAACGGACTGCGGCCCGGTCTGGTTCCCGCGATGGAACGTCGCTTGCGGGTCGAAACCGCGTGGGCGGAACCCGGCTAAACACTCCGTTAGGCGAGAACTGCCAAAAGGGCCATGGTAACCTTTCCGAGGGACTGCGCATGGCCTTCGAAATCGAAAGCCTGGCCTTGGCGGCGACGCCTCCGGCCCGGAAGGCCCAACGGGCACGGCTTTTCCGCGAAAGCTTGCCGCAGCGGGCGGAGCGCTGGGCGCTGGGCCTCGCCTGGGCGCTGAAGCCGCAGCGCATCGCCGGCATTCCACCGCTCCTGAAACTCTGCATCGACGAATTTCTCGCCCCCGACCATGCGCTGCCCGATCCCGGCCGCGCGCTCGCCGATCCGCCTGGGCTTGCCGGCATCGTGCATGCGTTGAGCTTGCCGACACTCCTCGCCGCCTACCGGCGCGGACTCTATCCGCTGGCCCACATGGGGCCGCTGAAATGGTGGTCGCCGCCGAACCGGTCGGTGCTGCTTTTCGAGAACACCCACGTCTCGAACAATCTGCGCAGGCTGATGCGGCAGGGGCGTTACACTGTCACGTTCGATTGCGGTTTCGAGCGCGTGATCGCCGGCTGCGCCGGCCGCCGCGCTGGCCGTTGGCACCTCACCTGGATCACGCCACCGATCATGCGCGTCTATGCCGAGGCGTTCGATGCGGGCTATGTGCACAGCTTCGAGGTCTGGAACAAAGCCGGCGAATTGGCCGCGGGAGGCTATGGACTTGCCATCGGCAAAGCCTTCACCGCGGAATCCCAATTCTTCCGTGAACCGAACGCCTCCAAGGTCGGCATGGCCGTGCTCAACTGGCACCTCGCCAAGTGGGGCTATCGCTTCAACGACGGCAAGCTGATCGGACCCTTGTGGCGTGACATGGGATTTCGCGAAATTCCGCGCGCGCAGTTCCTCGCGCGGCTCAGCGAAGCCGTGAAAGCGCCGCCACGGTTCGGCCGCTGGCAAGTCGAAACAGATATCAACACCATTTCGCGCTGGGATCCGAAGGCGGCGCGCGGTTAATTCGTACCACCGACATTCGGAATCGAGCCCGGCGGAACGGGATGACCGTCGTCGGCTTCCGGCGCGGGCACACGCGCCACATTGCTCGCCGGCGGCAGCGATGGCGCTGCTTGGATCGGCGCCAGCGCGGGCTGCTCCTGTAATGGCGGCATCGGGCTTAGAGGCGTCAACCGATGTGTTGGCTTTGATGCCACCGGCGCTTCGGCCGCATCCGCACGAACGACAGGACTATGGTCGACCAGGGCGTGCCGCACCGCGTCGAGCCAATCGGCGTCGCTGCGCACCGCCTCGCGCAAGGCCGGTTTTTCGCGCGGCTCGGGCGCGGTCTTCGCGGCCGTCTTGCGTACGTGTTTCGCTTCGCCCGGTACTCGCTCAGCGGTCAGTTGGCGCACTTCATGAGACGCGGGCTGGCGCTCAGCTTCGTGCTTCACGGGCCTCGCGCTCTCCGGCTTGGCGACCGCAATCGCCGGCAAGCGCTCAGGCGCGAGCAATTGCTTGAAGGCGGCGACCGCTTCCGGATCCACCGCGCCGCAACTCTGCTGGAACGAGATCACGTCGCGGCGCACCAGCATGCGCAAGGTGGAAGCATCGGCGCTCTTGTCCAACATCGAGATGATGTTCGCGCGCAGCCCCTGGCAGCGCGCCTCGGGCGAGAAATTAGAGTGATAGATCGAGTAGGCGCTGGCGAGCCCGATCGGAATGGCGAGCACGGAGCCGAACATCTGCACCCCCGTCACCAGCCGCACGATCCGCGACGGCGGCTTCACGGTATGCACGGGCTGCCCCGCGAGGTTTTCGCGCCGCGACCATGCCGCATCATGCGCGGGATCCGGAACGGGATCGCGCCGAGCCACCAGCATTCGAAGGAACCCCCAAACAATCCGAAAACGCCGCCCGCGCCAGTCACGAAATGATCGCGGAGAATTTGGGCCGGGATTTGGGCGCAATAGAGGATTTCTCCTTAAGGACCGTTGAAACTCCGCCGTCATTCCGGGACGCGCCGAAGGCGCGGGCCCGGAATCCAGAGACTGGTTCACCAGCTTTCCTGGATTCCGGATCGCCGCTGCGCGTCGTCCGGAATGACGGCGGACACGATTTCAGTATTCTGTTACACGTGATGACGATCAGACCTTGCGCACAAGCGTCGCCACGAAGAAGCCGTCTGTTTGCGTCGTGCGCGGCGTCATCAAGAGTCCTTCGTCGGACTGCCGCGCCGCCTTGGCGAACATGAAGGCACGCTCGCCCAGCGCCCGCGCGACCTCCGCCGCCGGACGGACCGCGAAACCAGAATGGCGAGACAGGAAGGCTCGCACCTGCTCGCCGTTCTCCTCGGGGAGCACCGAACAAGTGACATAGACAATACGCCCGTTCGATTTGAGCAACGGCACTGCGCGGTCGAGAATTGCGGCTTGTTGTTTCACTCGCTGATCCAGTGCGCCGGGGCGCATACGCCATTTGGCGTCCGGGTTGCGCCGCCAGGAGCCGGTACCGGTGCAAGGCGCGTCAATCAGCACCAGGTCGATGCGGCCTTGAAGATCGTCGAGTTCGGTGCCGACGGACTTCGGCGTGCGCACCTGCACGTTGCGCGCGCCCGCGCGTTTGAGCCGCGCATGGATCGGCGCGAGCCGGCGCTTGTCATCATCGGTCGCGTAGAGCTGGCCCTTGTTTTCCATCATCGCCGCGAGAGCCAATGTCTTCCCGCCCGCGCCGGCGCAAAGATCGACCACTTGCTCGCCCGGTTGCGCGCCGCTCAGCAATGCGGCGAGTTGCGAGCCTTCGTCCTGCACTTCCACCACGCCTTTAAGAAATGCTGGCTCCGCATGAACGGCCGGACTCTTGGCGTCGGCCTCGAGGTGAACGCGCAAGCCCCAAGGCGACCAGCGCGTGGGCTGAGGATCGAGGTCAGCGAGAGCGGCAGCAGCTGTTTCGGAATTGGCTTTCAGCGTGTTCACGCGCAGGTCGAGGGGCGCGCGCGAAGCCAGCGCCGCGCCCTCCTCCGCCCGTTCATTGCCGAAGGCGCGCGCAAGATGCGGGTCAAGCCATTCCGGATAATCGCCCAAGATATGCGGGGGCGCACCGGAAAGGTCGGCCGCTGCCAGCCGCGCCCGCTCCTCCTCGGTCAAGAGGGCCGGCGCAAAGCGTGAGCCGTCGGCCAAAGCGGCGATTGCATCGACGGCGAGTTCGCGTTCACGCCGCAACATGCCAAGTACGATGGCGCGCGGGCTATCGGCGCCCATGATCCAGGCGCTCGAGGCACGCCGGCGCAGCGCGTCGTAGACCAGACCGGCGATGGCCGCGCGGTCGCCCGAGCCGGCGAAGCGGTGCGTGAGCCCCCACGCCTTGAGCGCATCGGCGGCCGGACGCCGCTCTGATTCCAGAGCTGTGAGAACCTCTATGGCGGCCGAGAGCCGTGCGGCCGGCGTCATGGCAATCCAAGCAGAATACGCACGATGAAAATGACCCACATGACGACGAGCGTAATGGCGCCGACGCCGAAGAATGCGCCGCGCAGCGGCACCTTGTTATTGGTCACGTGTATGAAGGCTTGCAAGACCCGCATCGCCACGAAAATCCACGCCAGCACAATGAAGGTCACGTCGGCATGGTTGGTGATGATCTCCAGGATGGTGAGGACGTAGAAAAGGACCGGCAACTCGAACTGATTGGCGAACGAGTTGGCGAATTGGGTCGCGCGCACCGGCCAATTCGGCTCGCGCAGCGCGATGCTTTCAAATCGCGTTTCCCTGGTGCGCAAGGCCGCCGTGCGGAAATACATCATGCCGAACATGACGGCGAAGGTGAGCAGCACCTCGGCAAAGAGCGGGAGAAGGATGAAGGGAATGGACATGG
>DASTWX010000140.1:0-3790 GCA_035765795.1 Pseudolabrys sp. | reverse complement strand
ACGGCAAGCACCACCGCCTCGCCCACCAGCTTCGCCACCGGCGGCGGATAGGCGTGGCCTTCCAGTATTTGATCGACAGCGGGCCCAAGCCGAACCACGCGACCGCGCAAATCCAGCTTGGCCACTTCAAACGGCAGCACGATGTCGTCGGTCGGGATCGCCGACGGCGTGCGCGTGGGAATGACAGGTTCGGAAGCACTCATGATGTGATCGGTCATGGGCGTTATGTAGCGCAGAATGGTGATAATTCGAGAGGTTGTCATTCCGGGGCGCGCTGAAAGCGCGAACCCGGAATCCAGGTGCAACACTGGAAATTGTTTCTGGATTCCGGGTCCGCGAGCTTCGCTCGCGTCCCGGAATGACAGCGCTTTACCTATCGGCGTGCAGGCACCACGCGAGCAGGCCCTTCTGGGCGTGCAGGCGGTTTTCCGCCTCGTCGAACACCACCGATTGCCGGCCGTCGATCACTTCGTCGGTGACTTCCTCGCCCCGGTGCGCCGGCAGGCAATGCATGAACAGCGCGTCCGGCTTGGCTTTAGCCATCAGGCTCGCGTTGACCTGATAACGCTTGAGCACGTTGTGGCGGTGTTTGCCGTCGCGGTCGCCCATCGACACCCAAGTATCCGTGAACACGCAGTCGGCGTCCTTGACGGCGGCTTCCGGATCGTCGCCGATCTCGATCGCGGCGCCAGAGGCTTTCACCCAATCCATCAGCCATTTCTTCGGCTGCAGTTCGGCCGGCGTCGCCACCCGAAGCTGGAAGTCGAAGCGCTCGGCCGCGTGCATCAGCGAGGCCAGCACGTTATTGGCGTCGCCGCTCCATGCCACGGTGCGGCCGCGGATCGGGCCGCGGTGCTCCTCGTAGGTCATCACGTCGGCGAGAACTTGGCACGGGTGCGAGCGCCGCGTCAGGCCATTGATTACCGGCACGGTGGCGTGGCGGGCGAGCTCGGCGACAGCCTCATGATCGAGGATGCGGATCATGATTGCGTCGACGAAGCGTGACAGCACGCGCGCGGTGTCGGCCAAGGTCTCCCCGCGGCCAAGCTGCATTTCCTGGGCGGTGAGCATGATGGCCTCGCCGCCGAGCTGCCGCATGCCGACATCGAAGGAGACACGGGTTCGGGTCGAAGGCTTGTCGAAGATCATCGCCAGCGTCTTGCCGGCGAGCGGCGCGCTCAGTTCGCCCCGGCGCCGCGCTGCCTTCATGGTCCGGCTCGAGTCGATCAAGTGCGCCAGCGTCTGCTTCGGAAGATCGGCAAGATCGAGGAAGTGCCGCACGCCATTGGTGGTCATGACGCCACCTCCGTGGGCCGCGCGTCGGCCGTGAGCCGCGCGCAGGCGCGGTCGATACGGGCGACCGCCTCGCCAATCTCCTGTTCGCCGATGATGAGCGGCGGCAACAGCCGCACCACATTGTCGCCGGCAGCCACGGTGATCATGTTCTCGGCGCGCAAGGCGTCTACCATCTGGCCAGCGGGCGGCACCATGCGCAGTCCGATCAACAGACCCTCGCCGCGCACCTCGGCGATCACCGCGCCATAGCGATCTTTGATCTCGGCCAGCCGCTGCTTGAGCAGAAGCGAGATGCGCCGAACGCGATCGAGGAAGCCGGGGGCGAGGACCACGTCGAGCACGGCATTGCCGGCCGCCATGGCGAGCGGATTGCCGCCGAAGGTCGAGCCGTGCGTGCCCGCGGTCATTCCCTTGGAGGCTTCCGCTGTCGCCAGACACGCGCCGATCGGAAAACCGCCGCCCAGCGCCTTGGCCAAGGCCATGATGTCCGGCGTGACGCCGGCGCGCTGATAGGCGAAGAGTTCGCCGGTACGGCCGATGCCGGTCTGCACCTCGTCGAACACCAGCAGCAGAGCGTGCTTATCGCACAGTTCCCGCAAAGCGCGCAGAAAAGCCGCCGGCACGACCCGCACACCGCCCTCGCCTTGGATCGGCTCGATCAGGATCGCAGCCGTCTCCGGCCCAATGGCGCGCTTGACCGCCTCCAGGTCCCCGAGCGGAACCTGGTCGAAACCGTCTACGGGAGGGCCGAAACCGTCGAGGTACTTCTTGTTGCCCGTCGCCGCGATGGTGGTCAGTGTGCGGCCGTGGAAAGCGCCTTCGAAGGTGATGATGCGGTAACGCTCCGGCCGGCCGGAGGCCGACTGGTATTTGCGGGCCATCTTGATGCAGCATTCGAGCGCTTCCGCGCCCGAGTTCTGGAAGAAAACGGTATCGGCGAAGCTCGCCGCGCAAAGCCGCTCCGCCAGCCGCTCGCCTTCGGGAATGCGGTAGAGATTGGAGACGTGCCAGACCTTTCGCGCCTGCTCGGTCAGCGCTTCGACCATGTGCGGATGGGCGTGCCCGAGCGCATTGACCGCGACACCTGTGGTGAAATCGAGGTAGCGCTCACCCGCGGCCGTATAGAGCCAAGCGCCCTCGCCCCGCTCGAAAGCGAGGTCCAGGCGCGCATAAGTCGGCAAAAGATGCGAGCTCACGGCCACAAACGTCCATATCCGGATTTGCCGAAAATAAAATGTGCCGCCTCGCCGGGCGGCACTTCCTGCATTCTATGAGCCGTGCCCGGCCCGGTCAACATACGCTCTTTGATCGACAGCCTGACTCAAATTTGCCGCAAGCCGCGATTCTAAAGGAAAAGCTGTTGGTAGATATGACGGAAAGCTTGCAAACGGTTGCGCGCGACTCACCTCATATTGTAGCCTTTTAGTCAAGCCGCCACGAGATGTCGTGCGGCAGAGCAATTCTTGTTCATTCCCTGAAGCGTAACGCGCCGGGCATTGCAAACCATGCCTGACGGGGAGGGTGGATTCCACCCGAACACCTTGAAGGCTGAGGAGAAAACCCGATGGGCTGGACCGACGAAAGGGTCGAACTCCTGAAGAAGCTCTGGGCGGAGGGGCTGTCCGCCAGCCAGATCGCCGCCGAGCTCGGCGGCATCACCCGCAACGCCGTGATCGGCAAGGTGCACCGGCTCGGGCTGTCAGGACGGGCCAAGAGCCCCTCCTCGGCGGCGCCGCGGCCGCGTAAGCCGCGCGCAAGCGGGCATATGTTGCGCGTCTCGCGTCCGGCGATCCGCGGCAATACGGCGCTCGCTTACGACTTCGAAGTCGAGCCGGAGCCGGAACTGGTGGAGATTCCGTTCGATCAGCGCAAGAATCTATTGCAGCTCAACGAGCATACCTGCCGCTGGCCGATCGGCGACCCTGGGAGCACCGACTTTTTCTTTTGCGGCGGCGACACCGCGAACGAACTCCCTTATTGCAGCTATCATGCCCGCGTCGCTTATCAGCCGGCCGCCGAGCGCCGCCGCGAGAGACGGCATTTTAGGTAGAAGCTCTGTGGGCATGATGCCGAGAATGTTGCTCGCGCGTTCCAGCCATCGATTCACCTGTCAAACAGCCGTCGAAGCAACGCTCCGCCTTTTCTCCTCATGGTGAGGAGCGCCGTTCCGCTTTATCCCTCCCCCGCTTGCGGGGGAGGGTGGCGAGCAACGCGAGCCGGGTGGGGGCCGCTCACATGCTCCTGCTAAGTGACCCCACCCCGACGCGCTCCGCGCGTCGACCCTCCCCTTTCAGGGGAGGGATAAGAAAGGCAACGCTCCGCCGCCCGTGTTGTTGATGTCGGCCCCGGGCAAGCCCTCTTGCTTCCTCCTTTCCGCCTTCGCCCTGACGGGCTTCGGCGCGACGAGCCGCCACTCCCGATAAGAACCGAGGGCGCGCGGGACGCACTTGGGTCGCAACGGACCCGCGGACCCCGATGCCTCGCAGCATCGAGG
>DASTWX010000139.1:0-6505 GCA_035765795.1 Pseudolabrys sp. | reverse complement strand
ACATGATCGCGGAAGCCGCCGTGGCCATGGAATTCGGCGCCTCGTCGGAGGACATCGCCCGCACCTGCCACGCCCACCCGACACTGTCAGAAGCGGTCAAAGAAGCCGCTATGGCGGTGGCGAAGCGCGCGATTCACATGTAGCTCGGCGTTATTCCGGGCTCGCGAGCTCCGCTCCCACCCCGGAACGACGAGTCACCCGAACAAATGCACCGCGTGCGGCGCCCATAAGCCGAGCGCGGTGAAGGCGAGACCGATCGCCCCCAGCGCGCCGGCGAACCAGCCCAGCGCCGCCATGGCGGTGATCACTTCGGCGGAAGCCAGGACGATGCCGATCTGGAAGGCGGCCGAAGCCACTTCGTAATTATGGTAGCGCGCCAGCGCCACCTCGCGGCGGTGGTCGGCTTCTTGCGCGCGTTCATTCAACTCTTTGCGGCCTTCTCTCAATTTCGGATCGCTCTCGTAGCGCGCGGCCCTTTTCTTCCAATCCGCAATCGTCTTTTCGAGGCGCGCCTTGAGCGCTGGATCGGCGGCGCGCTCAGCCTCGATCTGCAACTGCTCGGTCGCCGTGGTCAGCACGGTTATCCGGATCGTCTTGGACTGGTAGAAGGCCCAAAGATCGTTGGCGGCGACATTGTAACTCAAGGCTGCTGTCTGGGCGTTTTTCCCAAAGGTTTCGGAAAACGCCAAGAACAGCGCCAGCACCGAGATTAATAAGGCGATCTTCTTGTTGGAGCCCGACGCGTGCTGAGCGTGTTCGGCGTGCTCGAGATTTTCATGCGCGGACATCGCCGCCTCCGTTCGGGTGCGCGACGTTGATACGAATTCGTGAGATTGCGCAAGAGGCGCCTTATGCCCGCGGGTGCGCGCTCGTATAGGCCGCCAATAGATGCTCGGTGTCGACCGCGGTATAGACCTGTGTGGCCGACAGGGAAGCGTGGCCGAGCAATTCCTGGATCGCGCGCAGATCGCCGCCGCGCGCCAGCAGATGGGTGGCAAAGGAGTGGCGCAGCGCGTGCGGCGTGGCGCTGTCCGGCAGACCGAGCGCACCGCGCAGGCGCGCCATGGCGAGCTGGATGATGCGCGGATTGAGCGGACCGCCGCGCGCCCCGACGAAAAGCGGACCATCGGACGGCAGATCATAGGGGCAGAGGGCGATGTAATCGGCGACCAGGTACGCAACCTGCGGCAGCACGGGCACCATGCGTCGCTTGCTGCCCTTGCCGGTCACCGTGACGGTATCGAGGCCGTCAGGCCAATCGCTGCGCCGGAGCCCGAGCGCTTCCGAGATGCGCAAACCGGAGCCATAGAGCAGCGCCAGCACGGCGGCGTCGCGCGCCAGCACCCACATTTCGCGCTCTTCGCCCGCGCGCAGGTCGGCGTCGGTCATTTGCCGTGCCGCGCCGGCGGGGAGCGGCTTGGGTAGCGTGCGCGCGAGCTTTGGCGCGCGCACGGCGTTCAGCGCAGCCACCTTGCCCCTGCCGTTGCGTTCCAGGAAGCGGGCGAAGGAGCGTGCACCGGCGAGCGCCCGCATCAAAGAGCGATTGCCGAGGCCGTCCGTTCGCCGCGCCGCCATGAAGGCGCGGATATCGGCAGGCGTGAGTGCCGCCAGTTGCCGGAGCGAAGGCGCACCGCCCAGATGCTCGGCCAAAAAGCCGAGGAACTGGCCGACATCGCGCCGATACGCTTCCAGTGTTTTCGGCGACATGCGCCGCTCGGCGCCTAAATAGGCGAGCCAGTGCGCGATTTGGGTTTGAACGTCCGGAGCGAGAATTGAAGCTGAAACAGCCATTGGAGGTCCGGGCAGCGGCCTCGTCCTGAGGAGCCGCCGAAGGCGGCGTCCTCGAAGGACGGAGGAGGGGGCCGTCCTCATCCTTCGGACGGCCGCTGGCGCGGCCTCCTCAGGATGAGGAGGTTTCAAGCCAGTGTTGCGGTTATTCCTTCACCCTTCCTTAACCGGCCGGAATCGGCGACACCTTCCAAAATGAGCACGCGCGTTGTCGATGTCCTGGTCCCGGTCGCGCTCGATCAGACCTATTCTTATCGGGTGCCGGCGAAGCTCGAACTCAAGCCGGGCGACATTATTTCGGTGCCGCTCGGCGCGCGCGAAACGTTGGGCGTGGTGTGGGCCGATAATGCCGAACCCGATCCGCGTCTGCACAACCGCCTCAAAGACGTCGACGGCAAATTGGACGCGCCGCCGCTCAAGCCTGAGCTGCGCAGCTTTGTCGATTGGGTCTCCGGCTACACACTCGCGTCACGCGGCACGATCCTGCGTATGACCTTACGAATGGGCGAGCATCTCGGCCCGGCACGCGAGCGTGTTGGCGTCCGGCTCGCCGGACCGCCGCCGCAGCGGATAACGGCGGCACGGGCGCGTGTGCTGCGCCTGTTTGCGGATGGGCTCACCAGGCCGAAAGGCGATGCCGCGCGTGAAGCCGGGGTCAGCGCCGGCGTGATCGACGGACTGATCGATGAGGGCACCCTCGCGACGCTAGTGCTGCCGCCGGAGATGCTCGTCGACACGCCCGATCCGGAGTTCAAAAAACCCGATTTCTCTCTCGGCCAACTGGCGGCGGCCGACGCACTACGAACCACGATTGCGCAAGGCGGGTTTACGGCAACTCTGCTCGACGGCGTCACCGGCTCGGGAAAGACGGAGGTCTATTTCGAAGCGGTGGCCGAAAACATCCGGCTCGGCCGGCAGACGCTGATCCTGATGCCGGAGATCGCGCTGACCGGACAATTCCTCGACCGTTTCTCGGTACGTTTCGGCGTGCGGCCGGCGGAATGGCATTCGCAATTATCGCCGCGCTTGCGGCAACGCACGTGGAGCGCGGTCGCGGCAAACAAAGCATCGGTCGTGGTCGGCGCGCGTTCGGCGTTGTTTTTGCCCTATGCCGACCTCGGTCTCATTATTGTCGACGAAGAGCACGACCCTGCCTACAAGCAGGAGGACGGCGCGCATTACCACGCGCGAGACATGGCGGTGGTGCGGGCCAGTATCGCGAAAATCCCGGTGGTGCTCGCATCGGCAACGCCGTCCGTCGAATCGGAGGTCAACGCGCGGCGCGGGCGTTATCGTCACCTGCATCTGCCGGAACGCTTCGGCGGCGCTCACCTGCCACAGGTCGAAGCGATCGACATGCGCCACGAGGGGCCGCCACGCGGGCGCTTCATATCACCCCGCTTGGCGGAAGCGGTGCAGATTTCGCTGGAGCGGCGCGAGCAAGCGCTGCTTTTCCTGAACCGGCGCGGCTATGCACCGCTGACGCTCTGCCGCGCTTGCGGCTTCCGTCTGCAATGCCCGAATTGCGATGCCTGGCTGGTCGATCATCGCTTTCGGAAGCGGTTGGTCTGCCACCACTGCGGCTTCTCGAGGCCCCCGCCGCCGGAATGTCCGAAGTGTCATGCGGCCGAAAGCTTCACGCCCATCGGCCCGGGGGTCGAGCGGCTCGAGCAAGAAGCGGCGGAGCTCTTTCCGCAAAGCCGCATTCTCGTCTTATCGAGCGACCTCGTCGAATCGGTGGAACGTTTGCGCGGCGAGCTCGATGATGTGGCACAAGGCCGTTTCGATCTCGTCATCGGCACGCAAATTGTCGCTAAGGGCCATCACTTCCCCCGGCTCAATTTGGTCGGTATCGTCGACGCCGATCTCGGCCTCGGCAACGGCGATCCACGCGCGGCCGAGCGCACCTTCCAGCTCCTGCATCAGGTGGTCGGCCGCGCCGGCCGCGAGCAAGGCCGCGGGGTAGGCTATCTGCAGACGCACCAGCCCGAGCATCCGGTGATGAAGGCGCTCATCTCCGGCGATCGCGAGGCTTTTTACGCGAGCGAAATCGCATTGCGCGAAGACACTGGGTATCCCCCGTTCGGCCGTCTCGCCGGTCTGGTGGTCAGCGCAAGCGAACGGCACGCCGCCGAAGCTTATGGCCGGTTGTTGGTTTCACATGCACCGAAGGACGAGCGCATCCGTGTGCTCGGTCCGGCGGAAGCGCCGATCGGGGTGGTGCGCGGACGACACCGTTTCCGTCTCCTGCTGAAGTCGCCGCGCGGTTTCGATCTGTCCGGCTATTTGCGCACGTGGCTTGCCCGCGCGCCCAAGCCGAAAGGCAACGTGCAACTCACGGTCGATGTCGACCCGATGAGTTTTTTGTGAGGGATATGCGTGGCCTTACTGGCAGCGCGCGGCGCGGCCTACGCGGTACCGCCGTTGCGAGCTGAGTGCTCCGTTCCCAGGTATGCACGCAGGACGCCAGAGTCCGATAGAACGAGGTCGGGCGCCCCTTGCGCGATGGTGCGCCCGTAATCCAGCACATGGATACGATCTGCAAGATCGGCGACCATCTGCATGTCATGTTCGATCCAGATCATCGTCATGTTCAGTTCGTGTTTGATGCGCAAGATGTAGCGCGCCAGGTCTTCCCGTTCCTGTCGATTGAGACCGGCAGAGGGTTCATCAAGCAGCATGACGGTTGGTTCGAGAGCGAGCGCACGCGCGAACCCGACAATTTTCTGAATGCCGAACGGCAAGCCTCCAACCGGAACGTGACGATAGCGGTCGAGCTCGACGATATCGATGATGCGCTCGACGGCGGCGCGATGGGCGCATTCGGCGCGGCGGACGCTGGGCAAAAAGAGCATTTCGGCCACCGGATTGGTGCCGATGCGGGCATGGCGGCCGGTCAACAGATTGTCCAGCACGCTCATCTGCGGAAACAGCTCCCCATGCTGAAACGTGCGCGCGAGTCCGAGCCGGGCGATCATGTGAGGCGCCAAGCCGGCGATGTCCTTCCCCGCAAGGCGGATGATGCCCTCGCCGCGGTAGATGCCGCTGATGCAGTTGAGGACGCTCGTCTTGCCCGCACCGTTGGGGCCAATGAGCGCGAACAGTTCGCCCCGCGCGACAGTGAACGAAACATCGTCGAGCACGGTCAATCCGCCGAAGCGCAGACGCAGATGCTCCACCGCGAGGTCAGCCATACCACCTCCGCGACCGACGATATTGCTTCACGGCGCGATAGGAGCGGCGCTCGCTGCTCGACTGCCCCAGATAGAATTCCTGCACGTCTTGGTGTCCCTTGAGCCGCTGGCGGTCGCCGTCAAGGACGATGCGCCCGTTCTCCATGACGTAGGCATGGTCGGCGATATCGAGGGCGACCGCTGCGCTTTGTTCGACCAGCAGGATGGCAATGCCGAGCTCGTCGCGGACATTAAGGAGGCGGCCGGTAAGATCGCTGACCACAACGGGGGCGAGGCCGAGGGACAGCTCGTCGATCAGCAGCAGGCGCGGCCGGCACATCAGCGCGGCGGCGATGGCCAGCATTTGCCGTTCTCCACCCGACAAGAGGCCGCCGGTGCGGTGGCGCAAGTCGGCGAGCCGCGGAAAAAAATGATAGATCCGCTCTTCCTGTTGCCGCCGCGCGACGGCTGCCGACGCGCGGAGCACCGGCGCTGCCAGATTCTCCGCCACGGTCAGATTGGGGAAGACCTTCTCGCGCTCGGGCACGAGCACGATTCCACGGGCGGCCATCTCATGCGGCGGTCGGTTTTCGATTCGCTCGCCGGCAAAGGTAACGGTGCCATCGGTGACGCGCGCGTCGTCGAGACCCAGGAATCCGGAAATGGCGCGCAGCGTCGTGGTCTTGCCGGCGCCGTTGGTGCCAAGCAGAGCGACGATCTGGCGCTCGCCGACCGACAGCGTCACGCCCTGTATGGCCGTGATGACGCGCTTGTAGACGACCTCGGCCTTCTCGACTTGCAGGAGCCATGCAGTCATTTCCGCGCTCCAGCCAGCGGCCGGTATTTGAACGGCCAAAGCAGGAACCAGTTCTGTATTCGTTGCCAGATGCCGACCAGCCCGAGCGGCTCCAGAACCAGAAAAAGGATCATGACGACGCCAAAGCAGGCGTAATTGACGGCGAAGATGTCGCCGGCCAGCTTCTGCACGTCGGGCAGCAATTTGATCCCCGCCTCGATGACATAGGGAAAGAGCGTGACAAACACCGCGCCCAGCAGGGCACCGAGCAGAGAGCCCATGCCTCCTATGATGATCATCGCCACGTATTGGATCGAGAGGAAGAGATCGAACGCCTCGACCGAGACAAACCCGCGGTAATAAGCGAACAGACAACCGGCGACCGAAGTCATGCTGGAGGAGATCACGAACGCGAGCAGCTTGTAGCGGGCAACGTTGATGCCCAGCGCTTCGGCCACCGTCTCACGCGTGTGGATGGCGCGCCAGGCGCGGCCGCTCCGGCTACGCAGGAGATTGACGCAGATGAGCAGGCTGACAGTGGCGGCGGCGAGCAGCACGAAGTACCAGCCGCGCCCGCTGCCGAGCTGAAGGCCGGCGATGCTCGGACGATCGACCAGGATGCCGGTGGAGAAGCCACGTTTAGCTTCGTATTCGCCGCCCAGATAGATGACGATGAAGTGCAGCGCCAGCGTGCTGATAGCGAGATAAAGGCCGCGCAGGCGCAAGGACGGCAGGCCGAAGATTACCC
>DASTWX010000138.1:0-8560 GCA_035765795.1 Pseudolabrys sp. | reverse complement strand
GGATTCCGGGTTCGCATGCTGACGCGTGCGCCCCGGAATGACGGAGAGGCCTACTCCGCCTCGGCCTTCGCCGGCGTGAGTTGAACCGATTCGCCGCAGCCGCAGGCACTGGTCTGATTGGGATTGTTGAATACGAATTGCGCCGAGAGTTTCTCGGTCTTGAAATCCATCTCCGTGCCGAGCAGGAACAGCACCGCCTTCGGGTCGATGAGGATCTTCACACCCTTGTCCTCCACCACTTCGTCAGTGGGGTTGACGCTGTCGGCGTATTCCATGGTGTATTCCATGCCGGCGCAGCCGCCGTTCTTCACGCCGACGCGAACTCCCACCGCCGGCTTTTCCGCGCGCGCCATCACGTCTTTGATGCGCGTCGCCGCGGCATCCGTGAGCTTCATCACTTGCGGTCTGGGCCGTGGAGTCGCCATGGGATCCTCGTTCAATTCCTATTTGGCGCGTATCACCACATATTCAATACGAGTCGCGCCTCATCGGACATCCGGCTCGGATCCCAAGGCGGATCCCACACCACGGCCACCTTGGTCTCTTTCACACCCGGCACGCTGGAGACGGCGTTCTCCACCATGATGGGCAACTCCTGCGCCGACGGGCAGTTGGGCGAGGTCAGCGACATCTCGATTTTAACCGTGTGGTCGTCCTCGATGTCGACCCGGTAGACAAGGCCAAGTTCGTAGATATCGGCCGGAATTTCGGGATCGTAGACCGTCTTCAGCGCACAAATAATGTCCTCGGTGAGCCGGGCGAGCTCGTCCGGCGGCAACGCCGCGGAGCCGGAAATCGCCGCGTTCTCGGGCAGCTTTTCCTCGGCCGGAACAGCTTCAGTGACAGATGATGCGTTGTCGGTCATGCGAAGAATTCCTGCGCTTTGAGCAGGGACGCGGCAAGCGCGTCCACCTCGTCCTCGGTGTTGTAGAGACCGAATGAAGCGCGGCAGGTCGCCGTCAGGCCGTAGCGCGCGAGCAGCGGCATCACGCAATGCGTGCCGGCGCGCACGGCGACGCCTGCGCGGTCGATGACGGTCGCGACGTCATGGGGATGCGCGCCCTTCATCTCGAAGGAAACTACCGGGCCTTTGTCCGATGCATGCCCGATGATGCGCAGCGAGTTGATCTGGCCGAGGCGCTCATGGGCATATTTGACCAGCGTGCGTTCATGATCACGGATGCGCGCCTTGCCGATCGAGTCGACGTAGTCGATCGCCGCGCCGAGCCCGATCGCCTGCACGATCGCCGGCGTTCCGGCTTCGAACCTGTACGGCGGCTCGCCATAGGTGATGCGATCCTCGAACACTTCCTGGATCATCTCGCCACCCCCATTGAACGGCGGCATGGTCGCGAGATGTTCGTATTTGCCGTAGAGCACGCCAATGCCGCTCGGGCCGTAAAGCTTGTGACCGGTGAAGGCGTAGAAATCGCAGTCCAGAGCACGCACGTCGATATCGAGGTGTACCGCGCCTTGCGCGCCGTCGATCAGCACCGGAATGCCGCGCGCATGAGCGAGCTTCACCACCTCTTTCACCGGCACCACCGTGCCGAGCGCGTTCGACATCTGCGTGATCGCGACCATTTTCGTGCGCGGACCGAGCAGCTTCTCGAATTCGTCGAACTGAAAATTGCCGTCTTCGTCGATCGGCGCCCACTTGATCACCGCGCCTTGCCGCTCGCGCAGGAAATGCCAGGGCACGATGTTCGAATGATGCTCCATAATCGAGAGCACGATCTCGTCGCCTTCCTTAATGCGCTCGCGGCCGAAGGTATACGCGACGAGGTTGATCGCCTCAGTCGCGTTGCGGGTAAAGACGATCTCTTCCTTGCGGCTCGCATTAAGGAAGCGCTGCACGGTCTCGCGCGCAGCCTCGTAAGCTTCGGTCGCTTCATTGGCGAGATAATGCAGGCCGCGGTGCACGTTGGCGTATTGTTCGGTGTAGGCCTTGTGGAGGCGGTCGAGCACCACTTGCGGCTTCTGCGCGGAGGCGGCGTTGTCGAGATAGACCAGCGGCTTGCCATAGACCTGCATCGCCAGCGCCGGGAAATCCGCGCGGATGCGGGCCACGTCATAGGAACCGTTGGTCACTGCCGGATGCATAACCTACCTCTGGACCGTCGCCCTTCGAGGCTCGCGCCTGCGCGCTCGCTCCTCAGGGTGACGGTTAGGACTCATTCGTTATCCGTCATCCTGAGGTGCTCGGCGTAGCCGAGCCTCGAAGGATGGCGGCCCCTGTATTTCGTTCCTTCAGCCAATCGGTCGCCGCATTCATCAGCGCCGCGCGAATGCCCTCGTGACCGATCGTCTCGATGGCTTCCCCGATGAATGCCTGGATCAAGAGCGCCTCGGCTTCCTTTTCCGGGATACCGCGGGCCATCAGGTAGAACTTGAGCGCTTCGTCGGGCGCGGAAGTCGTGGCACCATGGCCGCAGACGACATCGTCGGCGAAGATCTCCAGCTCCGGCTTGTTGTCGGCTTCTGCTTCGTCCGTCAGCAGAAGGGCGCGCGTCATCATCTTGGCGTCGGTCTTTTGCGCGTGTGGCTCGACCACGATCTTGCCTTGAAAGACGCCGTGGCTCTGGCCGTCGAGCACGGTCTTGAACTGCTCGCGGCTTTCACAATGGCCGACGGCGTGCTCAATCAACAGCGTCGTATCGACGTGCTCCTTGCCGCGCAGCAGACCGACGCCGCGCAACGCTGCGTTCGTGTTCTCGCCGGCAAAGCGGACGAAGTTCTGGTTACGGACGATCGTCGAATCGGCCGTGTAAGCGAAGGTGTTGAACGTCGCCTTGGCGCCGATGCGGGCGAGCAGGCTTCCCACATGCAGCGCGCGCGCCCTGGTGAGCTTGATGTAATCGACGGCGGCCCGGTCACCGACCACGAGCTCGAACACAGCGTTGACCTGGGCGTCTCCGGTGTCGTGGTCTTCGATGAAGACGGCTTGCGCGCCCTCCTCTACCACGACCAGCGAGCGAACGAACGCGGCGCTCGGTTTCTCACTGCCGGTGGCGAAGACCAGGTGGATAGGCTTTTCCAGCACCACGCCTTTCGCGACGTGGATGATAGCGCCATCCCCCATTAGCGCGGTATTGAGAGCGACCGCGATGTCTTCCGTGACGAAGGTTTTGCCAAGGTGCTCGGCCACTAAGCCGTCGCCCGTAGCAAGCGCCTGGGCCAGCGATCGAATCGTCAGACCCGGCTCAGGTGCGACATCGGAGAGATCCGGCACGAACGTGCCGTCCACAAAGACCAGCCGGCGCGCATCGATGCCGGCGAGCGCATGCCCCGCATTCCTCGCGCGCGCTTTGGCGGCCGCATCCGGCGGCGCGGCGAGCGGATTGGCTTCGCGTAGCAGTGCGCGCAGGTCGGTGTATTTCCATTCTTCGACGCGGCGATGCGGCAGCCCGCGCGCCTCGAACTGCTCGAAGGCATTCTCGCGCAAGGCCGCAACCGCGCCGTTGCCGGGCAGGTTGTCCCGCGTTGCTCCGTAGGTCCGCGCCAGCGCCTGCTCGGCAGGAGTCTTCATAGCGCGAATGTCTGCGTTCATGACGTCACCTGTCATTCCGGGGCGCGCCGAAGGCGCGAGCCCGGAATGCAGAAAATCGATCGGCACGTGCGTCTGGATTCCGGGCTCGCCGCTTCGCGGCGCCCCGGAATGACGGCAGAACAATAGCCTTCATCACGCCGCCTCGCTGACGAATTCGGCATAGCCCTTGGCCTCGAGCTCGAGCGCGAGCTCCTTGCCGCCGGCCTTCACCACTTTGCCCTTGGCTATAACGTGCACGACATCGGGCACGATATAATTGAGCAGACGCTGATAGTGGGTGATGACGATCATCGACCGCTCCGGCGAGCGCAACGCGTTGACGCCGTCGGCGACGATCCTGAGCGCATCGATGTCGAGGCCGGAGTCGGTCTCGTCGAGCACCGCGAGCCGCGGCTGCAGCACCGACATCTGCAATATCTCCTGCCGCTTCTTCTCGCCGCCGGAGAAGCCGACGTTGACCGCGCGGCGCAGCATCTCCTGGCTAATGCCGAGCCGCTTCGCCGTATCCCGCACGAGCTTCATGAACTCGGGCGTGGTCGCCTCCGGCTCGCCGCGCGCCTTGCGCTGGGCGTTCAGCGCCGTGCGCAGGAAGGTCATGGTGGGCACGCCGGGCACCTCGACCGGGTATTGAAAGGCGAGGAAAATGCCCTTGGCAGCGCGCTCGTCCGGGCTCATCTCCAGCACGCTCTTTCCGTCGAACAGCACCTCACCTTCTGTGACCTCGTAACCCGGCTTGCCGGCGAGCACATAAGCGAGCGTGGACTTGCCCGAGCCATTCGGACCCATGATGGCGGCGACTTGGCCTTTCTCGACGACGAGGTCGAGGCCATCGAGGATTTTCTTGCCGCCGACTTCGACGTGCAGGTTTTTGATTTCAAGCAACGACATTTTTGCCTTTCCATCCTGTCTCTTTGATCCGTCGCCCTGAGGCGGCCGCGCGCAGCGCGGCCCTCGAAGGGCGGGGCTCGATATCGGGTTTACCCAATATCGGTAATTTACCAGCGCAAGTCGGGTGCAGCCGACTCGCGTGACCGATCATCCTTCGAGGCGCGCCTCCGGCGCGCACCTCAGGATGACGGGCAGAACAATCACCCCACGCTCCCCTCCAAGCTGATCGAGATCAGCTTCTGGGCCTCCACAGCAAACTCCATCGGCAACTGCTGCAGCACATCACGCACGAACCCATTCACCACGAGCGCGGTCGCCTCTTCCGCCGACATGCCGCGCTGCTCGCAATAGAACAGCATGTCCTCTGAGATTTTCGAGGTGGTGGCCTCGTGCTCGAAAACCGCCGACGAATTTTTCGCTTCGATGTAGGGCACCGTGTGCGCGCCGCATTTGTCGCCGATCAGAAGCGAGTCGCAGTTGGTGAAGTTGCGTGCGCCGGTCGCCTTGCGGTGCGCCGAGACGAGCCCACGATAGGTGTTGTTCGAGCGACCTGCCGAGATGCCCTTGGAGATGATCCGGCTCACCGTGTTCTTGCCGAGATGCAGCATCTTGGTGCCGCTATCGACCTGCTGGTAGCCGTTGGAGATGGCGATCGAGTAGAACTCGCCGCGCGAATTGTCGCCGCGCAGAATGCAGCTCGGATACTTCCAGGTGATCGCCGAGCCGGTCTCGACCTGCGTCCAGGAAATATGCGAGTTCTTGCCGCGGCAATCGCCGCGCTTGGTCACGAAATTATATATGCCGCCGCGGCCCTCGGAATCTCCCGGATACCAGTTCTGCACCGTCGAGTATTTGATCTCGGCATCGTCCAGCGCGATCAGCTCCACCACCGCCGCGTGGAGTTGGTTCTCGTCGCGCATCGGCGCCGTGCAGCCTTCGAGATAGCTGACGTAGGCGCCCTTGTCGGCGATGATCAGCGTACGCTCGAATTGGCCCGTCGATTTCTCGTTGATCCGGAAATAGGTGGAGAGCTCCATCGGGCAGCGCACGCCTTCCGGCACGTAGACGAAGGAGCCGTCGGAGAATACCGCCGAGTTGAGCGTGGCGAAAAAGTTATCGGAAGTCGGCACGACCGAGCCGAGATATTTCTTCACCAGTTCGGGATGCTCGCGGATCGCTTCCGAGATCGGCATGAAGATCACGCCGGCCTTCTTCAGCTCTTCCTTAAAGGTGGTGGCGACCGAAACCGAATCGAAGACAGCATCGACGGCCACGCGGCCGGAGCGGAATTCGCCACCCGTCGCCTCGTCGTCGAGCGTCGACGGCTCGCTTTGCTTGCGCACGCCGGCGAGGATTTCCTGCTCCTTAAGCGGGATACCGAGCTTTTCATAAGTGCGCAGGATCTCCGGATCGACGTCGGCGAGCGACTTCGGCGCCGTAAACGCCTTCGGCGCCGCGTAGTAGTAGATATCTTGGTAGTCGATTTTCGGATAATGCACGCGCGCCCAGGTCGGCTCGCGCATCGTCAGCCAGCGCCGATAGGCGCCGAGCCGCCATTCGAGCATCCATTCGGGCTCATCCTTCTTCGCCGAAATGAATCGGATGGTGTCTTCGGACAGGCCCTTGGGGGCCTTTTCGGATTCGATGAGCGTCTCGAACCCGTATTTGTATTGGTCAACGTCGATGCGTCGGACCTGCTCGACGGTCTCTTGTACGGCCGGCATTCTTCCCTCCGCTCACGGTTTCAAGGACCGCGGGTTGGATTTGTCGGTTATGGTGGCTCAGCGCTTTTCCTTCGCTCAGCGTCCCCAGGTTGATCGGTGATCCTTTGTCGCGCCCGTGCGGCCGCCTCAGGCGGCCAGTTCGCGTCGCTCTTTAAGTAGTGATGGTACAAGCCTAATCCAAGTTCCGAGAAACCGTTCCACCTCGGCTTCGGTGGTGGTCGGGCCCAAGCTGAGCCGGACTGCGCCGCGCGCAAGCGCAGGTGCCACGCCCATGGCGGCAAGCACGTGTGAGGACTGGACTTTCCCGGACGAGCAGGCGGAGCCCGATGAGACCGCCACCCCATTGAGATCGAAAGCGATAATCGCCGTCTCCGCCTTGACGCCAGGGACGGCGAACAGAATTGTGTTGGGCAGACGTGGAACTCCGGCCCCGAAGATGACCACGTCCGGCGTGGCGGCCTTGAGGCCCGCTTCCAAGCGCTCACGCAGGGCCGCCATCCGGTACGCGTCCTTGTTGCCTGTGGCCTGCACTGCTGCCGCGGCCGCGCCGAACCCGGCGATGGCCGCCACATTCTCGGTCCCGGCGCGCTGCGAGCGCTCCTGTCCGCCGCCCTTGATCAGCCGGTCCGCAATGTGGATATCGCCACGGCGGACGAGCGCGCCTGCGCCTTGTGGGCCGCCGAGCTTATGGGCGGAAAGGCTCATGAGATCGGCCCCGAGGCCTGTCATGCCGCAGTCGATCCGGCCCGGTCCTTGCACGGCATCGACGTGCAATAGCCCGTTGGCGCGATGAACGAGCTCTGCGACCTCCGCGACCGGCTGGATCACTCCGGTTTCGTTGTTCGCCAGCATGACCGAAACCAACGGACGCTCGGCCTTGGTCAGCGCCTCTTGCAAGAGCGCTAAATCAACAACTCCGTCCGCATTCACTGCGACTTCTTCGACCTGCTCGGGAGCAAACCGGCCGCCGCAGTGAACAGACGGGTGCTCCACCGCCGAAACGAACAGCCGGTCGCGCCCGCGCTTCTCACTGGCGGCTTCCAGCGCCGGAGTCAGCGCCAGCATGTTGGCTTCAGTCGCCCCGGAGGTGAAAATCACGTCCCTCGGCTGGGTTCCGACCAGGGCGGCGACCTGGGCGCGCGCTTGCTCGACCAAACGCCGGGCCGCCTGCCCCTCGGCGTGCACGGAAGAGGGGTTACCACCGGCATCGAGGGCGTGCACCGCCGCAGCCCTGGCTTCAGGGCGCAACGGTACGGTCGCATTCCAGTCGAAGTAAATTCTCTCGGTCATGTCTGTCCACTTCAGGCGCCAGCCTTAGGCCCCGCAAAAAGCTTGCTTTTTGCCCGGGACTTCGTGCTAAAAGCGCCTGCGCACGGCTCTTATAGCCTGTGTTGCGCTTCTGCACAGCGGAAATCATATAATTAGAATAATTCTAAAGAAAGCCGCCGGCTCGCTCACGTTCGAGCGGCGCGCAGTCCACTCCCAGCCGCCCGCCGAAGGGCGGCGAGCCGGTTCGAGGTCGAGCGCCAATGCCTGAAGTCATCTTTACCGGTCCCGCCGGACGCATCGAGGGCCGATATCATCCGGCGCGACAGAAGAACGCGCCGATTGCCATCGTGCTGCATCCGCACCCGCAGTTCGGCGGGACGATGAATCATCCGATCATCTACCAGCTCTATTATGCCTTCGTGCACCGGGGGTTCTCGGCGCTGCGCTTCAACTTTCGTGGAGTCGGCCGCAGCCAGGGCGCCTTCGACCACGGCACCGGCGAATTGTCCGACGCGGCCGCCGCGCTCGACTGGGCGCAGACCATCAGTCCGGAGGCGAAGAGTTGCTGGATCGCCGGCTTCTCCTTCGGCTCCTGGATCGGCATGCAGCTCCTGATGCGCCGGCCGGAGATCGAGGGCTTCATCTCGATTTGTCCCCCGGCCAATCTCTACGACTTTTCGTTCCTGGCGCCCTGCCCATCGTCGGGTCTCATCATTCACGGCGACAAGGACGCGGTGGTCCCGCACAAGGACGTGACGACGCTGGTCGAGAAACTCAAGACCCAAAAAGGCATCGTCATCGAGCAGAAAGTCGTGCCTGGCGCCAACCACTTCTTCGACGGCAAAGTGGAGGCGTTGCTCGGCTCGATCGGGGTGTATCTCGACAAACGGTTGAAGATCGAGCGCAAGCCCAGCGCGGCGTAGCCACACGGTCATTCCGGGGCGCCGCGAAGCGGCGAGCCCGGAATCCAGCTACACTTCCAAAATTCGTTTCTGTTGGGGTGGACGGCCCCCGACGGCATCGCTGTGCCAGAATGAGGTCGTCAGCGATCTCATTCGGATCAATGACCTCAGACAAAGGGAGCCGTCCGTGACGAAGATTATCCGAATTGGTGTGGACACGTCCAAGA
>DASTWX010000137.1:0-9110 GCA_035765795.1 Pseudolabrys sp. | reverse complement strand
TGCCGTTGGTGAGTATCAGCTTGCGACCGGGCAGGCGCTCGAGCGCTGCGCCGAGGGCCGGATTGGGTTCGAGCGGCGAATGATCGATTTTGTGCACGAATTCGAGAAAATCGTCGGGGTGGAGATTGTGCTCGATCATCAGGCCACGCATGCTGGTGCCGTAGCGCTTGTAATAATCTTTTTGCACCCGGAATGCCTCGTCGGGCGGCAATTTGAGATAGTCGGCTATGAAGCTACGGATGCGCTCGTCCACCTGCTGCCAAAGATTCAGGTGGTGCGGGTAAAGAGTGTTGTCGAGATCGAATACCCAGGTTTCGACGTGGCCGAAACTGCGCCGCGCAGTAGAGGCGGAGGCCGATGCCGGGCTCGTATGTTTGATAAGCATCAGCGGTGCATCAATGTGCCGACACCGTGATCGGTCAGCAGTTCGAGCAAGACGGCGTGCGGCACTTTCCCGTCCATGATGACGACACCTTCGACGCCCTGGTCCAGCGCGTAGATGCAAGTCTCGACCTTGGGGATCATGCCGCCGGAGATGGTGCCGTCGGCGATCAGTTTGCGCGCGTCGACAACCGACAAATCCTCGATCAGCTTTTTCGATTTGTCGAGGACGCCAGGCACGTCGGTGAGCAGCAGTAGTCTCTTGGCCTTGAGCGCACCTGCGATCGCGCCGGCGAACGTGTCGGCGTTCACGTTGAACGTTCCGCCCGCCGCCGAAGTTGCCACCGGCGCCAGCACCGGGATCATTTCGCGGCCGATGACCTGGTTGAGAATGGTGGTATCGACCTTCTCAGGGTCGCCGACAAAACCGAGGTCTATCACTTTTTCGATGTTGGAATCGGGATCGACGACAGTGCGCGTCACCTTGCGTGCCTGCACCATATTGCCGTCTTTGCCGCAGAGGCCGATCGCCTTACCGCCGGCGGCGTTGATGTAGCCGACGATCTGTTTGTTGATCGAGCCGGCCAGGACCATCTCGACGATCTCAATAGTTTTGTCGTCGGTAATGCGCAGACCACCGGCGAATTCCGATTTGATGCCGAGCTTCGAGAGCATCGCCTGGATTTGCGGTCCGCCGCCATGCACCACGACGGGATTGATGGCAGTTTGCTCGAGCAGCACAATATCCTGCGCGAAATCGCGCGCGGTCTGTTCGTCGCCCATCGCGTGTCCGCCGTACTTCACCACGACAATCTCTTCGTCGTAACGCTGCATGTGCGGCAGCGCTTCGACGAGGATGCGCGCCTTATCCTGAGCGGTAATGGTCATGCGATGGTCACCATGGCTCCTGCCGATGATGCCGTTTTAGCGGCCGCGTGAAGGTGGCGAAAGACCTGTCAGGGCGCGCGGGCAATCGCCGCTGCGACCAATGCAAGCCACGATAGCATCATGATCGTGCCGCCCGTCGGTGCCGCATAAGGAAACAGCCGGCCGCCGAAATAGGCGCGGGCGGAGACATCGGCGGCGAAAAGTCCGGCACCTACGATGAAGCCCCAAAGCACGACCAAGCCGAGCGGGCGCAGGATGACATGCTGCTGCGCAGCAACGACTACGGCGACGATCGCGGCCGCATGGATGAGCAACAGATAGCCGGCATTGTCGAGGCCGGTGCCCGGTTTACCGTGAGCGCCTGCGGCAGCAAGAATGATGCCGGCGGCGCCCATGAGGCCGGCGAGGGCGATCAAAGTCGCGTTCATGGCCAGATTCCCCGCCCCTTTCTGAGAACTCGGGTGATTAAGCCGATTTAATGTCAGAAATGTCAGCAAACCGTCTTTTCCGCAACCTCGGGCTGGAACTCGCAAAAGCCGCCACACGTTCACAGTTTGTGTAGCCGTATTGCTGCGACAGTCTGGCGAAACGGCTTTCGAAGTCAAAACGAAAACCGTCCTGAAGCGGAGCATGTGCCCCGCGGCGAAGGCTGCCCGAGCGGGCGGTTACGAGCTGAAAAGGAGGTTTTCCATGTCCGTAACTTCAGTAGAAACCAGTTCCAGTGAAGTGGCCACCTATGGCGGCTTGGTCGATGCTGCCGGCGGTGCCGCCACGGTTGTGCTGGCGATCATCGGTTTGTCCGGCACCAAAGCGGACATACTGCTCGCCATCGCCACCATCGTCTTCGGTGCCGCGCTGCTGATTCAAAGCGGCACCATTCTATCGGAACTCACGCACATGATCTTCCCCGCCAATGCAGCGGACTCTGCCGAAGAATTCAGCGCCGGCGGCATATCAGTGGTCTTCCTGGTTGGAACGGCTGGAATCGTGTTGGGAATTCTGGCACTGATCGGTATCCATAGCGTCATGTTGACGTCCATCGCGGTCATCGCATTCGGCGCCGCACTGGTCTTCGGCAGCAACGCTGTCTGGAGCCTGCACAGGATGAAACAATCCGTCCTGCGCAGCGCGGGACCGCGCACGGTCTCCGGGACGGAAATGCTGACCAGCGAGATGGCGGCCGGCTCAGCGGGCGTGCAGTGCCTCGCCGGACTGGCCGCGATCGTGCTCGGCATTCTCGCGGTAACGGGCACCAATCCGGCGGTGTTGAGCCTGGTCGCTCTGCTGGTCATGGGCGCCACGCTTCTTTTGACGGGCAGCGCCCTGACCGGCGTCGTTCAGGGCTTCATGCGTCCGGCCACGAGCTACAGGCGGTCAAGTTGGTCGGAATCACCGGCTGAGTGACCTCATCGCCATCAAGCTCGGCGCGATCGCATTCGCTTTAAACAAGAGGGTGATCGCGCCGAGCAACTGCAAAAGCCAATCGACAATATTCCGCCGAGAAGCTGCCCGATCTATTCGCAGTTCGGGCCAGCTTACGACCAATTAAAGCCCGCCGGCTCCGCTCAGCTTTGACTTCCGCGGCCGCAGTTCTGCGGCCCACGTACATAATCGCAAATGTATGGAGGTCGGTGATGAGTGCCTTGGGGCATAATGATCGAAAGGATCTAGCTGACATCCTGCATTTCGCACCGCCACGGGCTCGGAGTTTCGCCGATGAGTCCACGATACGGCCCGTATTGGAAAGGCTGAGCAGAGGCGAAAATCAGGATGATTCGATTACGGCAATTGCAAAGCCTCTCCTCCAAGACACGCCGATCATTGCGCAAGCCAGCCCCCGGGCGCCGAAAATCCCGATTACGATGGCCGGACGTCTTGCTCTCGCGATGGGATTAGTTGCGGCGCTGGCGATTCCCGCCGTGGCTTTCCTCCGACCGCGGGCAGAGCCGCCGCCGTCCTCCACGGTGCCGGTAATCCCCAAGAAGCCGCCTGCGATCAAGAAGGTGCATACGATATCGTTTCAAGCGGAAAAGCCGATGGAGTCTAAACTCGACTCCGATTCTGTCCCAAAGCAGTCTACGTCCGCCGTTGAGCAGCCAGCGCCGCCGCCACCGGCGGGACCTGGTTCAGCAGCGGCACGACAGGAGGCGAGCGCTTCCGATGGCGCCATATTCGCTTCGACAGGGCCTGTACGGTCTCACACCGAAGGCGCGCTTGCGCTGACCGCACCATTGGAGCTGTGGGCCAAATTCCCCGGCGGTCCGGCTTCGGCGGGGTGGAGGCCGCCGGTCGGGCCGTCAAAAACGAATAGCGCTGAGAAGGACGCGGTCGAGCACGCTGCGCCCATTCCGCACCGTGACCGTGCCACGGCAACACGGCGTGGCCGGCACCACGCGCGTTCCGCCCGACGCAACGGAAGGCATTATCGCCGACGCCGCAGCGTGCGGCGGCCCGCCGCGCCGGTGTCCCAGCTTGCGCAGCAGACGGCACAGGCTGCGGATTCTCAGGCTGCTACGACTGCGGCAACCAAACCAAATCCGATCCAAGCGGTTATCAATGCCATCTTGGGAAAGAATAGCGGTGAGCCTCAATCCGCCGCGGCATCACCTCATGCTCCGCTCCGCCAGTAGCTTCGCGACCGCCGCGCGGAGTTGCGGAATGCCGCTGGTGTTGCGCGAGGAAGTCGCCAGCACCTGCGGATAGGCGGCCGGGCGCTTGGCCAAAGCCGCTTCTACGGCGGCGAGACGGGCGTCCTGTTCCGTCGGTTTCAAGGCGTCGGCTTTGGTCAGCACGACCTGGTGACTGACGGCGGCGCGGCCGAGCGCGTCGAGTGTCGGCATGTCCGTGTCTTTGAGGCCATGACGAGCGTCTACCAGCACATAGACGCGGGCGAGGTTGGCGCGGCCCAGAAGATAGGCGTGGATCAGCTCGGTCCAGGCGGCGACCTTTTCCTTGCCGACCGCGGCATAGCCGTAGCCCGGCATATCGACCATGGTGAACTCGCCGCCGCCAGCGGAGAAGAAGATCAGTTCCTGGGTCCGTCCGGGCGTTCGCGAGATGCGCGCCAGCGCCTTGCGGCCGGTGAGGGCATTGATGAGGCTTGATTTTCCGACATTCGAGCGGCCGGCGAAGGCGATCTCGGTACCGCGCATCGGAGGCAGGGAGGTATAGCTGCCGGCAGCGCCGACGAACTCCCAGGGCGCCGCGAAAAGGCGACGTCCTGCTTCGATGTCTTCCGCGCTGGGATCGGCAGCAGCCATGGCGCAACAAACCGCGCTACGTCTGCGTCTTCTTTCTCCCGAACAGCGCCTTGATATTGTTGAATAGCTCCACCTTGGCGCCGTGCTTGCGCATTATGATGCTCTGCTGCGTCACCGAAAGCGTGTTGTTCCACGCCCAGTAGATCACCAGCCCGGCCGGGAAGCTGGCCAGCATGAAGGTGAAGATCACCGGCATCCAGTTGAAGATCATGGCTTGGGTCGGATCGGGCGGCGTGGGGTTGAGCTTCATCTGCGCCCACATGGTCACGCCCATGATCAGCGGCCACAGGCCGACATGGAGGTAATGGCCGATCACCGGCACCACCGTCGGATCGTAAGCGAACAGGCCGAATAACGTGAACACGTTGGTCGGGTCGGGTGCCGAGAGATCGTGGATCCAGCCGAAGAACGGTGCGTGCCGCATCTCAATGGTGACGTAGAGCACCTTGTAAAGCGCGAAGAAGACGGGGATCTGGATCACGATTGGCAAGCAGCCGGCCAAGGGATTGATCTTCTCCTTCTTGTAGAGGGCCATCAATTCCTGCTGCTGCTTGACCTTGTCGTCGGGATAGCGCTCCTTCAGCGCGGCCATTTGCGGCTGCACCGCCTTCATCTTTGCCATCGAGGCATAGGACTTGTTGGCCAGCGGGAAGAAGATGACCTTGATCAGCACCGTGACGATCAGGATGGCGACGCCGAAATTGCCGACCAGGCGGTAAAGCCAATCGATAACCGAGAACATCGGCTTGGTGATGAAATAGAACCATCCCCAGTCGATCAGCAGGTCGAAGTGGTTGAAGTGATACTGGTTCTCGTAGGCGTCGAGGATGTTCACTTCCTTCGCGCCGGCGAAGAGGTGGGTGGTGACACTGGCGCTCTCGCCAGGCGCCACGGTCCGCGCGTCGAGCAGGTAATCGGTCTGATAGGTGTCGCGGGTGCCGATCTTGCCTGTCGAGAAACGCGCCTTCATGTGCGCTTTGGTGTTGGGCAGCAGAGTCGCCGCCCAGTATTTGTCGGTGATGCCCATCCAGCCGTCGGTGACGTTGAATTCGACCGACTTTTTGTCCTGCATCTTTGAGTAAGTGTATTCCTGCAGGCCCTCGCTGCCGAGATAGCCGACGATGCCCTCGTGCAGGAGGTAATAGCCTTGCGTCTTCGGGGTGTCGTGACGCGAGATCAGGCCATAGGGATAGAGCGTGACCGGCTGTCCGCTCTTGTTCACCACGTTTTCGGTGATGGTGAACATGTATTGGCGGTCCACCGAAATAGTGCGGCGGAACTCGAGGCCTTGGCCGTTGTCATAGGCGAGCGTAACCGGGTGATCGACACTCAGCGCGCCGGAGCCGACCTGCTTCCACAGCGTGTCGGAGGTCGGCAATTTGATGTCGCTTGCGGGCGCGGCGGTCCAGCCCAATTCCGCATAGAACGGGTCGGGGCTGCCGGACGGCGAGAGCAGCACGATGGGCGGCGATTTGGGATCGACCGTTTCGTGATACTTGATCAGCTTGATGTCATCGATCCGGGCCCCCTTGAGCGCGATCGATCCGCGCAAGCTACCTGTCGCGATCGGTACCCGCGGCGACTTGGTCAGCGCCTCCGCGCGTGTCTCAGGCGCAGCGGCACCCGGCGTACTAGCGCCGGGAACTGAGGGAGCGCCCGGCTGCGTGCCCGGTTGTGCCGTCGGCGTCGCGGCCGGTGCCGGCGCAGGTTTCGTGGTCTGATGGACCGCCTGCTGCTGTGCAACTTGCTGCTGGCGCGCCTTCTCCTGCGGCATGCCGATGAAAAACTGCCAAGCGATCAGCACCAGGGCCGATAGAACAATGGCTATGAGAGTGTTCTTATTGTCGGTCATCCAGATACCGCTTTGCGCTCCGCATGCACACGCCGTAGCGCCCCCTCGAACTGTTGCGCCATCCGGGCAAACGGCAATTGAAGCGCCGCGCGCCGGCCGATCACCACATAGTCGTGACCGGTCCGAATCCGGCCTGCGACCGACAGCCGCACAATTTCGCGTAGTCGGCGGCGAACTCGGTTGCGCTCGACGGCATTTCCGACCTTCTTCGAGACGGTAAAGCCGACACGCGCCGGCCCATCATCGCTTCTTTCGCGAACTTGCAGCACGAAAGCCGCGGCCGGAGCCTTGATCCCGGATGCTGCCGCCGCGAGAAAATCCGCCCGTTGCCTCAGCCGATCCATGGTCGCAATGCGCGCGGGGCCCTTCTTCCGGGAGCCGCCGCTTACGCGGAGAGCCGTTTGCGCCCGTGTGCGCGTCGTGCCGACACCACTTTACGCCCGCCTTTGGTCGCCATGCGCGCGCGGAAACCGTGGCGCCGCTTGCGTACGAGCTTGCTCGGTTGGTAGGTCCGCTTCACGATCGAGTTCTCCGCTGGCCGCGCCGTGGAGCCGGCTCCAATCGAGGCCGCTCCGAATCCTTTCAGCCCCGGATCGAGCCGGGCCGGCACGGGATTGCGCGGCTTATAAGCGAGGGGCCGTGGCCCGTCAATGCGGCGCGCTGCCCGGACACTGCGCACCGCATCCGTTGTCAAATAGTGTCACAAGGGGAGGATGTCATCGGCTGATCGGCCTCCTCGATCCTTCGTCTTCTGCCGCTGGCTTTCTTTATGGCGCCCGGCGCGGCGGCCGCGGCGGCTGCTGGTTTTTGGAGGCTCGGGGGCGACAGGTTCTTCGCTGCGGATACCGCGCCCAAACGCCTTGTGAGCCCTTCAGGCGCCACCGGCAGACGTGCGGCTATTGACTTCTTCACGCCCGATTTGACGCGTCCCATGTCGCGGCGCATCCTCGAGAGACTGTGGATTTTCGGGTGAGGCTGTTGCAGGCAACCACCGACCCATCGGGCGAACGCGGGACGCCGGCGACAACGCCGCGGCGCCGGCGCGGGCTCGGCTTGTCGAGCAAGCTTCTCTTTCTTACCGTCCTGTTTGTGATGCTGGCGGAAGTCCTGATCTACGTGCCTTCAATCGCGAACTTCCGGCTCAATTGGCTCAACGATCGTCTTGCCGCCGCGCACACAGCCGCGCTGGTGCTCAGTGCCGCGCCGAGTGGCATGGTGCCGGAGAGTCTTGCCAAGCAAATTCTATCGAGTATCGGCGCGCGCGCAGTGGCGGTGAAGATGGGCAACGAACGCCGGCTGCTCGCCGCCTATAATATACCCTCGAAAATTCACCAGAGCGTCGATCTGCGCGATGTGCCGTGGTGGCGCGCGATCATGAATGCGTTCGATACGTTGGTGCTTAGTGGGCCGAATGACGTCATCCGCGTCGTAGGGCCGCCTCCCATGGCGCATGGCGATTTCCTTGAGATCGTTCTCAACGAGGCGCCATTGCGTAAAGCGATGTTGGGATTCTCGGTGAACATCCTGGTGTTGTCGCTGATCATTTCCGGCATCACCGCCACACTGGTATTTTTCGCGCTGCATTACCTCCTGGTACGGCCGATGTGGCGGCTCACCGACAATATGGTCGCGTTCCGCGCCGAACCTGAAAACCCGACGCACATCATCACCGAATCCGGCCGCGGCGACGAGATTGGCACGGCGGAAGTCGAGCTCGCCGCCATGCAGCGCGACCTCGCTTCGATGCTGCATCAGAAGAGCCGGCTTGCCTCGCTCGGCCTCGCGGTGTCGAAAATCAATCACGATCTGCGCAATCTGCTCGCTTCGGCGCAGCTTTTTTCCGATCAGCTCTCCACCTTGCCCGATCCGAAGGTGCAGCGCTTTGCGCCCAAGCTGATGCGGACGATCGAGCGCGCCGTCGCCTTCTGCCAATCCACCCTCTCTTATGGCGCGGCGATCGAGCCCGAGCCGGAACGCAGAACGGTGGAAGTCGAGCCCTTGATCGAGGAAGTGCATGAGACGCTCGGCCTCGGTCTCGAAGTGCCGATCCGTTGGATCGTGGCGGTGGAACGTGGGCTGACCGTGGAGGCCGATCACGACCAGCTATTTCGTGTGCTAGTCAACGTGGCACGCAACGCCATGCAGGCGCTGGAGGCGGCAGGGGCGCACGATCCGGCCCGCGACCAGATCCGCATCACCGGCCGACGCGAAGGAAGCATCGCGGTGCTGGAGATTTCCGACACCGGACCGGGCATTCCAGAAAAGGCGCGCGGGCATCTCTTTCACGCTTTCCAGGGCTCGACCCGTGCCGGCGGCGCGGGGCTCGGGCTGGCAATCGCCGCCGAGTTGGTGCGCGCGCACGGCGGCGATATCGTGCTGGTGCCGGGCACTATTGGCGCCACGTTCCGCATCACCATCCCCGACCGGCCGGTCGAATTCGGCGCGCACCGCGAAGCCCGGACGAGGGCCTAAAGCCGTGGAATCTTGCCGCTTTGGGGTGCACGTTAGCGCAGGCGCGGCAGGGCGGGGGCGTGTTGAGCAAAGCGGGGCAACGCCCAAACGCGGTTATCGGCGAAGACCGCGGCGCTTGCCAATCCATGGCCGAGACGATAGCTAGAGCTCCGGTCAGCCCGGCGCCTGCCGCGGCATCAAGCGCCCGTAGCTCAGCTGGATAGAGCACCAGACTACGAATCTGGGGGTCAGGAGTTCGAATCTCTTCGGGCGCGCCA
>DASTWX010000136.1:0-13633 GCA_035765795.1 Pseudolabrys sp. | reverse complement strand
GATTATCAGGTCGCCCTTACGATGGGTAATCATCCGAGAGTCGATCTGATGGTGATTAGCCCGAACGGCACAAAATTCGCTGTGGACGTGAAAGGTCTCTACAAAAGGAATTGGTGGCTCATAACGGAAAAAGAGCTGCTTCAGAATCTCTTTTATATCTTGGCGTTTGTGCCGGTTAACGCGCCCAACCAGTTTTTCATTCTCAAGCAAGAGCAAGTGAACGAGGCAATTCCGCAGTTTGTCGAGCAGGCCAGACAGGAGCGTCTGCGGCGGGGCCGATCCGTCGAGAAGGTCGAACTTGGACGCGGATTGCCATGGGCATTCGCAGAGCGGTTCACAGACTGGCTGATTTTGCCCAAATGATTTCAAACTGAGACGCTACCCGGGGCCGTCGCCCTTCGAGGCTCGCTTCGCTCGCACCTCAGGGTGACGGGGGAGAGTTTCTTATTAGGTGCGAGCGAGCGTGAGCCAACGGGTCCGGCCCGAAGTGGCCGGCCCGATGACAGGCTCCGCGAGCCTCGAAGGATGGCGGCCCATGTCTTTAGCGTACATCCTTCGAGGGCCGCGCTTCGCGCGGCCACCTCAGGATGACGGTCAAGGTTTACGAAGCCTGGTATAAGCTCAATGGAACAAAGAAGCCGGGATCCCGCGTCTGCGGTGCAACGCTTCGCGCTGCACCGCGCGCGGGACACGCGGAGGATGGTGCATGGAACTACGTTTGCAGGCATTAGACCGGCCGCCGGCCGACGAACATTGTCAGCCCGAGCCGACGCCGGGCGATGAGGAAGAGCGATACCGATTCGACGATGAAGGCCGCAGCCGTGGCGCTCGCCACGCCGATGCCGCCATAAGCCGGTGCCAGGATAAGTGCAACCGCGACGTTGACGACAAAGGCGGCCGCATAAGCAACCGCGCATAGCTTCTGCTCACCCAGCATATTCAGGAGCCTCTCTGTCGGGCCGATCGAGGCGCGGGCGAGCAGTCCGACGGCGAGCACAGCCATAAACGGGTATCCGGCGGTGAAACTCGCGCCGAACATCATCAGGAGGTAGTGCCCCACAGCCATGAGAGCGAAGACGGCGGCGAGGGACGGCCAGAAAACCCAGCGCACAGTATCGGCGGCCAAAGAGGCGAGCGCGGTGCGGTCGCCGGCCACGTGATAGGCGGTGAAACGGTGTGCCGCCGCCGCGGCGACCGCGAACTGGATGATGCTGACGAGTGCCAACGTCTTGGCTGCGGCGTAGTAATGGGCGACCTCGGTCGGGGAACGAAACTGCTTCAGCAGGAGCACATCTGTCGAGGTGAGCAGTGTGTACATTCCCCAAACCAGAAGGATCGGCAGCGAGGTGCTCAACCATCGGCGCGGGTCATAGCGCTTTGGGCCGGCAGGGACGGTAGCATTGATCCGGCGCTGAAATTGATAAAGTTGCAGCAGCGCCGTGAAGCACGTCACCGCAGCCAGAACGCCGGCGACCGTCGCAGCTTCGAGGCCGAATCCTGCGAGATGCATCCCGGCCACGACAGAGATCAGCAGAAGCGGCCGCAGCACGAAGGGCGGCACCAGCGCTAAGTTGATCCAGTTGTACGAGCGGGCCAAGCCGTCGAGCATGTAGGTGAAGGAATAGAACGGCAGTGCCAGGCAGATGAAATACAGCGGCACTATGATGTCATTGCCGAGCCATGGAGCGGCGGCATATACGATGAGCGCGCCGAGCGCTGCTGCGCAAATCCCGATCGCGAGCGTCAGCCAACGGCTGCCGCTCAGGTATCCGCGCAGCAGGTCGGATGAGCGTTCCTGCTGGTACTCGGGAATGAATCGCTGCGCGGTGAGCGGCAGCCCGAGATGAATGAGCTCGCCGACCAGGATGAGCCAAGTATAGACATAGACATAGGTGCCGAACTCTCCGCTTCCCATCCACCGCGCCAGCAAGACCTGCGAAAGGAAGATGATGCCGGCACTCACGGCACGGATGGCGAAGGCCGCACCGGCCATGCGCTGGGTCAGCGAGTGCTCGCCGCAGAGCCAGCCGCGCGCGCGGCCGAACACGCGCGCAAGCGGCGACCACCGCGGCATATCCTTGATGTCGATCAGCGCCATTCCGCGGCCTTGTTCTGCCGCGAAATCGTTACCGCCTATTAGTAACTTTACTCTGAAACCCGGCGAAGAATGCTGGGTTGGGAGTTCCGCTTTGCGCTGGGCAGACTCTCAGACCGCGCCGGTGGCGTATTGCTTGCGCAAGCGGGTAGGGCGCCTGTCAGGTAAGCTCGCTCCGCAATAGGGCATTGGAATCGGGGTCTTGGCGTAGGTTGGTTCCCCTCCGCAATCGGTCAGGTCCACCCAGCACAACCAGTTGGCGTCGTCGCGCTCCTCATAGTCTTCGCGGAAATGGCTGAGCCGGGATTCAGTGCGGTAGAGCGACGCACCAAGGATCAGGCGCGCGGCCATTAGCATCGCCTCGGTTTCTTTCAGCCGTACCAACTCGTGGACGTGCGGTGCGCCGATCTCCGCGAACCGGTCGGCGAGATTGGCCACACGCGCCCGCGCAGCTTCGAGGCGATCGGCCTGCTTGAGGATGCCCACATCGTAAGCGAACATAACCTGCTGAAGTTCACGCAGGATGCGGTCCGATTCCGCCTGTGCGTTTTCGGTCAGCGGCTGCAGCGCCTCGTCGTAGAGTCGTTGCACAACGGCCGGGTCGACCCGAGGCGCCGGCGTACGATCGAGGTCCTCCACCGCGCTCTGTCCTGAGATCCAGCCGTTGCCGATACAGAGTCCGATGTGGAAGCCGGCGAAGTGATTGGCGCAGCCCGCCTGTGCGAGTCCCGCCGCAAGCAGCCCGGGCACGTCGGAGCGGCAATCCGACCCGGTGCGCACGCCCATCTTGGTCATCTGATTGAGCGCGAAATAGGGCGTCTTGCCGAACATGTCGGTGCGCGCCTCGCTTCCGAGCTTACGGAAGAAATAATCCATCCATTTGACTTTGCTGCGGACGAAATACTCGCGCATGTGTTCGGGGACGCCCGACATGTCGAGGTAGAGCGGTTCATGGCCGGCCTTTTTTTCCAGCGCCATGGCGCGCGCGATGCGCGGCACATCCGACTCGTCGCCCCAGATCGGCTCGTATTCGCGCATGAACTTTTCGCCCTTGCCGTTCACGAAGCGCGCGCCTTCCTGGATGGCGAAAGTGATGCCTTCGAAGTAAAAGCTCGGCGTACCCGGCCGCACGTAGCTGAATTCGGCGTTGCGCAAGGCGGCGCCGGCGCCGTAGGCGAGCAGCGTCCCGGTGCCGGTGATGTCACGGACAAATCCGGAGCGGAAAGTCAGTGCATTCGTGCAAACGACCGTCGACCTTGCCGAAATGACGTGGAATTCGCCGCTTCGGCTGTTTATGCCGGTCGCGCCGACGATGCGGCCATCGTCGCCACGCATCAGCCCGGTGATGAACAAGCGGTCGATGAGCTGAACCCCTTCGGTTTCCAGCGCACGCCGCAGCAGCCAACAGAATTGGAGACCGCCGCCGTCCGGGTGCAAGACACGGGCGACATCGAGCCCCCGGGTCGGCCGGCGCACGTAGGATCCCTCGGGGTCGCGCGCGAAGGTCATCCCGATGCCTTCGAAGTCGCGCAAGCGCTCGAAGGAGGCTTCAAGCGATTTGCGCACCAGCACCTGATCGGCGATGCCGTCATTGCCGGCGACGATTTCTCGCGTGATGGCATCGATGTTGTCTTCGGGGCAGGCGACGATCATCCAGCCATTGGAAAATGCGGTGTGGCCGGTGCGTCCTATCATCCAGGAGTCGACCAAGGTCACGCGGGTGCCGCGCGAACCATTGCGCTTGGCGCTGAGCGCGGCCAGCAGCCCGCCGGCGCCGGCGCCGACGACCAGAATGTCGGTTTGCGTGTGGATTCCGTTGAACTGCGGCATTGCGATTACCAGGGACGAGGGCGGTTCTTCACCGAAGGATGAACGTCGACGATCTTTTCCGGACAGAAGATCTCGCAGTTGAAACAGGTGATGCAGTGCTCGCGAAACTTGATCACGGGCGCGAGATTGCTAAGCCGAAGGCCGGCGACTCGGTTGGTTTCGGGCGCGGGTTCCATGTGGATGACATCGGCAGGGCAGACGATGTCGCAAATCCCGCACCCGGTACATTTCTCCATTTCAATCTTTTCGATCACTGAACATTCTCCGCTCCGGCGAAACTGGGCGAGGGCTCTGCCTGAGCACCGGCGGCCGGCTTCTTTCGGCCAATCCGCCACAACGACACGATCGTCAGGAGCACGAAGGCGATGGCGATCGGATGATGCAGGAGCTGCGCCGGGCTATCCCTGAACAGGATGAGGCTTTGACGGAAGAACAGCTCGAACTGGCGGCCGAGCGCAAAGCCGATGAGAAAGGTGGCGAAGGAGAAATCGAGCTTACGCATCAAGTAACCGAGCACGGCGAAGATCAGCGCGATGGCGACGCCGAACATGCTGTTGTCGGAGCTATAGGCGCCGGCCATGCAGAGCAACACGATGACGGGATAAAGCACCGCATTCGGCACGTTCAGCACGAGGGAAAAGAGGCGCAAGCCGACGGCGCCCAGCGTAAGCGTAAAAAGGTCTGCCAGCGCCATGGCGCCAAACAATCCGTAGACCAGTGCGCCGTGTTCCTTGAAGATGAGCGGCCCTGGCTGTACGCCGTGAATGAGGAATGCGCCGATCAGGATAGTGGCGGTGAGATTGCCGGGGATGCCGATAGCGAGCAACGGTATCAGCGCTGATCCCGTCACCGCATTATTTGCCGCCTCCGTCGCAGCAACGCCTTCGAGCTGGCCGGTGCCGAACTTATCGCCATTCGGCGAGTTGCGCTTGGCGGAAGCGTAGCCCAAGAAGCCGGCCACCACTGCGCCGACCCCGGGTAGCGCGCCGATGCCGATGCCGATCAGGCTGGAACGCCAGATGGTGCGTGCGCACGAGCGCCAATCGGCCCGCGTGACGGTCCGATTTTCGCGCGGAGCATCCTTCGAGAAGATGTCGTTGCGTCTGCCGCTGGCATCCCCCCGCATCAGGTGATCTTCGATCTGCAGCAGTATTTCGGAAAGCGCGAGGAGGCCGATGGTCAGCGGGATCAGCGGGATGCCGTCTTGCAATTGCACCGAGCCGAAGGTCAGCCGTGGCAGCGTCGATTCGGGATCGAGTCCGACGACGCTCAGGAAAACCCCGAATATTGCGGCCAAGCATCCTCGCATCGGCGATTTGCCCGCAAGTCCGGCGATGATGGTGAAGGAAAACAGCAATACGGCGGTCATTTCCGCCGGGCCCATCATCAAAGCCAGGATGGCCGCCGGCGCTGCCGTGAAGAACAGGATGAGGTCGCCCGCGGTTGCGCCGATCGCGGAGGAAAAAAGCGACATTTTCAGCGCCTTCAGACCCTTGCCCTGCTGGGTCAACGGATAACCGTCGAATGCGGTCGGCGCCGCTTCAGGCGTCCCCGGCGTGTTGATGAGAATGGCGGAGATGGAGCCGCCGAACATCGAGCCTTTGGAGATGCCGATCAGGAAGGCGAGTGCAGCGAGCGGCGACAGATAGTACGTCAACGGGAGCGCGACCGCGATCGCCATCGGCCCGTTCAGCCCGGGGATCGCCCCGACGATGATTCCTGTCGCTACCCCGAATATGATGAACGCGATGTTCACCAGGGTCAGCGTTTCCATGAGGCCGGCAAGAAGGTCGTGCATAGGGCATGCCTTCAGGGGAGTTGGATGACGAAGAGGCGATCGAACGAATAGTAGATCGCCAGCGGAACGCACGCCGACACCAAAACGAGGCGGATCGGATGCCGGTATTCGCCCATGCTGAGCATCAGTAATGCCAAGGCTGCCGGTGCAGCGACCAGGAAGCCAAGCGTCTCAAACGCGACATAGGTTGCAGCGAGAAAGGCTGATATCGCGACGATGAACAGCCAGTTCTTCGGCTGCATGGGTCCCGGATCGGCGTCGGCCGGCTTCGGTTGCCGCAGGCGCACGATGACCAGCAACAATGCGACCGCGGTACCGAGCCACATCACGGTGAGCGGGAAGATCTGCGGGTTGAGCCCATAGTTTTCCGAAACCGTAATCTCCCGGGGGATGATGACGAAGATCGTCAGCACACCGAGCGCTGCCAGGAAAAGTCCCGAAAAGATGTCTGATTGTCTCACAAGCGGCGTCCACCTGTTTCAGGGAACAGCAGTGGCGCGGCCGCTCTTGGCGGCCGCGCCGGATAGGGCTGCTATTTCAACTTGGCAACCAGAGGCGCCATCGCATCATGCTGCTTGTGCAGGAAGGCGACCGTTGCCTTCGGATCGCGGTAAGAGACATCGAGGTGCATGTTCTTGTGCAGGGCCGCTTGCACTTCCGGGTCTTTGATCGCCTTCTCGACGGCAGCCGACAGGGTGTTAAGCACAGCGGGCGGCAGGCCTTTCGGGGCCGAGAGCATGAAAGTGTCGGTGAACGCGAAATTGAAACCGAGTTCTTCAAGCGTGGGGACTTTGGGGAAGTCTTGATTGCGCTTGTCTCCCATCGAGGCGAGCGGCTTCAGTTTGCCGGCACGGGCCAATTCGCTCCAACCGCTGCCCGACCAAGTCACGTCGACTTGTCCGCCCAGCACGCTCTGGATGCCGGCGGCGCCGCCGTTCACCGGCACCAGCTTGAATTGCACGCCGGACTTTTCCGAAATCGCCATCGCCATCAGCCGCGAAGCTGCGACCTGGTAGGTCATCGACAAGGCTCTGCCCGACGCCTTCGCGTCATCGAGCATGTCCTTGAGCGAATTCCATTTGCTGTCCGCCTCGACGACGATTGCGTCTTCCGGCTGGGTCAAGGTGGCGATGTGCTGGAAGTCTTCGATTTTATAGGTGATTTCCTTGTTGAGCTGCGGCGTCAGCGCATAGGCGGCGCTGGCCCCCATGCCGATCGTGTAGCCGTCCGGCTTGGCGCTCTTGAGTTGGGTCGCCATCACCGTGCCGCCGCCGCCTGCCTTGGTTACGGCGACCACCGGCTGGCCGAGGATTTTCTCGAGCTTGGTGGCCAGCAGGCGGCCGGTGGTATCGACCGAGCCGCCGGGGCGAAAGCCGATCCACATGGTAATCGGCTTGCGGGGGTAATCCTGCGCCGACGCGTTCGTGCCCGGCAGGGCGATTGCTGCCGTCACGATGGCGAGTGCGAGCGGAATCGAACGTCGTGAACCGTACATGGCCTTTCCTCCCTTGGTTATGGTGCCACTCTTGTTTTTGCAGGTGTGCGCTGTTTGCCTCCTAACGAGGGTAGCCTTCGTAGTCGGGCACCGTGCGTACATCGAGGAGATAGCACCCGCCCTGTTCCACGGCGCGGATTCCCGCCGCGATGGCATCGGTCAGCTGCGCGCGGCTGCGCACGGGGCCGGCGCCGTCGAAGCCCTGTGCCCTCGCCATCGCGAGAATGTCGACTTCGGGATCGTCGATCCGCTGGCCGATCGGCGCGGTATCGGTCGGGCGCTGGCGCGCCATCGACGTGGTGACCTGGTGCTGCTCGTCGATGTAATAGCCTTTGTTGTTGTTGATGATGATGAACAGCGGAATGCGATGGCGCGCGGCCGTCCACACCGCAGCGACTCCCATGAGATAGTCGCCGTCGCCGAAGACGGCGATTGGTAGGCGTCCGGTGCCACGTAATGCGAGGGCGGCGCCGACCGACATGCCCGGCGCGCCGCCGATGCCGGCGCCGCCGTCGGCGCCCAGGTACTCGAGCGGATGGCGGATCGGCAGCGCGCCGACGTGCCAGCCGAGCGGCGCGCGCACCAGGCAAAACGGCTTGTTGCCAAGGGCTTGGCCGAGCGCAGCGCCGATGTCCCAGAGACCGATCGCGTCGCCGTCGCCTTTGAGCGGCCGCACCGGCGCCGGCGCCCGGTATCCGGCGCGGGCGGCGGCGAGCCGCTCGGCCGCGGCGCGGCGGAAACCGTCGTCGGCTTGCCGTTCCAATGCCGCCATCAGCGGTGCCACCACCCGATCCGGTTCGGCCAGTATGTCGAGATCGACCGCGGTCAGGCCCATGTGATCGCGGGTCCAGCCGCGATGGATGTACGTGTCGATCGAGCAGCGGATCACTTTCGCCGGGACGTCGGATTCTCCCCACGCCTGCTTGAACAGCGTGGCTTGGTCCCACCAGTCGAGGCTCAGCACCACGTCGGCCTCGCGCACGATGCGAACGCCTTCGTCCGGCGTGAATGCGATCGCCGGCTCAGGGCCATGCAGCGGATGATCGGTCGGGAATGCTCCCGCCACCTTCAAATCGGTGAGCACGCGTGCGCCCAACATTTCCGCCAGGCGCACGCGCTCGGTCCAGGCGGCCTCATCCCGCGAGACCCGGCCGGCGAGGATCACCGGTGCGCGCGCATGGCGCAGCATCGCGGCGGCTCGATCCACCAATGACGGATCCGGCGCCGGCGAGGCGGGCGCCTGGAAGCGGGCCGCTTTCGGCTTCATCTCGCTTGCATAAGCAAAACTGTCTTCCTGCAATCGCTGATCGATCGTGATGTAGACCGGCGCCTTGGGCGCGGTGGTCGCCATCTGATGGCCGCGGAGAACGGACTCCACGGCAGCCTTGGCCGACAGCGGCTGATCGTCCCACTTCACGTATTGCCGCACGAGCGCAGCCTGGTCGGCGACGCTGTGCAGCCAGTCGATAGGGGTGCGCCGGCGCGCGGAATCGAGCGGCCCGGTGCCGCCAAGGACGATCATCGGCACGCGGTCGCACCAGGCATTGTAGATGGCCATGCTCGCGTGCATGACACCGACATTGCTATGGACGATCACGCCCATGGGCCGCCCGGTCACGCGCGCGTAGCCGTGAGCCACGGCCGCGGCGTGCTCTTCGTGCAGGCACAGCAGCATTTCCGGCCGCGTATTGCCGAGACCGTTGACCAGGCTCTCGTGCAACCCGCGAAAGCTCGAGCCCGGGCACACTGCAACGTAATCGAGTCCCACGTCGCGCAGCACCTGCGCGATCGTATCGCTGTTCCAGAAGGTGCCATCGAAGTTCGCCGGCACTTGCTGCGCCGGCGCATCGATGGTGGATATCCTTTTCGCGGTAGCCGGCGCGTTCATCCCTGTCGTCTTCTTGTTATGGCGAGGACGCATTTCGCAGCCCCGCGGTGACAGCGAACCATCTCCAAATAAATCGGTCAAATCGAAATATCCTATAGATCATTTTGTTTTACAGAATTATCATCTGGATAGGGGGGAGTGGTTATGACTGCCGGGTTGAGCCTTCCGCGCATCCGCAATTTCGTCGCCGTGGCCGAAGAGCATCAATTTCGCCGCGCCGCGGAGCGTGTGGGTCTCTCGCAGCCCGCATTGAGCGCGCAATTGCGCGAGCTCGAGGAGTTTCTCGGCGCCCCGTTGCTGAGCCGGACCACCCGAAGCGTTCACCTCACGGCCGAGGGCGAAAAATTCCTCGTGCGGGCGCGCAACATTCTGGCGGATATTGAATCGGCGGTATTGGAAGTGCGCGACCATGCTTCGCTTCGGCGCGGGCGGCTGTCGGTTGCGGCAATTCCGTCGGTGGCATCGAGTCTGTTGCCGGACGTGGTGGCCGCCTTCATGGGTCGATTTCCCGGCATCGACGTGCAGATGATCGAGTTGAGTTCGTACGACGTGGAGCATTGCGTCGCGAACGGAAATGCAGACCTCGGCATTGCGCCGGCTCCGGACCGAAATAGCGAACTGTCGTTTTCTTTTTTGCTGCGTGACCGCTTCATGGGCCTGGTGTCGAACACGAATGGCCTGGCGCAGCAAAAGCGCGTGCCTCTCGAAGCTCTGTTTGATTATCCGCTGATCGCAACGATCGCCGGCACCAGCATCCGCGCGACGCTCGAACGGGCATGCCGAGAGCACGGCCGCTCGCTGCGTGTGACCCATTCGGTGACGCAGCACCAGACCGTTGTCGCCATGGTGCGCGCCGGTCTCGGTGTGGCGTTGCTGCCGGCGCTCAGTCTCGGCGAGACGAACGGCGTGGTTCGATTGCCGGTCGTCAATCCGCGGATCACCCGAGATATCGGCGTCGTTCAGCGCAAGGGCGAGGCCGCCTCGGCCGCGGCGCAGGAATTCGCGGCCGAGGTGCGGCGCGCCATGGGCAAGCGTACTTAGAGTTTGGCTCCCTCCAGGAAATCGCGAACCGCTCGAGCCAGTCCGTTCGGATTGTCGCCGGCAAGATCATGGCTGCCCTCGAGCTCGATGGCTTGGATGCGCGGATTGAGCGTGCGGACCTTGTCGAGCGTTTCGGCCGCGAACATGTCGGATCCGCCGGCCCGGATCACCAGCGTCGGGATTGCCGTGTCCTTGAGCATCGGCCAGAGGAATTCCGGAACCGGCGCGGACTTCCCGGCTTCCAGCGCACGCTTGAAATTGTCGCGAAAGTGCAGGTCGCGCTTGAGTGCATAACCGCCGTCCGCCTTCCGCAGGAAGGCTTCCCAGCGCGGGCGCCGCACCATATTTCCCGGCGCTTCGTGGTGGTAGGTCATCGCTTCGTCCAGGGAAGCAAAGACGTCGGGCTGGCCGCCGATACGCTCGGCCACGCGCCGCCGTCCGATCGGATTCATGTCGGGAGCGAAATCGACGCTGACGAGGGCGGCCGCGCGGTCGGCATGCCAGCCGGCAGTCGCCAGCATCACACGGCCGCCGAAGGAATGGCCCATCAGCACTGCCTTCCGCCAGCCCAGCGCGTCGAGCACCGCGATCACGTCGCCGCTGATCGCGTCGAGCTTGTAATTGCGCGCCGGGCTCCACGTCGACTCGCCGAAGCCGCGCATGTCCATCGCGACGACCTCCCGGTCTTCCCCGATCAACGACGCAACCGGCATCCAGTCGTAGGAGAAAAACGAGAGGCCGTGCACGATCAGAACGGGTGTGCGGCCGCTTTTGCCGACCTTGCGATAGAAGATTTCGACATCGCCGGAAGAGACGCGGCCGGTGGTTTCATCGGAAGTCATGGTTCAGGCCTGCCCCACCACGATTCCCATGCCCGTAATCCATTCCGGCACAAGATGGTAATAGCGTAGCTCCGGGTTCAGGGCGCCCATTGCTCGCGCCGCGGCCGCAGCGGCAACCCACGTGCGCACCTCGTGCGCGCCGAAGCCCGCGACGCGGTCGATCTCCGCATCGCTCATCCCGTCGAAGTCCTCGAGCTTCGTGTCGACGAAACTCTTGAGGAAGTTGTGATCCCACTGCTCGTCCGGCGGCAGGCAAGGGCCCTTGCCGACGACGAGGTCGCGCGCGGCGCGCACGACGCGTGCTTCGCGGGCGTCGAGCTCCTCCTGCGAGGGGTTCTGGCGCTTGATCAGCCGTTGCGCCACGTCGGGCGGGCTCAGGTCGAGCCGCGGCGTCGGCGGGTCGTGCGATAAGCCGCCCGAGCCGATGAAGGTGATGCGCGCCTCGCGATCGCGGCCGGCGAAGAACTCGCCGACCGCGGCGCCGAAGTGGCGGACCCGGCGGAAGGAGGGGCGCGGGTCGGCCGCGCAATTGATGAAGATCGGCAGCACGTCGTAGCGGTTGAGCGCGCCGGTCAGCTTGAACAGCGGAATGGTGATGCCGTGATCGACCTTCATCTCGTGCGACAGCGCGACGTCGAAGTCGCGCGAATGCAGATGGCGCACGCAGGCCAGCGCCGTTTCGCGCGGCACGCGCAAGGGCCCGCTTTGCAGTTGCCAATCCTTCGAGCCATGCGCGGCGGTGCCGATGCAAAACATCGGCATCAACTCATAGAAGAACCCGTTGAAATGGTCGGGGCCGAACACCACGACAAGGTCGGGATTGAACTTGTGCAACGCCGCGGCACACGCGTCGAGCTCGCGGAAAAACTGTGCATGCACCCCGTTCTCCGATTCCTCGACGTCGGTCAGCATCAAAGGGCTATGCGAGGCGCAGATCAGTTGAACGGTCATGGTCTCCTCCCATGCGAAATGGCGCGCTTCGTTCTCCCGCTACACACGGGTTTCGCTCAGGTTGCCTTCGGCGAACATCTCGTCCACGGATACTTCGCGGACGGCCAAGCCCTGTTCGTAAGAATAGCGCGCCATGGTGGCGAGTGTCTTGCGGTTGGTTTCCATCCCGTATGACCAGAAATCCGGCCCCAAGGCCGCAATAGTGGCCTCGTATTCGGCGGTGATCCACGGCAGGCCGATTTTCAGCGCCGTTGTTTCAAGGAATTCGGCGTCGGCCAACCGCTTCGCTTGCAAGAACGCCTTGTAAAGGCTCGCCGCAAGCCAACGGTTCTGTTCATAAATGTCGCGTCGTATGCCGAGCGCATGCATGATCGGGTAGATGCCGGCCTTTTTGTAATATTCTCTTTCGGCAGCGCGGTAGTCGGGAAACAAACGCCGCACCTGGGGATGGCCGGCGGCGTAACAGGAGGGCGTGCGCGCGGATATCACGCCGTCGAGTTCACCCTCGGCCAAGAGCTTCGACAGCGAAACGTCATTGCGCGAGACGAGCGGGAATCCATCCGGCAGGTTGAGGGGAAATTTATCGCGGCGGCCGAGATTCTCGAGCCCCGCCTGCACCCAGTTGATATCCTTTGTCTCGAGTCCGAACTCGTCTTTCAGATAGCCGCGAAACCACATCACCGCGGACATCTGATATTCGGGCACGCCGATGGTCTTGCCACGCAAGTCGGTGGGGCCTTCGATGCCGCGGTCGCTGCGGATGTAGGCCGCGGAGTGGCGGAACATGCGCGAGAGAAATACCGGCACCGCCACATAAGGGGTCGGCCCGCGCGACAGCGCGATGAGAAAGGGGCTAAAGCCGATCTCGGCGACCTCGAACTCGCCGTGGAAAAACGCGCGCTCGAAACATTCCTCGACCGGCATGGTGATATAATTGACATCACAGCCTTCGACCTGCACGCGGCCGTCGGTGATCGCCCGCACGCGATCGTAGTCCCAGGTGGCAATGGTAATGGGCAAACGGCTCATTATCGGGCTCCAGCTTGTTACGCCTATCGCTCTGGCGTACAAAAGTCCATACTATTGGTTGAAGGGCATTAACGGATGGCGAAGAGTGCATTGCAGGCGGCCGCGGGATTCGAGCGCAGCCCCGTCGCCCGTTATATCCAGCTCGCGACGCTGTTTCGCAACCGCATCGCTTCCGGTGAATGGCCGGTCGGCGGCCGTATTCCCAATGTGGATGAATTGGCCGCGGAATTTTCGGTTGCGCGCGGCACCATGCGCGAGGCCCTCGGCCTGTTGGAGGACGAGGGCCTGTTGGAGCGCATGCGCGCCAAAGGCACGTTCGTGCGCAAGTCGCCGCTCGACGGCCATCCGCACAAGCTCGCGATCGACTGGCAGTCGCTGATTTCGGCGCACGAAGGCGCCAAGATCGAGGTGCTCGAGCAACGCCTGGTGCGTGAGTTGCCGCCATCCGATCGGGCACGCGGAATGCCTGCCTCGAAGTACCAGATGATGCGGCGCTTGCATCTGCGCGACGGCAATCCGTATTTGCTCGCGCGCTTTTATCTTGAATACGAGATATTCAGGCAAGGTCCGCCGCTGCAGTTCCGACGGCTGCCGACGCTGCCGATCCTGCACCGAATCGCGGGAGGGCGGATCGGGAAAGCATGGCAGAACCTGACCATCGGCA
>DASTWX010000135.1:0-2675 GCA_035765795.1 Pseudolabrys sp. | reverse complement strand
TCCTTCACCATCTGCGGAGTCTTGAGCGCGGCGCCGCGGCCGGGCACCAAGGCGGCAGCTTGCAGCTCCGCGAGGTTGTCCAGAGTGGCCGGCCAGTCGGTGAAATGCGCGTCACCGCAATAACAAGCCGATTTATATTCGACGAGGTCGCCGGAAAAGACGACGCCCGCGTCCGGCACCACGGCGATCACGTCGCCGGCGGTGTGGCCGCGGCCGATATGCATGATGCGGACCTCGCGCTTGCCGAGCCATACTGAGATCTGGTCGGGGAAGGTGATGTGTGGCCAGGTCAGGCCGGGAATCGTTTCAACGGCGCGGAACAGGCGCGGAAAGCGGCCGATCTCGGAATCCATGTCCTGCTGGCCGCGCTCGACGATCAACCGCAGTGTCGAATTGGAAGCGAGGATTTGGGCGTCCTTGAAGGCGGAGGCGCCGAGCACGCGAACAGCGTGATAATGCGTAAGCAGCACGTATTTGATGGGCTTGTCGGTCACCTTGGCGACGCGCTCTATCAGCTCCTCGGCCATGGCAGGCGTTGCCTGCGCGTCGATGACCACCGCACCGTCGTCGCCGACGATGACGCCGGAATTAGGATCGCCTTCGGCGGTGTAAGCATAAAGGCCCGGACCGAGCTCGTCGAACGAGACCTTCTTCTCACCGAGGTCTTCGGTCGAGGCAAAACCCTTCGCCATGCGCAATCCTCCAATGCCGTGAGCAGCCCAATTCGTCTAATCCATTCGCTCAATCCGGCGACCCGTCTTCGCCAAGCGGCTTCGACGGGCTGATGCCTCGGTCCGCCGAAGCGCTGAGCGCGAAAGGCGGAAGCGGGAATCCAGTTCTCCTGGCGCTGGATCGCCGCTTCCACAGGGACGAACGGGCGGGCACGCGCCCTCAACGCGATTCTATCAAACTCCAGAACTATGTCGGCCCGTAGCGTACCACCTCCTGCTCGATCGCGCCGAAGATCGAGCGGCCCTCTGCATCGTTCATCTCGACCCGCACTTTATCGCCATATTTGAGAAACGGCGTCGCTGGCTTGCCGGTACGAAGGGTCTCCACCGTACGCTGCTCCGCTATACAAGAATAGCCGAGACCGCCCTCCTCGATCGGTTTGCCAAGGCCGCCGTCGCGGTCGCGATTCGATACCGTGCCGGCGCCGAGAATCGTACCGGCACACAAGGCGCGCGTCTTCGCGGCGTGTGCGACCAGCGTCGGGAAGTCGAAGGTCATGTCGTCGCTACAGACCGGTTTTCCGAACGGCTTGCCATTAATGAAGCTCAATAGCGGCAGGCTGACCTTGGCACCGTCAAAAGCCGACCCCAGTTCCTCCGGCGTTACCGCGACGGGCGTGAAGGCAGACGCGGGCTTCGATTGCATGAAGCCGAAACCCTTGGCGAGTTCAGGGCCGGTGAGATTCCGCAAAGTGACGTCATTGACAAGCATGATGAGCTTGATCGCGGGCGCGGCTTCTTCACGTGTCACGCTCATCGGGACGTCGCCAAGGATCACGACAACTTCCGCTTCGAGATCGATGCCCCACGCTTCATCGATGACCGATATAGGATCACGGGGACCAAGAAAGCCGTCCGATCCGCCCTGATACATCAGCGGATCGGTCCAGAAGGAGGCCGGCATTTCAGCACCACGCGCTTTTCGCACCAGCGCCACGTGATTGACGTAAGCCGAGCCGTCGAGCCACTGATAGGCACGCGGCAAAGGTGAGGCGCACTGTGACGGATTGAAAGGCTTTGCCTCGATCTTGCCGGCTTCGAGCTCGCCCGCCAGGTCCTCCAGATGCTCCCTTGCTGAATCCCAATCATCCAATGCGGCTTGGAGCGTCGGCGCCACCGCGGAAGCTTCGGCATAGCGGGCGAGATCGCGAGACACCACCACCAAGCGACCGTCGCGGGGTCCTTTGAGCGAGGCTAATTTCATGACAGTTTCGGTTCACGGCGGTTGGGATCGAAATGTTTTTGCAAGCCGCGCCAGCAGTCGATGTAATCGTTTTGCAGGGACGGCAGCTCGGCGGCGTATCTCGTGATCCGCTGCCGGAAACGCGTCTCGAACATAAACGCCAGCGTATTGGTGAGTTTGACCGGCTTCAGGTCCACATTGCTCGCATGGGTGAAAGCGTCCGCGTCGGGCCCGTGCGGCAGCATCTGGTTGTGCAGGCTCATCCCGCCGGGCACGAAGCCCTGGGGTTTGGCGTCGTAGACGCCGTAAACGAGCCCCATGAATTCCGACATGATGTTGCGGTGGTACCAGGGCGGGCGGAAGGTGTTTTCCGCCACCGCCCAGCGTTCGGGGAAGATGACGAAGTCGACATTCGCGGTGCCCGGCGTTTCCGACGGCGAGGTCAGTACCGTGAAAATCGAGGGATCCGGATGATCGAATGAAATTGCACCCACCGGCGAAAAACGCCGCAGGTCGTATTTGTACGGATAGTAATTGCCGTGCCAGGCCACAACATCGATGGGCGACTGGGCCACTTCCGTTCTGTAGAGTTCACCGCCCCATTTCACGAACAGCGTATGCGGCTCGTCGATATCTTCGTAGGCCGCGACCGGCGTCTGGAAATCACGCGGATTTGCCAGACAGTTGGCCCCGATCGGCCCGCGATCGGGCAGGATGAAGCCGCCGCCGTAGTTTTCGCAGACATAAGCGCGCGCGGGTGC
>DASTWX010000134.1:0-4904 GCA_035765795.1 Pseudolabrys sp. | reverse complement strand
GTGCGGATCGGGTAATGCGCGATGTTGCGCGCAACCGCGCTCAGCAGCGCGCCGAGCGGATTGCTCGTCACCTGTTTGTGAAAGGCGGCGTGACGCACCCGGGCGCCGATCGTGAGCGTCTTGCCATCATCTTCGATATGGCCAAGTTCGTCGATTTCGTTGATGTCAACGAGGTGGGCGGGCTTTGCCAGCCGGAAAGCCATGATCGGTACCAGACTTTGCCCGCCGGCGAGCACGCGCCCGTCCTGCGGGGCAACCTCGGCGAGCAGCTTGACCGCCTCAGCGACGGTCCGTGGCACGTGACGGACAAATGGCGCGGCTTTCATGAACGGCTGAGCCCCAAATTCACTTGTATGCTAACGATCTCGGTTCGGGCGAGTCAACGCGGGGCTGGCGCGGCCAGGAACGATTCAACCCTTCACGCATTCGCCGTCTGAAGTCCGGCGCGCCCGCTGGTGCGCGGATTGCCATCGATAAAATTCGGAGCCTGCCATGGATCAGCCCACGCCTGGAAAGGCCAAGCCGGCAACCGCCCGCACCAGTGGTCAACGGTCGAGCGAAATCGACGATCGGAGCGAAGGGCGCGAAAACCCGAAAACGGATCAGTTGGCCGCCGTCACGGCCGAGCCAGGGCAGAAATTGACCGGCAATCAAGGCGTCGGTATTTCCGACGACCAGAATACGTTGCGCGCCGGCATCCGCGGGCCAAGCCTACTGGAAGATTTTTACTTCCGGGAGAAGATCACGCATTTCGATCAGGAGCGCATCCCCGAGCGCGTGGTCCACGCGCGGGGCGCCGGCGCTCATGGCGTATTCGAGTGCTATGAAGATCTCGATGATCTCACCTGCGCCTCTTTGTTCAAGAAGGGCAAGCAGACGCCGGCCTTTGTGCGCTTCTCGACCGTGGCTGGCTCGCGCGGCTCGCTCGACACGCCGCGCGACGTGCGCGGCTTCGCCGTCAAGTTCTTTACCGACGAAGGCGTTTGGGACCTTGTCGGCAACAACATGCCCGTATTTTTCATCCAGGATGCGATCAAGTTTCCCGATCTCGTCCATGCGGTGAAGCCCGAACCGAACGACGAAATACCGCAGGCAGCGACGGCGCACGATACGTTTTGGGATTTTGCCTCTTTGACCCCGGAAATCGCTCATATGCTCATGTGGGCGATGAGCGATCGCGCGATACCACGCAGCTTCGCCATGATGGAAGGCTTTGGCGTTCACACCTTCCGCTTCGTGAACGCCAAGGGCCAATCGCATCTGGTCAAGTTTCACTGGAAACCGCTGAAGGGGGTGCATTCGCTGGTTTGGGACGAGGCGCAGCTCGCCGGCGGTAAAGACCCCGACTTCAATCGCCGCGACCTGTTCGAATCGATCGAGCGCGGCGACTACCCGCAATGGGAATTCGGCATCCAGCTGGTCGATGAGGATGACCAGCTCAAATTTGGCTACGACCTGCTCGACCCGACCAAGATCATTCCGGAGGAAGACGTGCCGGTGCGTCGTATCGGCAAGCTGACGCTCAATCGCAACCCGGATAATTTCTTCGCCGAGACCGAGCAGGTCGCCTTCCATCCGGGCCACGTGGTGCCCGGCGTGGATTTCACCAACGATCCCTTGCTGCAGGGCCGCCTGTTCTCATACCTCGACACGCAATTGAAGCGCGTGGGGCCGAACTTCGCCGAGCTGCCGATCAATCGCCCGCTGGTGCCGGTGCGCAATAACGAACGCGACGCGCAGGCCCGCATCCAGATCAACAAAGGGCGCGTGTCTTATTTTCCGAACAGCCTGGACGGCGGCTGCCCGATGCATTCGCCGGAAGCGGTGCAGGCGTTCCGTTCCTACACCGAAAGGATAGACGGTCAGAAGGTGCGGGCGCGCAGCGACAGCTTTAGCGACCACTTCAGCCAAGCGCGGCTTTTCTGGAACAGTATGGCCGAGTGGGAGAAGAGGCACATCGCCAATGCCTACGGCTTCGAGCTCAATCAGTGCACCAGCGAAGACGTGCGCACACGTATGCTCAATGAGGTGATCGTGAATATCCACGAGGACCTTGCCCGCCGAGTATCGGAGCTTATCGGCATTCCAGTAAATCCCGTGGGTACGCCGGATCGGCCCACGCCATCGGCGCCGACGCCGTCCGGACCTGTGAGGAAGCACGACAAGAAATCGCCCGCTTTGAGCATGGACAAGCCCTCGCAGGACATCAAGGGGCGGCACGTCGCCGTGCTGGCCGGCGAGGGGGTGGATGGCGATCAGCTCGCGGGCATCAAAGAGGCGCTGCAAGGCGCGGAAGCAGTAGTGGAGGTCGTCGCCGCGCGTGCGGGTACGTTCACGTGCAGTAAGGGCTCAACTGTCAAGGTCAACCGTGCCGCGCCCAACGCGAGCTCGATCATCTACGATGCGGTGGTCGTGCCCGGCGGCAAATCGGCCGACGCGCTTGCAAACTCCAGTCTCGCAATAAATTTCATGCAAGAATGCTTCCATCACGGCAAGCCGGTTGCTGCGATCGGCGACGGCGAGAAGCTGCTTCAAGCCGCACATCTGCCGCAAGCCGGCCCCGACATGGGTGTGTTCAGGGGAGATGCCAGCGTGATGAATGAGTTCATGGAGGCGATGAAAAAGCACCGTTTCCATGACCGCGAGATCGCCGCTGTGCCGGCTTGAACGAGCGCCCGCTCGTCCCCGCACAAGCGGGGACCCAGTTCTTGCGACCATCACTGGATTCCCGCTTCCCGCCTTCGCGTTGCGCGTTTCGGCGGACTCAGGCCTCGGCCCGTCGAAGCCAATTGGCGAAGACGGGTCGCGGGAATGAGCGGAGAAGAATCAAGGTGCATCACTTTGACGCCGCCAGCGCGGCTTGCTTCGCATGCGTTGGCGCGGGTCACATGGGCTTCCCACCCGAATCACTCTCTGGAGAAGCCCCCGCATGTCTTTGCGACCGATCCGCCGCCGTTCGCTGCCGTTCGTCCTCTTGTCCGCGTTCGTTTGTCTCGCCTTCCCCCTGCAAGCTCTTGCCCGACCGATCACAGTTGCGGTGCTTGGCGATTCGATCGCCACGGAGCTCGGCCACGGCATGCAGGCGCTGTTCGCGCACAGCGAAAATGTGCGAGTCATCAAGAAAACCAAGTTTTCCACCGGATTAGTGCGGCCCGATTATTTCGATTGGAATCGCGCGTTGCGAGAATTTCTTGCCCATCACGATCCGGAAATGATCGTCGTGACCCTCGGCGGCAACGACCGGCAGAACATTGCCTTGCCTCATCATCGCCGGCTCGGGCGCTTTTCGAAAGAGTGGTGGCGCAACTACGAAGATCGCGTGGATCATTTCATGGACATTCTTCAAAGCCGCTCGGACGCCAAAGTTTACTGGCTCGCTCTGCCTCAGGTGCGCTCGCACCAGATGAGCCATGATTATCGCGCGCTCAATGAGGTCTATCGCCGCCAAGCGAAGCGCCACCATATCACGTACATCCCCGCGCGGACTGCCTACAGCGCTTATGGCCGCGGGCTCGATGGGCGCAGACAGCGGCTGCGCCAGAAGGATGGATTGCACTATACCGATGCGGGCGGTCTGGTCCTTGCCGCGGAAGTCGCACATGCCATGGGGCTGCGTTAGCGGCCGGCGGGTTGCACGACGCCCTTTGGCGGCGGGATGGTCTCGGGTCCGAGCACGCCGAACGAGAAATAGAGCTTGATCAGCGCGTCGGCGTCCATATCCGGCACCGGGATGACGGCGGATTCGGGCACCAGCACCAATCCGCCCCACGCCGGCAGCGGCGACGTCGGCAAATAGATCAAGAGGCGCGGCTCGCCCTTGACGTAGTAAGTCTGTGACGAGGCAAGAAAGGCCGGCACGTCGACGCCCAACTCGCCGCTGCCGAACCGGCACATCACCACCGGCAAACCGCTCAAGTCGGCATTGCTGCCGGCGAACATGCGCACCACCTGCGATACCGGTCGATAGATCGCCCGGAACAGCGGCACTCTGGCGAGAATGCTGTCGAGGGCGCGCTCCAAGGTGCGCTGCGCTTGCGTGCGCACCGCGACGCCCAGCAGCCACAGAATCAAGAGCATAACCACGGCGCCGATCAAAAAGGCGGCGTATTCACGCTTCGGACCGACAAACGCGGCGCCGCTGCGGATAAGCAGGTCGCCGAACCACGTGCCCGGTCCGAATGCCCCTACGAGCCAGGTGACGCCCCAGCCGATGATCAAGACCGTCAGCACGAACGGCAGGATGACCAATGACCCGGTCACCAGGTTACCGATGATGCTGGTCTGCCAGATGCGCCGCAGGAAAGTTCGCATAGAAGAGGCCGTAATGGTTGCTAGTGTCGCGATTCGGAAGTTCGTCCGAATATTCAGCAAGCTCCAGAGCGAACTTCCGAATCAAAGCGACACTAGAATCAACAACTTGCTAGTGTCCTTCGAATTCGAAGTTCGCTTACGGTGTGCGGCAAGGTAGAGCGAACTTCGAATTCGGGACACTAGCTCTTTTGACGGCCGCGAGCGCGGCGCGCCATCTCCCATTCTGGCGCAACTCTGTCGGCGTGTCTTGCGTAAGGACGCGCTGAACTCTCCTACAAGCGGATTCCCCGCAGCCAGTCGAAGGCGTCCCGCACCGCCGGACCGACCTGGGCAGGCCCTAGCCGCTCCATCAGCGCATGCCAGCGGTCGGCGTCGCGAACTAAAATATCGGTGAAGGCGTTTCCCGGCAGGTTGCGGGCGAAGTGGCGGATACCTTCCGATTCGAACAGGGCGAACAGGGCGAAGGCGATCACCATAATCACCGCGGTGTTACGGACGTTGGCCATGCTCGCGGGATCGCTCGTCGCGGTCTTTCGTCCGATCCGGCGGATCGGCTCCAGGCTGCGCGAAACCCATAATCGGGCGCGCTTGCG
>DASTWX010000133.1:0-2025 GCA_035765795.1 Pseudolabrys sp. | reverse complement strand
CTGAAGAACATGCGCCGGCCGGCGCATCAGGAGAAGACGCTCGACCGCATCCGGCGCTGGCGCGACATCTGCCCGGACCTCGCGGTGCGTTCGACCTTCATCGTCGGCTTTCCCGGCGAAACGGAAGAAGATTTCGAGACGCTGCTTTCCTGGCTCGACGAAGCGAAGATCGACCGGGCCGGCTGTTTCAAATATGAGCCGGTGAAGGGCGCCCGCGCCAACGATCTGGGCCTCGACAGCGTACCGGAAGAAATCAAGACCTCGCGCTGGAACCGCTTCATGGCGCGGCAGCAAAAAATATCCGCCGCGCAGTTGAAGAAGAAGGTCGGCAAGCGGCTGCCCGTCATCATCGACGAAGCGGATGGACGGATCGCCAAGGGCCGGACGCGTTATGACGCGCCGGAGATCGATGGTTCGGTTCACATCCATGCTAATCGCCCGCTCAGGACCGGCGACATCGTCACCGTCAAGGTCGAAGGGTCCGACGCCTACGATCTGCAAGGCATGGCGGTGTAGGCAGTTGTGGCTTTAGGGAAACCCCCTCCGGCCCTTCGGGCCACCTCCCCCTGAAAGGTGGAGGAAAGAGCCTGCGCCATCTTTCCCTCCCCCTTGTGGAGATCGTTGCAAAATTGGCTGGCTGTGATTCAGTTGTCTTTGAGTGGAGGCGATTTGATGAGCAATCAGCTTGGTTTTGGAGACGGGTGGATTTCGCCGAAGGTCGGGCAGAACGCGGTTCTGGAGCGGCTGGGGCGGGAGGTGAAGTGGTATCGGTTCGAGAAGTTGCTTACGCGGCTGAAGCCGGAAGGCGCGGGCCGGCCGCCCTTCGATCCGCTTTTGATGCTGAAGGCGCTCTTGCTGCAACAATGGTACCGGCTTTCGGATGCGGAATTGGAGGAAGCGATCAACGACCGCGTCTCGTTCCGCAAGTTCCTGGGCCTGTCGCTGGAGGCGGCGTGTCCGGACCATACGACGCTGTGCCGCTTCCGCAACCGGCTGGCCGATGGCGGCCTGAGCGAAAAGCTGTTCGGCGAGTTCGAGCGGCAGTTGGAGACGCGCGGCCTTTTGTTGAAGCGCGGCACGATGATCGACGCCTCGCTGGTGGCGACGCCGTACCGGCCGGCTTCGGCTGACGGGAAGCGGGAGGCGGTCGATCCGGATGCGGCGCTGACGGCGCGGAAGGGCAAGCGAGGCACCCATTACGGCTACAAGCTGCATGCCGGCGTCGACCTGACCAGCCGGCTGATCCGGCGCGTTGTGATGACGCCGGCCAACGTCAACGACACCGTGCCGGCCGACCGGCTCGTCTGTGGCGACGAGACGGCGGTCTATGCCGACAAGGCCTATGCCAAGCGCGCCCGCAGCGCCTGGCTCAAGGCACAGGGCATCAAGCCCCGCATCATGCACAAGAGCTGGGGCGGCGGGCCGCCGCTCACTGCCTGGCAGAAGCGCCACAATCGGCTTATCGCGGCCATCCGCGCCGAAGTCGAGGGCGTCTTCGCAACCCTCAAACGATGGCTCGGCCTGGCAAGGGTCCGTTACCGCGGCCTCGCAAGGAATCAGAGCCACCTTCTCATCGCCGCCACCGCCTACAACATGAAACGAACGCTCAAGCTCGCCTGAACCAGCCGCCGCAACGGCCCCGCTGGCCCATTTCAGCCGACACGAAACCGACCCCAAATGCCAGATTTTCCAAAACCAGCCGGCAAATCCACGATTTCGCAACGATCCCCACAAGGGGGAGGGAGACGCCTGCACCGTTGTTTCAGCCGAAATCGCCGGGATGGACGCTCTGCGGGGACGCCGCACCGTTCCCCTCCCCCTTGTGGGGAGGGGTTAGGGGTGGGGGTATTTTCACACGCATCGCCCCCCGCCTAAGCCGGCACCGGCGCTTCGGGCCGCATCAGGCCGGCTTCCTTCAAATCGCGCCAGAGCGCCGGCGGGATTGTCACCGACAACGTATCCATGTTGAGCGCCACCTGTCCGGGCGAGGTTGCGCCGGGAATGACCGACACGATCGCCGGATGG
>DASTWX010000132.1:0-27344 GCA_035765795.1 Pseudolabrys sp. | reverse complement strand
GACCAGGTTTCTATCCACGCGCCCGCGAAGGCGCGACAGTTTTGCTTTTGACGATTTCTCCCCTCGCGGAGAGTTTCTATCCACGCGCCCGCGAAGGCGCGACGTCTCGATATGAATGGCGAGCCCGGCGTCTTTTGGTTTCTATCCACGCGCCCGCGAAGGCGCGACGCGATCAAGATGTGAGCGAGCCGGCAAAAAGCTTGTTTCTATCCACGCGCCCGCGAAGGCGCGACGCCGTGCGATCCCCCATTCCCCCGCACGGCGAGAGTTTCTATCCACGCGCCCGCGAAGGCGCGACAATCCCATCATCTGCTTTCAGGTCATTCACGGCGTTTCTAACCACGCGCCCGCGAAGGCGCGACTCCCCTGTTGGGCGGCCTTGAACGCGGAAATGCTGTTTCTATCCACGCGCCCGCGAAGGCGCGACGGTCCGCCCATAACATGGTCATTGGTCATGAAAAAGCGGCCTGGCTAGGCGAACCGGGAACGATCATGCGCGCAAGCTACGGGCGGGTGTGGCACGTAAGCTTATTCCTGCACGATTCCAATGAGATGGGACTAGCGCGAACCTACCGGCGAAAGGTCACACGCTTGGGGTTCGCGCATAATGCTACACGATCAGCGGGCCCCCAAGATCGGCCGCGGCCTTGGCGCCTACATGCTCGACGCGACGCCGCCAATTCGCCCCCAAATAGTAATAGCGCAGGCTGTCCTGCTTCGGGTCAATTAAACCCTCCAATCTCGCCTTCAGCGCGGCCCATTGCGCCGGATCCACCTCGATTTCGAAGACCGAGAATTGCACTCGCTGGCCATAGTCCCGGCACGCCTTTGCCACGCGGCGCAGCCGCCGCGCGCCGCCGGGCTGCGTCAGGCTTACGTCGTAGGTCACCAGCACCAGCATCGCGCAGGCTCCGCATTACTTCCAGAACCAGGGCGGATAGGCGTCGAGATCACCACGCAAATGGCGCGCCAAGAGCTGCGCTTGTAAATGCGGCACAAGCCCGAGCGGCGCCACCTCGTCAATGAAAGCATGCCGACGCTCTTCCTTCTTACGCTCCTGCCAAGCGGTCAGCACGGTCTTGCGGCCGTCGTCGGACAGCAGCACGGCCCCACCCTCACGCTTCTCGAAATCGCCGCTGCGCAACTGGCGGCGATTGAGGAGCGAGAGAGCTAGCCGATCGGCGAATACCGGCCGCAATTCCTCCATCAGATCGAGCGCAAAGCTGGGCCGCCCCGGGCGATCTCGATGCAAGAATCCGACCGCCGGATCGAGACCGACGCTCTCGGCGGCGCTGCGGCAATCGTGCGTGAGTAGGGTGTAGAGAAACGACAGCAGCGCGTTGACCGGATCGAGCGGCGGCCGGCGGCTGCGGCCCTCGAAACGAATGTCGGCATCGGGTGAGCGGATCAAATCTCCGAACACAGCAAAATAATTATTGGCGGCTTCGCCCTCGGCGCCGCGCATGGCATCGGCGCCCTCATTCATGAAGGCAACGCGGCGCAGGATCCGCTCCAGCCGATCGACCGTCGTCTCGACGGCGGCACGCCGCTCCGCCGCCATTTCCTCGCCGTGGTCGCGCAAGGCCCGCTGCAAGACGGCGCGCTGATTGGCGATCTTGGCGGAGACGACGCTCCGCATGATTTCGTCCGGCTGTTCGGAGGCGCGATACTGCGCGCGCCGCAACAGCACGTTGCCGCTGATCGGCCCTTCGACCCGCGCCTCGAAGCGACCCTGGCGGTCGAGCAGCACCAGCGTAATGCCGGCCCGCGCCAGCGCGCCGATTAAAGGCGGCGAGATGAAAATGCCGCCGAACACCACCACAGCGCCGAGCATATGCAAAGGCACGCGGCCGCGCTCGGCGCCGTCCACCTCCGCGACGAGGTTCTCGCCGTCTTTGCGCAGGCTCGCGCCTTCGGTGGTGGCATAAAGCGTGTTGAGCAGTTTCTTCACGGCGCCGCCTTGGTGGCGGCGGCTTCTGGCTCAAGTGTCGCCCTAAGCGCGCGCCGACGAAAAGCGAGCGCCGACTTCGCCATGGCCTTGGGACGGCACAGCTCAAGGAGCGAGCAGGCACGGCAGCGGTCGGCACGATAAACCGGCGGCGGCGTGCGGCCTTCCGCGACAAGCGCGCCGAACGCCGCCGCGGTCTCTTCTGTGAGCCGGCGCAATTCGGCATCGAAGGGAACGACAACGCGGCGCTTGGTCTCGCCATAGAACAGCGCGCCCTCCGGCACCGGCTTGCCCATCATCTCCTCGAGGCAGAGGGCTTGCGCGCAAAGCTGAACTTCGTCGGCGCGATGTTTCTTCGGTTTGCCGCGCTTGTACTCGATAGGAAAAGCAGTCTCGCCGTCCGGCCCGGCACTGAATTCGACCAGGTCAGCGACTCCCGCGATATTCAGCCGGCGGCAGGCGAGCGGAAGCGCCGTGACCCGGCGCACGCCCCTCCCCTTCCGCGAGCCCGCCTCATGCGTAACCTCGTGTAACACGCGCCCCTCGGCGGTGAAGCGGTTTTCGGCCCAGGCGCGCTCGATGTGAATGAGCGCGGCTTGCCGCATGCAGTAGACGGCGTGCTGAAGGGCGGAGATGGGGATGGGGGTGTCATCCCGTTCCTCGGATTCAGGCTTATCGCCGGCCAACATCGCTATATCTCATCGCCACTCGATGATTTCTACGCCGCCGGGCAAGCCCTTTCGATCGATTTGGATCGAGTAGTCAGAAAACGAACGCGCTGGCAGGTAGTTGTCGAGCTTCCGATCAATCGACCGGAACTCGCCATCGATATTGCGGCCGATTACCACCCTCTCGAACAGTTCGTGGGCAGGGGCGTTGCCGAGCGCACTTTCGTGCTTGAAAGCGATCGCCCTGCGGGTCGCCATTTGGCCGCGCGCGGCGGAACGGTCGTGCTCGAACATGTTGACAAGCGCTTCCCGCAAAAGATCGAGATCGCTGTCCGAAAAGCCAGTGCGCTCGGCGAGCCTGGCGGAGATAAACCCGTGGGCGCGATAGAGACCATACGGAACGATGTGCTTACGGCCCATCGTGCGGTTGTCGGCACGGCCCCCCTCGTCTTCGCTGCCCTCTGCTCGCTGCTTCTTCTCGGCCTCGTTCGTCGCAGCCATCCGAGTGATCGAGATTTCCTGGGGCACGATAGGCTCGGCGGACTGGCCGAACGTCATTTGCACGGGTCCACGTACCTGGCCGACATTGATCCCAGTCGACATCACCGCGCCAAAGGTACGTACGTCAAAGAAATTGGCGCACATGAAGTCGCGCAAGCGATTGGCTTCCTCGTCATTCTTTGGGTTGAGCTTTGCGTCTTTCGCCGCCTTTTCGTCGCCGGGCCGCTCGGCGAGATATGCCTTGCGGTGCTGCTCGTTGAGAATTGCCCCTTCCTGGACGTAGATGTTGAAACCTGCCGCACCGTTCTTCGCGAATTCGACATAGTTACGCACCTTTCGCTTGAGGCTGACATCGGAAACGAGGCCGTGATTGGTTTCCGGGTCCAGCCGCGGCAGATTTCCGGCGTCGGGATCGCCATTCGGATTTCCATTGATAACATCAAACAGCAGAACGAAATCGTAACGGTTCGCAAGAGCGGTCATTAGGCGGCCTCCTCGGTCACGGCGGTGTCATTCTTCTTCGGTTTGAAAAATTCGCTACGCTGATGGTAATAGCCAAGGCCGAACAAGGCCTGATCCTCCGCAGCAAGCGAAGCGGGGAAGGGATCGCCGGCTGGCGACATCTGCTCAAGAATGGAGCCGATGGACTTTTCAAGACTGACTCGGTACCCAGGCCGCTGCTTGCCCACCTTTGACAGATGATTTGCAGAGCCCCGATCCAGCAGCGGAAACACCTTTCGCGGCTGGGCCGATGCTGCACCGTAGAATTTGTCCTTGATGGTTGCGTTGATCTTGCTGCCAAGAGCAGCCGACTGCACCTGCTCATAGACGGCAAACAGGCGGCCTAATAAGTAGCCTTTGTTTTTGTTATCCGGGTCGAGCGACACGGGAGCCTCCCTTTCCGTTTTCCTGAAGTTGCGGATGAGCAGCGATTTCAAAATGCCTACGCGGAGGGCATTGACCTCGCCATCGGCGCGGATGCGCATCAGCACCGTCGCGAGAAGCGTAAGCGGGTACGATGTGTTTGTCAGGATGGCCCGCATCCATTCGCCGGCGAGATTCGGCGGCACGTTCTCGCGCTTACCGAGTACCGCTGTTTCGGCGAGATATCTCCATAAGGTCGGATACTCGTCTCGCGGCGGCGGAGCGATCCTCATCTCTGAAACGAAACGCTGATAGCTTCTCGCCAGGACTCCGAAGTCGTTCTCAAACCAGAACCGGATGGAAAGCCGGGCGGCATTCGGCGCAAGTCCCAGGACATAGAAGCGCACGCCCCTCGCCAGTTCCGGCGCGAATTCGGCGAGCGGCTGCCCATTGCGTATGCGCTTCAGAATATCGCCGACCTTGCCGGCCTGGGTGGTTTCGTCGATATCGGAAAACATGGCGCCGAAGGTGCTTTCGGCCGTTTCCGCTACGGCTGCATCGGACGTGTCAGCCCAGAATACCGTCGAGGCATCGCCGATCTGAATGCGATTTCTGCTGCCTTTGCTGAGAAGGGCATTAAGAGCTGTGGTATACTTAAAGGCGGCCGCTTCCGAAACGGGCGCGTTATCTCCCTGTTCGTGACCGTACGACTGAAATGATTCCTGATTGAACGCGACGATGGACGCGCCCGATGTTTGCGCGCCCCAAACGCCCTTGATCGCCGGGTGAAGACGAGCGGTCGGCGCCTGGATTCCAGTGACGAGACAAATGGCATCAGACTTCTCGCCGGCGGCGCTCAGTTCAGCCCAAAGCGCCTTCGCGGCCGGCCGATCATGAACATAAACGTCCTGCCGCCGCTCGCTTTCAAGCGCGAAGACTACATTCTGGTCTTTGATATCTTCAGGCCAAAGCGGCTGGGTGAATTGCGCCGGTGTCCATGAATCGAGAAAGCGACATAGAGCCACAAGTCCCGCATCATTCGTGCCCTTCAGCGCGTCGAGGTGGTATTGCACAAAGGCGGCGTGCTCTTCGAGAAGCCGCTTCTCCTTCTTGTCCTCTCTTGCTGTTATTCCGAGGACGTAAGCGCTATTGCCCCAAAGAAAGTTCGGCGAAATATTCACTGATTTCTTAGACGGCTGAGGCACCAGCATCGCCGGAATGTTCTTCTTTCGCGCCCCAGCTTCTCCTCGCGGAGCAACGGCGGCAATCGTTCCATCTGCATTAAGACCTATGACAAACCCGACTTTTTCAGCCGAGTAGCCGAACGGCGGTGCATCAGGGATGCGCTCGTATGCTTTCGCTAAAGATGCCAAAATGCTCATCGCCTGATCTCCGGCGAGTCCGGCGCGGGCACATTCATAATCCCGTTCTCGAGACGCGCGCGAAACAGAAGCGAGGGTTTGCCCTTGGCCGCGTGATCGATGTCCCAGAGCATGAAGCCGAGGTCGCGCGGATGCCCGAAGCCGAGATCGGCCGATTTCTCGCTCGCCTCCGGCAACGGGTCGTTCGGCGGCACTAGCCTGAAATGGGCCGCAAACTCGCGCGTGCCAAGGCAGGGCTGATGGAAGCACTGCCCCCGCGACGCGCGGCGATTGAAAATGTCGAGATGCTTGCCCTCGTTCTCGTCGGCATCGGCTCTTTCAGTGAGCTTGAAATGCGCCTCGATGACGTACGACACATCGGCGAGCACGGTGGAGGCGCGTTGTTGGCGGTCCTCATCGACGAGCAGATGGAGCCCTTCAAGGCTGCCGCGATTCATCGCTGTCTTTATCTTTCCCGCCGGCGCCTTGCTGCCGACCTCATTGCGGCGGATCGATTGGAAGCGAATCGGTTTAAGCACATGGATCCGGTCGATGATCCAGCAGATCGCCGGCTTCCAATGGATCGCCTCCAAAATCCCACGCGCGGCAGAAGGCGTCATCACGTCATAAGAGACGCGTTCGACTTTCATCTCCGGGCGCGTAAAACAGGCGTGATCGCCCCAGACCTTCAGCCTGACTCCGTATGCCATGCCCCCTCACATTCTTAGAACAAAAAAGGAACACAGACTTTGGGAGAATGCAACCCCTTGTCGCGAAATTCATATATGATTATCCCCGCGACATGTAGACAGGGTTGTCATCAGCTATTTCAAATCATGAATTGCTCAAGTTGCAGATAATCCGCATCCTCCCACACCAGACCAACATCCTCCTGATAAAGGCCTTCCGTGACAAGCACAGCGAACTGATCGCGGCGGAGGCGCTCTTCCAAAAACTGCACGTGGCCACAGGCGATAAGCCGCGCCCGCGCCCTTGGCGGCACCTGAACGACGTAGGTCTGCAGTCTGCGCGCGATCGCACCCGAGGGAATTTTCTCGATGCCGAGTTGCTTGATCGCCGTTCGCGCCTTGTCGTCGCGCGGCACAATCACCGGGGCCATTCCACTCTTGATCATGCGGAATTTTTCGGCAACCGAGCGATAGGCAAAATTCGTTTCGCCGCTGCCGATCCGGAAGTCGTCGAGAATTGCCTCGGCATCCAACCCTTTCGGGCCGAGCCGCCAATAGACCTCGCCGAAGAAGTCCGCCATAGCGGCGGATGACAGCAGCTTCGCGTGGTTGCCTATTATGCGCGCCATATCGCCCGACAGGCTTTTGATCTCCGGCGGCGGCGGGTTATCCGGCGCGCGGAAGATGGTGACGATACTGTCACCGACCGGCCGACAGCCCTCGCGATTCACGCGGCCTGCCGTTTGTGCCACCTGGTCAAGTCCGGCCTCGGCGCGCCACCCCTTCGGGAAGTCGATATCGACCCCGGCTTCGATCAGCGAGGTGGCGATCAGCCGGCATGGCTCCTCGGCCTTGAGCATCAGCCGTACCCTTTCGAGGATTTCCCGCCGGTGGGCGGCGCATTGCCGCGTGGTCAGGTGCACGAGGCCGCCGAGCCCGGCCTTCTGCGCCGCCCGGTGAAGTGCAAGTGCATGCTTGCGGCTGTTGACCACCACAAGAGCTTGCGGCGTGGCCGCCAGCGCTTGGACAAGCGCGGTGTCGTCCATGTCTCCACCGTGCACGATCCGCACGCGCTCGAGCTCCTCCTCCAGCTTCTTAGGATTGGGCGCGAGCTCGCGCCCTGCCAAATCCAAACCGACCGGGCAGCCGGCTTTGAAGTTGCGCTTGTCGAGCGCCGGCTGGGTCGCGGTGCAGAGCACGATCGAGCAACCGTAATTGCGGGCAAGCTCGTCCAGTGTTTGTGTGCATGCAGCCAACAAGGGCCGAGGCAATGTCTGCGCTTCGTCGAGAATGATGACGCTGTTGGCGATGTTGTGCAGCTTGCGGCTGCGCGAGGTACGCGCGGCGAACAGGCTTTCAAAGAATTGCACGTTCGTCGTGACGATCACGGGCGCGGCCCAGTCTTCCATCGCCAGCTTCAGCTTTTCCTTGCCGGCCGGCTGATCGCGGGGATCGCTTTTCTCGTCCTCGATGGCGGAGTGATGCTCCAGCACGACGCCTTCTCCCAGAACCTCACCGAAAATCGCCGCGGTCTGGTCGATAATGGAGGTGAACGGGATCGCGTAGATGATCCGTTCGTGCTTGTGCGCCTTTGCGTGATCGAGAGCGAAGCCGAGCGAGGCAAGCGTCTTGCCCCCGCCGGTCGGTACCGTCAGCGTGAATAGTCCGGGTGCGTCGACCGCGCGGGCACGGATACGGTCGAGTATTTCGGCACGCAGGCGATTGACAGGAGAGGTTGCATTTCGCTTTTCAGCCATGTGGCTGTCGAAGGCCGCAAGAAGCTCGGGCAAGATTGATTGCAGCATCGGCCAGTGGCGGTCGACCTCGCGACCGTCGACACGCGCGTAAAAGGCTTCCGTGTTCCTGTAATCGGCATCGACCAAACAAGAAAAAATCATCCGTCCAAGAAAGGCCAGCTGGAAAGCGAAGCGAGCTTTGTCGTCGAAGCGCCATTTGAAGGACGGCAGCAGGCCGGCGACATCGGCCTTTATCTCATCTCGCCAAACCGGGTGGAGAACGGCTGCGGAAAAGCTCTTCAGCCGCTCATCAAGCGTGGAAAACGCCTCACCTTGCTTATTCGGCAGGCCGGCGTGGTGGCCGGCGATGGCGTAAGCGATCAACTCCGCAACAATCCGGTCGTCGCCGCGGGCGAGCGTCACAACGCTGGCCGCGCCTGCGGTGGAGTGATCGACCCGCTCTTTGCCGCCGGCGAGCCGCGCCTGAAATTCAGGCGTATATTTCCCAAGATCATGAAGCAGGCCGGCAAGCCGCGCTGCCCGGGCAAGACCGATCCGTTCTCCAAACCGCTCGGCGAGATCGGCCGTCTCTGCCAAATGTTCGGCGAGTGGCTGCCAATTGGCCCGACTCTCGTCTGTTGTGGAATGGGCGTAATACATGCCCTCCTGCCAGTGTTGTCGAACCATTCTCCAGGTCCGTTCTCGCAAAACCGGGAATATTTTAGTTCGGCCTCGGAGAATTTGCCGCTCGCGACTGTTCGTTTCGTCAATTCTGGGGCGGAGAGACAATGGGCCGCGTCAAAGAAGCCGCGGATTCGCGGCGATTTTCGCGCTTTTGTCGCCACGCGGGCGAGAGACGGCACTGGCTGGCTGGGGCGGGAGGATTCGAACGGGACATTCCATTTTCCAAAAGGCCCTTTGAAACTACGGCAGAATTCCCGCTGTTTTCTTGAAACTTAGAGTCAGAGATTTTTGCACGATAAAGTTGCCAAAATGCGAAAGACACCCACTCTACCATGTCGCCTTTCAGAGCCTTTCGTAAGCAATATTCCGTTGTGCGTGCGGGCAACTCGACACACGGCGCCATAACCGCTGGCTGCTGTCCCGACCATACCTGATCACATCCGATCTCCGGTGAACGACTTACAATTTTGGGGACATGGTGGGGGATCGCAGCCAGGAGACATGGTGCGGTGACGATCGTCACAGGCAGCAAATCCAAGAATGGCTTAAATGAGTTTGCTGCGCACGATGTCCGCGCCTCGGCTCAACGCCTGCAGCTTACCGAATGCGACTTCGCGCGGCAGGTATTTCATGCCGCAGTCGGGGGCCGGAATCAGCCGTTCGGCTGGCACATAATCGAGGCCACGGCGGATACGCGCGGCAACCATCTCCGGCGTTTCGACGGTTGGATCGGACAAGTCGAGCACACCGAGCATAACGTTCTTGGGTGCGAGTTCCTTAAGTACACCCAAATCGATCTTCGGCTGGGCGCTCTCGATCGAGATGGTAGAGGCAATCGTGTCGGCAAGCTCCGGCAGAAAGGCATAGGCTTCCGGTTTGGCGTCCCCCGGCACGACGGCGGCGTAGCCGAAGCAAAGGTGCACGACGGTCGGCACGGAGAGTCCTTCAAGCGCGCGGTTGATTGCTTTGACGGCATAGCACCGCGCGGACTCCGGATCGTTGCGCACCCATGGCTCGTCGAGCTGGATCACATCGGCGCCCGCGCGCACGAGATCGTGCGCCTCCTCGTTCACGGCGACAGCCATGTCCATCGCCATCGCCTCGGCGTCCTTGTAATACTCATCGACCGCTTGTTTGCTCATGGTGAACGGTCCAGGAAGAGTGATCTTGGCGGGATGGTTGGTATTGCGCCGCAGGAACTCCATGTCGCGCACCTCGACGGGCCCGCGTCGGCGAATTCTGCCCGCCACCCGCGGCACCGGGATATTGCGGGCGCGCGCATTCACGACGCCAGGCTTTTCTATGTCGATTCCTTCCAGCGCGGTCGCGAAACGGTTGGAATAGCTTTCGCGTCGGATCTCGCCGTCAGTAATGATGTCGATACCCGCCCGTTCCATGTCGCGGATAGCGAGGATGGTGGCATCGTCTTGCGCCTGTTCAAGCCATCGCGCCGGAACACGCCAGATCTCGGTCGTGCGCACCCGCGGCACGCCTTTGGACAACATTTCACGGTCCACCAACCAGTCAGGCTGCGGATAGCTGCCGACCACGGTCGTCGGAAGAAGTTTTGGCGGCATTACACGCTCCCGAAATAAGTCAGGCGGATTCGGACGGTGGAGGCGCCGAACTGAGCTCACTCACCTGGCGCCAGCGAGGAAATCTTCGAGCGAATGCATTTTCAATGCGATCTTGGGCTCACGCTGCGGCGTGTCCTTAAACGGCGTCGCCTCGTGCAGCCAGCGTTTCGGCGGTGGAAAGTCCCACGTGAAGCGATTGGCGCTGTGCCAGCGCACCGGCTTGTCGTCGAGATCGATGATCTGGATGGGCGGCGGCAAAATCTCCACGCGGTGCCCGTCAGGATCCCGGAAATAAACATAGAAAGCGTGGCCTTGACCGTGCCGTCCCGGTCCGCGCTCGAGGCTGCGCTCGAAGCCAACCGCACCGGCCGTGTCGAGGGCGCGGAACAGATGGCCGGGCTCCGCGACCACGTAGCCAAAATGATGAAGCACCGGACCGGGCCGTGCCAGCAAGACCAGATCGTGCGGGTTGTTCTTTCGGAACATGAACAGCCCGAGCGGATTTTCGTCCTCCGGCCGGTCGACAAAATAGTCCGAGATCCGGAACCCGAGGTCGGTATAGAAGCGACCGGCATGCGCCACGTCGGGCACCAGGCACTGGACATGATCGTAGCGCAGTGCACTTGCGCCCCGCTGCAGATGCGGCTTGTCGTGCAGTCGCGGCTGCGTCGGCATGCTCGCGCATAATTCGATGGGTATGCCCTGTGGGTCGCGTAGTCGAAGCGTGCGACCCTGGAAGGGCTGCTCAACCCAATCGGATTTGATGCCGGCGTCATCGAAGTAATGCTTGGCGCGATCGAGATCATCATCTGCAAAGACACGAAAGCCGAGGGCCTCGCAAACGGACTCGCCGGACGACTTGCGCAAAATCAGGCTATGGTGGCAGGTCTCCTCGACGCCCCGCAGATAAATTTCGCCGTCGTCCTCGTGCGTCACGTGGAGCCCGATGACCTCGGTGTAGAATGCGCGGCTCGCCTCCAGGTCGCGGACTGTCAGCACCACGTGGCTTGCACGCGTGATGTTGAAAGGAGGAGAAAAATTCGTCTTCGGCACCGCCATGTCAGTCACCGCTTGCGTGATGTGCCGCTGCTTCTTCAAAGCGCCGGGCGCATCTGATTATAAAAAGACCATAGACCGGCGGCGCACGGCCTTCAATTAAAGGGCCAGTGCGCTTGCGACGGCGAGCAAAGCCAAACGATGTCCCACTGCGCGGGAAACCATAGAGCGAGGAGTGGAAGCTGAGCCGAGCCTTGCGCCAAAAACAGGGTGCGTGACCGCGCTGATCGCGATCACGGCGCCCGACTAAAGAACCTTCGGTTGCTTGTGGCTATTTCTTGGCTGCCGTCATGGCTTTCTCGCCGAAGCTTGGAATGATGAGCTTGCCGAGGTCGAGTTTGGTCTTGAGCATATGGCTTTTCTCCATGAACGCCGCGGTCGACGACAGGTCCACCATATCGGCCTTAGAGAAGGCGGTGCCGCCGCCGAACCGATCGACGTCGTCGAACAGCATGAGGCGGATATCGCTCTCAGAAAGCTTGGCGCCGCGGCGCTTGATCTCGTCCAGGTAGATCTTGACCGCTTCGTCATGATGCGCGGCAATATATTTGCTGGCCTTGGCATAGCCGTTCATCAGCTTCTGGACGATATCGGGATGCTCTTTCGCGTAGGCGGGCGACGTGACCACGAGGAACGGGTAGGTGATCCCGGCCAAGTCTTCGAGGTCCTTCGAGGTGAGCATGACCTTGCCCTTGCCGGATTGAACGATACGCTGAATGAACGGCTCCCAGCCGAGGACCGCGTCAATATTGTTAGACGAGGCCATCGCCGCCGGCATGTCCACAACGCGCAGATTGGTAATGTTGAAATCGGAAAGCTTCAGCCCCTGCTTCTGGAACAGCATCAGCATGACCGTGTACATGCCGGTGCCGACCTGGGTCGCCAAGTGCTTGCCCTTGAGATCGGCGAACGTCTTCATCTTCGCGTCGCGACTAGCAACCAGCAGCTTGCCGGTGTAGCCGCGCGAACCGACGCCGATCGCAACGAGCGGCACGCCTTTGTCCACGGCATGAAAAAATGTGGCATTCGCCGTCTCGGCGAATTGCAACGATCCGTTGGTTAGCGCGTCGATCGCAACGGAGCCGCGTGGCAGCGCGCGCACGTCAACATCCAGGCCTTCTTGTTTGAAGAATCCTTTCGCCTTGGCCACTAGGCTTGTAACCTGGTTCACGCCACCCGCCATGCCGATGGCGACTTTTACTTCGGCTGCGGCGCAGGGCGACGCAGCGTCCCATGTCATGAGAACTGCAACCAGAAGCGCTCCAACGACTCTTGTGATCATTGCTTGTGTCTCCTCCCTATTCGTTATGGTTCCTCTCTGCTTGATTCATGGTAATGCAGATCGAATGCGATGACGAATAGATAACTCGGATCAGATGCAATGACTATGGAATTCGGCCCCGGCAATTTCCCACTTCTGCGGGGGATAGGCGGAATTGGGGCGGCCTTAGACGTACAAAAGTTTGCTTTGGGAGTGAAGCGGGTTATCGTCCCGATGCGGAGCAAACGACGATCAACACCTCTAACCGGCTTATACCAGGCGCTGCACGTAAGATTGGCGAGGCAGCGGCACAACGCATGAGCGTATCAACACCCACGGAAGAGCGGCCGGCCACCCGCGCCGTTCTGGAAGAGACGCGTACCGGGGGCGCGCTGATGGCCGCGTCCGGCAGCTTGGCTTCGACGGTCGTTCCGATCGTGGCGATCATGCTGCTGTGGGAGGTGGCGGTCCGCCTCAGCCATGTGCCGCCGGCGATCCTGCCGCCGCTAAGCGACATCTTCGCCGCGATTTGGGATATGGCGTACACGGGAACGCTTTGGGGAGACATCGCCGCCACGCTCGGACGCCTCGTCGAGAGCGCCGTGACCGGAATGATTATCGGCACTGTGATCGGCGTTCTTATGGGCTATTTCAGGCTGTGGGAGCGCGCCCTTGTCTCACCCATGAATTTTCTGCTGGCGATCCCCGGTACCGCGCTATTCCCGTTGTCGATGATCTGGTTCGGGCTGAGCGATCTCGCAATCGTCTCGATCCTGATCTACGAGGTGGCGCTGACCGTGATGCTCAACACCTGGACGGGTGTAAAGACCGTCGACCTTTCCCTGGTACGCGCGGGCCGCGCATTCGGAGTTTCGGGATTTGCGCTGTTCTACCGCGTGCTCATTCCGGCAGCATTGCCCTCGATCATCACCGGCTATCGGCAAGCCTTTTCACGTGCCTGGCGCATTCTCGTGGTGGCGGAAATGTTGGTTTCGGTCTCCGCCGGTCTCGGTTATCGGATTTATTGGGCGCGTGAATACTTCAATACCGACGTCGTATTCGGCTCGTTGTTCGTCGTCGGCATTGTTGGGCTCCTGATCGAGCGCGTATTCCTGCGCACACTTGAAGTGATGACGGTAGAACGCTGGGGTGTGATGCGGAGCTTGAGTTGACGCCATGGGCGAACTGCGCGTGGAAAACCTGAGCAAGAGCTATCAGCGCAAAGATGGTTGGAACACCATCCGCACCTTGCGGGTGTTCGATAACGTCTCTTTCGCGGTTCGCGAAGGCGAGTTCGTCAGCATCATCGGGCCGTCGGGATGCGGCAAGTCGACATTGCTCAATCTCAGCGCCGGCCTGGATCCGGTGACGGGCGGATTTGTCTACGTGGATGGCGAACAAATTTCCGGCCCTGGTCTCGATCGCGGCGTGGTATTTCAGGAATTCGCGCTGTTCCCCTGGCTGACCGTCATCGGCAACATCGAGTTCGGGCTGAAATCCAAGGGCATACCCGCCGCCGAACGGCGCAAGATCGCGCAACGTTATACAAACCTAGTAGGGCTGTCTGGCTTCGAGAAGTATCACGCCTATCGTTTGTCGGGCGGCATGCGTCAGCGCGTCGGGATCGCGCGCGCTCTGGCAATCGATCCTTCCGTACTGCTGATGGATGAGCCATTCGGAGCTCTCGACGCGCAGACGCGCGAAAGCATGCAGAAAGCGCTCGCGGACATCTGGCAGACGACCAAGAAGACCGTGCTGTTCATCACACACGATATTCGCGAAGCGGTTTATCTGTCCGACCGCGTTCTGGTCATGAACGGGCGCCCAGCCAATATCGCACTTGAGATAGCAATTAATCTCGCGCGCCCGCGCAACCGGCACGATGTCGAGTTTCAGGAGTATGAGCAGCAGTTGGAGCGCGCGATCGCGGCGCCCGCGTCCTGAAGCCACATCCGGTAAGCCCGGTCGGAGAGCGAGAGCTACTTCGCCAGCCCTTCCGCCTTCAGCGCCTCCAGTACCTTCGGACGTGAGGCGACGCGATCGACATAGGCCGATATGTTCGGCCATCTCGAAAGATCAATGCCGACGCGCGGCGACCAGCGCAGAATGGTGAACAGATAGGCATCCGCCACTGTGAACTTGTCGCCCATCAAATACGACCGGCCGGCGAGCTTCTCATTAAGCCAATCGAAGCGCTTGCCGATGTTTTCCTTCGCCACGCTTTTATAGGCGTCCGGTGTTGTCGGACGAAACAGCGGGCTAAAGCTCTTGTGCAGTTCCGACGTGATGAAATTGAGCCATTCCTGAACGCGGTAGCGCTCGATCGATCCTGCTGGCGGAATGAGACCCGCGCCCGGCTTCTGATCGGCAAGGTACTGCACGATCACCGGCCCTTCCGTGAGCCGCTCGCCGTCGTCGAATTCGAGCACGGGCACCTGACCCTTAGCGTTGATAGCCCAATAATCCTTACCGGACTTCGTCTTTTTCTCTTGATTGTTGACCTGCTCAAGTTCGAACTCCTGGCCCGTCTCGCGCAATACGATGTGCGGGGACAAGGAGCAGGCGCCCGGGGCGAAATAGAGCTTCATACGGAAAACCTCCTACGTCATCCGGCCCGCGTTCAGCGGGCGTGTATAGCACAGTGGCGCCGAGATCGGGAAAGGCGTGGCACACCGGCCGTCAGCCGCCAAATTCCAGAACGTCAAATCCCACGTGGGGGTCAACGATGATGATCAGCCTACGCTCATCGATCATCACATCATTGATTTGCGGTGCCGGGCGGCCGCCGACATGATCGGGGATGAAGTGGACGACCTCGTGCGGAGCGGATGGCTTCGATATATCGATGATCCGCAAGCCGGCGCTGAACTAGACCGCATGCACGAGCGCCCCTGTCATGCGCTCGGCGAGGTTATCGTCCGTCATGTGGAGCGCCGATTCAGTTCGGGTAGCTCGTGACGGCGCGCTCGAGAGTTAAGCGCACGAAAATTGCCAATCGCTGGATTGACGCCTGGACCGGACAGTGGATTCGAACCGGTCTCCGCTCAGCGGCTCCAGAAAACGAGTATTTCGAAAAGAGTGAGTGGAGAATTTCTCGTAATGCGCGAGCTGAAGGGACAAAATCGAGCGCATGAGAGACACCACTGGCCCACAGAAATACCTATTTACGGCCATTTCTGACACCTGCACGCGTCACAACTTATGAGAGCATAGTGGCTGGCTGGGGCGGGAGGATTCGAACCTCCGAATGGCGGAATCAAAATCCGCTGCCTTACCACTTGGCTACGCCCCAACGGCTGCCGCGGCGCGCAACGCGCGCACCGCTGCCGAACCGCGCGGGACCATACCGGCACGTCCGATCCCGATCAACGCCCGCGCCGCATGAACTCTCGCCTGTTCCAGGATTTGACCCGGCGCGCTAGATTGGCGCCATGAGCTACCGCGCCCCGATCTCCGACATCGCTTTTGCCCTCAAACACGCCGCCGGGATGAAGCCGGCGCTTGCCGAGGGCCTCTATGGCGATCTCGATGAAGAGACGATCGATAGCGTGCTGGCCGAAGCTGGGCGCTTCGCCAACGATATCATTGCACCGCTGAACGGGATCGGCGACCGGTTCGGCACGCCGTTCAAGGATGGTGCAGTCACCACACCCCCCGGCTGGAAAGAGGCTTACGCCGCGTGGGCGGCGGCCGGCTGGAACGGTCTCGCGGCGCCGGCTGGGTTCGGCGGGCAGGACCTGCCGCAGGCGGTCAACGCGGCATGTATCGAGATGTGGAACGCGGCGTCCATGGCCTTCGGCATCGGCCCCGTGCTGACGATGGCCGCGGTCGACGCGCTCGCCGCCTATGGCAGCGACGCGTTGAAGGAGATGTACCTCGGCAAGCTGGTGAGCGGCGAGTGGATGGGGACCATGCAACTCACCGAGCCGCAGGCCGGCTCCGACGTGGGCGCGCTACGCACGCGCGCGGCCCGCGCCGGCGACGGCAGTTACCGCCTCACCGGCTCAAAGATCTTCATCACCTACGGCGAGCACGATCTGACAGACAACATCATTCACTTCGTGCTCGCCCGCTTGCCCGACGCACCCCCCGGCACCAAAGGAATCTCCCTCTTCCTGGTGCCCAAGTTCATGCCCGACGGCACCCGCAACGACGTGCGCGCGCATTCGGTCGAGCACAAGCTCGGCATTCATGCCTCGCCCACCTGCACCATGGTCTATGGCGATCATGGCGGCGCGGTCGGTTTCCTCATTGGCGAGGAGAACCAGGGCATGGCGTGCATGTTCACCATGATGAACCGGGCGCGGCTCGCCGTCGGCTTGCAAGGCGTCGCCATCGCCGAACGCGCCTTGCAGCAGGCGACGGCTTATGCCCAGGGGCGTAAGCAGGGCGCAGCGGGGGCGATCATCCACTATCCGGATGTGAAACGGATGCTGCTGACCATGCGCGCCATGACCGGCGCGGCGCGGGCGATCTGCTACCAAACCGCGGTCGCGCTCGACCGCTCGCTGCGCAGCAAGGATCAGGCTGCGCGCAAGACCGCGCATGAGCGCACTTCGCTGCTTACGCCGGTCGCCAAGGCTTTCTCTACCGATATCGCCATCGAAGTGGCCTCGCTCGGCGTGCAAGTGCACGGCGGCATGGGCTACATCGAGGAGACCGGCGCTGCACAGCATTTCCGCGACGCGCGCATTGCGGCGATTTACGAGGGCACCAACGGCATCCAGGCGCTCGATTTGGTAACGCGTAAGGTGCCGCTGGAGGGTGGCCGCACGGTTGCCGCCTATGTTGAGGACTTGCGCGCCATTGTGAATGCGGTGAAGGCAAGTAACGCTCCCGCCTTCGGCGCAACGGCGGCGCGGCTTGAGGAAGCGGTCGACAGCCTCTCACGCGCAACGCAATGGCTGCTGGCCGAAAAAGGATCGCAAGCAGCGCTCGCCGGCGCCACACCATACCTACGGCTGTTCGGTATCGCCGCCGGCGGATGCCTGCTCGCAACGCAGGCGGCGGCCGCGCTTCGTGAAGGCACTGACGGCGAAGGACGTATCGCGTTGGCGCGATTCTTCGCTGAAAACATCGCGGTGCAGGCTTCCGGTTTGGAGCGCAGCATCGCTGAAGGTGCCGACAGCATTGTGCGGGAAGACTCCGCATTGGCAAAATAACCGCCACGGCGAATGCCGCCAATCTCGTCGGCCCGGAACGTGGCACGCGGAGAACTATGTCGCTCAAAGGCAAGACACTCTTCATCACCGGCGGCTCGCGCGGCATCGGATTGGCCATCGCGCTGCGGGCGGCACAGGATGGCGCCAATGTCGCCATCGCGGCGAAAACGGTGGAGCCACACCCCAAATTGGAGGGCACCATTCACACCGCGGCAGCCGAGATTGCCCGCGCCGGGGGTCGGGCGCTGCCGCTCGCCGTCGACGTGCGCGACGAAGCGGCGGTGAAGGCGGCAATCGACGAAACGGTATCGCGCTTCGGTGGCATCGACATTGTGGTCAACAATGCGAGCGCCATCCAGTTGACACCGGCGCAGGAAACCGACATGCGCCGCTTCGATCTCATGCATCAGATCAACGCGCGCGGCACCTTCATGGTGTCGAAATACGCCATTCCGCTCCTCCGCAAAGCCGCGGACCCACACATCCTCATGCTGTCGCCCCCGCTCGACATGAAAGAGAAGTGGTTCGCACCTCACACCGCCTATTCGATGGCCAAGTTCGGCATGAGCTTGGTCGTCCTGGGGCTTGCCGGTGAGTTACGCGGTCAAGTCGCGGTCAACGCACTTTGGCCGCGAAGTACGATCGCCACCGCAGCTATCAAAAATCTACTCGGCGGCGAAGCGGTCCAGCGCCGCTCGCGCAAACCGGAGATCCTGGCCGAAGCAGCTTGGCGTATCTTCCAGAAGCCGGTGGAGTTCACCGGCAATTTCCTCATCGACGACACGTTCCTCGCCGGCGAAGGCGTCCACGATTTCGATCGCTACCGCGTTGATCCAAGCCAGCCATTGCAGCCGGATTTCTTCGTGCCCGACGATATGCCGCCGCCAATCGGCGTAAGCTTAAAGGCGAAGGATTGAAGCACTTCGCTGTTAGATCGGCCAAAGCGAGCTCGTCATTGCGAGGACCGCAAGGGAAGCTGAGCGGTCCGAAGCATTCCAGACTTTCTCCTTGCTTCGCGTAGGGCCGGCCCAATTGGGCCGGACCCGTTGGCTCGCAATGACGGCAGGAGCTCGGCGCACCGCTACTTCGTCGCGGCCTCATAATAGGTCGGGTCATAATATTTCATTGGGTCCGTCAATTCCTTCTGCGGCTTTCCATATTTGCTCCGCAGCTTGAGCACCGTGCGCACGCCTTCCAAATCGATCTTGGCCTTGGGCGTGAATCCGCGCGGCGGCGCGAGCACCTCATAGCTCTTGGCGGCAAGCTGCGCCGACATTTGCGGCAAATGCTTGCGTAAAATCGCGATCGCAGCGTCCTTGTTGGCCGGATCGGCGAGCCAATCCAGCGCCTCGATGTAAGCGCGGATGAAATTGACGAGGGTTTCCTTATTGTTCTTTGCCCAATCCCGACGCGTGGCGCCGACCAGGCCCTGATAGTGGCCGTACACGTCGATCGCGCGCTCCAGCACGTTGAATCCCTTGGCTTGGGCGAGAATATCGAACGGCGTGATCAGCATCGTTGCCGCCTGCTTCTTCTCTTGCAGTTCCTTCCAGCGCTGCAGGACGCCTCCCGCCTTCACGACCTTGTAGTCGTCCGGCTGCAGGCCGGCGCGTTCGAGCAGGTCGAGCAGCACAAAGGCGTAACCGGTCGTCAACGCATCGACCGATACCGTCTTGCCCTTGAGGCCGCTGACCTTCTTCACCTCGGGGACGGAAACGAGGCTGAGGAATCCGTTATCGCCGCCCATGAAAGTGAAAATATCGGGTGTCTTGCTGACCTTCGCTTCGCCCTGCCCGTCCATATAGGCGATGACGTTGTCGATTGCCGTCATCGCCAGATCGAAGCGGCCCTCGATCAGGCCCGTGAGCTGAAACACCGAATTGGGCGTGTTGGTTACCTGCAGCTTGATGCCATGATTTGCAAAGTAACCCTTGTCCTCGCCGACCCAGATCGGCCAATTGAAGCCGCCGGGAAACACGATAATTGAAATCTGCTTCAAGTTCTGCGCACCGGAAGGAGCGGCGGCGCCGAGATAAATTCCGGCACTCGCGACAATGGTCAGGAGCCAGGGTATCGTCCGCTTCAAGGTCATTAGACATCCTCCCTCGTCGCTTGTATATGCGATGGATACGCTTCGTGGCCGTGCGTTCTGCGAAACGTCGACGGCCCATGTTGCTTGCGAACGAAGCCCATGTCCACACTTCTCATTTCTCATCCGGCCTGCCTCAACCACCTCACGCCGGCCGGGCACCCCGAGCGGCCTGACCGCCTGCGCGCCATCGAGCAGGCACTCGCGGCCGATCAGTTTCGATCTCTGACGCGCATGGAAGCGCCAATCGCGCCTGACGAGATCGTCGCGCTCTGCCATCCGGTCGATTACATCGAGGCGATCCGCGACGCCTCACCCAATCAGGGTACGGTACACCTGGACGCCGACACGGCAATGTCGCCCGGAAGCCTGGAAGCGGTGCTGCGCGCGGTCGGCGGCGGTATGATGGCTGTCGACGAGGTGATGGCCGGCAACGCAGCGAATGCCTTTGTCGCCGTGCGCCCGCCCGGGCATCACGCCGAAACGGCGCGCCCGATGGGCTTCTGCCTGTTCAACAGCGCGGCCATTACCGCACGCTATGCCCAACGCAAGCACGGCGCCGAGCGGGTGGCGATCGTCGACTTTGACGTGCATCACGGCAACGGCTCGCAAGACATCTTCTGGTCGGATAAATCGGTGATGTACTGCTCGACACATCAGATGCCGCTTTATCCCGGCACCGGCGCCGTCGGCGAGCGCGGCGACTTCAACACCATCGTGAACGCGCCGCTCTCGCCCGGCGACGGCGGCGAGGCTTTCCGTGAAGCATTCGAGACGGTCATCCTCCCTCGCCTGCGCGAATTTCGGCCGGACGTTCTGGTCATCTCGGCCGGCTTCGACGCCCACACCCGCGATCCGCTCGCCAATCTCAATCTGGTCGAGGCGGACTATACCTGGGTCACGCAAAAGCTGATGGATATTGCAGATGAAAGTGCCAATGGCCGCCGCATCGTGTCGATGCTGGAGGGCGGCTACGATTTGCAAGGACTTGCGCGCTCGGCGGCGGCGCATGTGAGCGTGCTGATGCGAGGGTGATCTGCCATTCCGGCGCGGCCGAAGGCCGCGAGCCCGGAATCCATAATCTCATTGCTGCGGAGTATGGATTCCGGGTCCGCTCGCTTCGCTCGCGTCCCGGAATGACGCCGAGGCATCACCCCGCCGTCAGTCCCCCGTCGATCGGCAGATCGGCGCCGGTAATGAAGGCTGCTTCGTCCGACAAAAGATAGGCGCAGAGCGCCGCAATCTCCTCGGGCCGGCCGAGCCGGCCCAGCGGAATGCCGCGCGCCATCTTCTCCTGCGCAGCGGCAGGATCGCGCGCCGATTGTGCGATCGCCGCCACCATCGGTCCCTCGATGAAGGCCGGGCAGACGGCGTTGCAGCGCACCGGCGGCTTTATCCGTGCGCCATAGAGCGCCACCGACTTTGTCAGCAGCGAGAGGCCTCCCTTGGAGGCGTTGTAAGCTGCCAGATTGTGTCCCCCGACCAATCCGGAAACGGATGAGAGATTGACGATCGATCCGCCGCGCCGGCGCAACAGTGGCAAACTGTATTTACAGCCGAGAAAGGCGCCGTCGAGATTGATGGACAACACCCTCCTCCAGGCGGCGAAATCGAGCTCTTCCACGTTGCCGAGCGCAACAATACCCGCCGCGTTGACCAGACCATCGAGGCGTTCATGCGCGCGCTCGATCTCCTCCAGAGCGCGCCGCCAGTCGGTTTCGCGTGTGACGTCGAGGATAAGATCGGTGCCCGTGCGGCCCTCGAGATCGGAGGCGATAACGATCCCGCCGGCGGTGCGCACGGCAGCCACAACCGCGGCGCCGACTGCACCGGCCGCGCCGGTAATCAACACGATCTTGCCGTAAAGGTCCGTCATGGCCCGACCCCCTGCCCCGCTCGCAGACATAGCCAATCCGCACTATCTTGACCTCCTTCCAGCGATTAGGATGCCGCCCGATGAATCTGCCGGATAGGATAATGGCCGAAAACAACAATTCCGATATCAAGAAGCTGCCCTTCGAGCGGGCGATCGAAGAGCTGGAATCCATCGTCAAGCGGCTCGAAGACGGCAAGGTACCGCTTGAAGAGTCGGTCTCGATTTATGAGCGGGGCGAGGCGCTGAAAGCCCGCTGCGAGGAACTGTTACGCCAAGCCGAGGCCCGGGTCGAGAAAATCACGCTGGATGCCTCCGGCAGGCCGACGGGCACCGAGCCGCTGGACGTGGACTGACCATGAAGACCCCACTTCTCGATCGCGCGCATGTTCCCGCCGACTTGAAAAACCTGTCGGCCGCGCAGCTCAAGCAGCTCGCCCAAGAGCTGCGCTGGGAGATGATCGATGCCGTTGCCAAGACCGGCGGCCATCTCGGCGCCGGGCTCGGAGTCGTCGAGTTGACCGTCGCGTTGCACGCCGTGTTCGATACCCCGGCCGACCGGCTGATCTGGGACGTCGGCCATCAAGCCTACCCGCACAAAATCCTCACCGGCCGCCGCGACCGCATCCGCACGCTGCGGCAAGGCGGCGGTCTGTCCGGCTTCACCAAACGCGCGGAAAGCGAATACGACCCGTTCGGGGCGGCGCACTCGTCGACTTCCATTTCCGCGGGCCTCGGCATGGCGGTGGCGCGCAATCTCGCCGGCCACAGCAATCATGTCATCTGTGTCATCGGCGACGGCGCCATGTCGGCCGGGATGGCCTATGAAGCGATGAACAATGCCGGCGCGCGCAACGAGCGGCTGATCGTCATTTTGAACGACAACGACATGTCGATCGCACCGCCTGTCGGCGCCATGTCGGCCTATCTCGCGCGGCTGATCTCCGGCAGAACGTATAGAACCTTGCGTGACATCGGCAAGCAACTCGCACGCCGCCTGCCCAAATTCATCGAACAGAAGGCCGGGCGCGCGGAGGAATTCGCCCGCGGTTTCTGGACCGGCGGCACGCTGTTCGAAGAACTCGGGTTCTACTACGTCGGGCCAATCAACGGGCACAATATCGACCATCTCCTTCCCGTGCTGCGCAACGTCCGCGATGCCGATGCCGGGCCGATCCTGGTCCATGTGGTGACGCAGAAAGGCAAGGGGTATGCGCCAGCGGAGAACGCTGCCGATAAATACCATGGCGTTGTCAAATTCGACGTGGCGACCGGAGCGCAAGCGAAATCGCAGGCCAAGGCGCCGCAATACACGAAGGTCTTCGCACAGAGCCTGGTGAAAGAAGCACGCAAGGACGACAAGATCGTTGCCATCACGGCCGCAATGCCGTCGGGCACCGGACTCGATCTGTTCCAGAATGAATTTCCCGAGCGGTTCTTCGATGTCGGGATTGCCGAGCAGCACGCCGTGACCTTTGCCGCCGGCCTCGCGACCGAAGGCTACAAGCCTTTTGCGGCCATCTATTCGACTTTCCTGCAGCGCGCTTACGATCAGGTCGTGCACGATGTCGCGATCCAGCGGCTACCGGTACGCTTTGCATTGGACCGCGCGGGTCTGGTCGGCGCCGACGGGCCGACGCATGCGGGCGCATTCGATATTGCTTATCTTGGTTGCCTACCCGGCTTCGTGCTGATGGCAGCGGCGGACGAGGCTGAGTTGGTCAACATGGTGGCGACGCAAGTTGCCATTGACGACCGCCCGAGCGCGTTGCGCTATCCCCGCGGCGAAGGCATCGGCGTGGCGCTGCCGGAGAACGGAGCCCCGATCGAAATCGGCAAGGGCCGCGTGCTCACCGAAGGTAGCAAGGTGGCGCTACTCTCATTCGGCGCACGGCTCGGCGAATGCTTGACGGCCGCCAAGGAGCTTGCCGCCTATGGGCTGTCGACGACGGTGGCCGACGCCCGTTTCGCCAAGCCGCTCGATATCGATCTCTTGATGCGGCTTGCCCGCGAACACGAGGTGTTGATCACCATCGAGGAAGGCTCGATCGGCGGCTTTGGCTCCTTCGTGCTGCAAGCACTCGCCGAAAACGGCCTGTTGGAAGGCGGCCTAAAGGTGCGCAGCATGATGCTACCGGACGTCTTCATCGACCAGGATACACCCGCCGCCATGTACGCCATCGCCGGCCTCGATGCCAAAGGCATCGTCAACAAAGTGTTCGAGGCGCTCGGCAAGAATGCAGCCGCAGAGACGGTGCGGCTGGCGTAAGCTTTGAATGCGCGTGATCGGAGCTTCGCCGTCGCTGCTAGGAGGCGCAGGATACACGCGTGTCAAGTACCTGCCCTGCTACCTTTGCGCTTGATTTCCCGCTCCCACAGGCAACAATGCGGGATCGGCGGCGCCGGCTCGAATAGCATGAGAGGTCCTTAAACCTCCGCCCGGATTGCGCGCAGCCAGGGAGGAGCTTTATGGCGTCGGTCACGATTCACGACGTCCGCAAGGCGTTCGGCTCGACCGCCGTCATTCATGGCGTCGATGTCGATATCGCTGACGGCGAGTTCGTCGTGCTGGTAGGCCCGTCCGGCTGCGGAAAATCCACACTCCTGCGCATGATCGCAGGGCTCGAAAACATTACCGGCGGCGAGATCCGCATCGGCGAGCGCATCGTCAACAAGGTGCCGCCGAAAGAGCGTGACGTTGCCATGGTGTTCCAGAACTACGCGCTTTATCCGCATATGACGGTCGGCGCGAATATGGGCTTTTCGCTCAAGCTACGCAGCGCCCCGAAGGCGGAGATCGACGAGCGCGTCAAGCGCGCCGCCGACATCCTCGGCCTTGCCGCGTTGCTTGACCGCTATCCGCGCCAACTTTCCGGCGGCCAGCGGCAACGGGTGGCGATGGGGCGCGCTATCGTGCGCAACCCGCAGGTATTTCTGTTCGATGAGCCGTTATCAAATCTCGACGCCAAGCTGCGCGTGGCCATGCGCACCGAAATCAAAGAACTCCATCAGCGGCTCGGGACCACCACGATCTATGTGACGCATGACCAGATCGAAGCCATGACCATGGCCGACAAGATTGTCGTCATGCACGAGGGCCGAGTCGAGCAGATCGGGGCGCCGCTTGAGCTCTATGATCGGCCGACAAACCTGTTCGTGGCCGGATTCATCGGATCGCCTGCGATGAATCTTCTCAACGGCAGGATCCGTGCCAACGGCAGCGCCGCCTTCGAGGGACCCGCGGGCGTGATGCTGCCGCTCACGAGCGCCCCCGCGGCCTGGCATGGCCGGCCGGTGATCTACGGCGTGCGGCCGGAAAATTTCGTGCTCGCCGGCGACGGCGCCCCCGCCTCTGTGCAGGTGGTGGAGCCGACGGGCTCTGAGCTGCAAATCGTCGCCAGGGTTGGTGAAACGGACGTTATCGCCGTCTTTCGCGAGCGCCATCAACTCAAGCCGGGCGATACGATCCGGCTCAAGCCCGACCCACGGCTCGTGCATCTTTTCGACCCCGCGGCGGGCACCCGCCTCGACGCGTGATCATAAACGGGAGGAAACGATGACGTCCAAGCTTACACGCCGAACACTCTTGCAAGGCGCAACCGCAGCCGGGGCTGCCGGGGCGCTGACCGGACCGGCACTCCTTGAATGGGCGAAGGCCTGGGCCGCCGAGTCGCCCTGGAAGCCGGAGAAAGGCGCCAACCTATCGCTGCTGCGCTGGAAATACTTCGTGAAATCCGAAGACGAAGCCTTCGTGAAAGTGCTCGACGCCTTCACCAAGGCGACCGGCGTGAAGGTCGCCCTCTCACGTGAGTCTTATGAAGATGTGCAGCCGAAAGCGTCGGTCGCCGCCAATACCGGCACCGGCCCTGACTTGTTCTGGGCCCTCTATTCGACGCCACATTTATTCCCGAACAAATGCATCGATGTGACCGACGTCGCGGACTACCTCGGCAAAAAGTACGGCGGCTGGGTGCCCAGCGCAGTGAAGTACGGCAAGCAAGGAGACAAATGGATTTGCATCCCGATTTGTTACAGCGGCGCTTTGCTGAATTATCGCATGGAGGCATCGAGAAAGGCCGGTTTCTCGAAATTCCCGACCACGACGGACGAGTTTCTGGAATACACGAAAGCGATGAAGGCGAACAAGACACCAGGCGGAATGGCGCTCGGCCATGCCTCCGGTGACGGCAACAGTTGGGTGTATTGGTGCCTGTGGGCGAACGGCGGCAATGTCGTCGACAAAAACGACAAGGTGATCATCGACTCGCCGGAAACGGCAAAGGCGCTGGAGTACGCCAAGAAGCTTTACGGCAATATGGTCACCGGCGTTGCCTCTTGGAACGATTCTTTCAACAATAAGGCCTTCCTCGCACAGGACATCTACTGGACCAATAACGGCATCTCCATCTACGTGGCCGCAGAGACACTTCCCGGCAAGAAGCACATCGCCGAGGACATGAATCACGCTTATTGGCCCATCGGACCGGTTGGCCATCCGACCGAGTTGCACTTGATGTATCCGATCCTGGCTATGACCTACACGAAATATCCGCAAGCGTGTAAGGCGCTGATGGCGTTCATCTTGGAGGCTGACCAGTTCAACAATTGGCTGGAGGGCTCAAAGGGGTATCTCACCCATTGCCTGAACGCCTATGACAAGAACCCGGTATGGACGGAGGACCCCAAGCGCACGCCCTTCCGCGATGTCGCCAAGCGGACGCTCACAGTGGGTGGGCTCGGCTCCGTCGGCGAGGCTGCGGCCAGTGCCGTCGCCGATTTCGTCGTCCTCGACATGATCGCGAGCTACTGCACCGGGCGCGAAACCGTGAAGGGAGCGATCAAGATTGCCGAGCGTCAGTTGAAGCGTATTTACCGCTCATGATCGAACCCGCGCGCCGCTCGCGAAGAGCGGCGCGCGAGTCCCTCGGCGACCAAGGAAATAGAAGAGACAAAGAATGGCCGAAGCAGCTCTGCAAACTAGGCCAGCAAAGGCGTCGCTCGGCGATGTGACGGCGTGGCAGCTGCTGAAGGTCAACCGCAATTGGCTCGGCTTTTGGTTCATGCTGCCGGCCGCGGCCTTCCTCATTCTCTTTCTCGCCTATCCGCTCGGTCTCGGCGTCTGGCTCTCCTTTACGGACGCGCGCATCGGGCGCTCCGGCGTGTTCATCGGGATCGACAACTATACATGGTTATGGGGCGATACGGTTTTCTGGCTCTCCGTTTTCAATACGCTGCTCTACACTGTCGTCGCGAGCACGATCAAATTCGGCGTCGGGCTCTATCTTGCGCTGCTGCTCAACCGCCGCCTTCCATTCAAGGCGCTCCTCCGCGCGATTGTGCTCATCCCGTTCATCGTGCCGACAGTGCTCTCCGCGATCGCCTTCTGGTGGATTTTCGATCCGCAGTTCTCGATTATTTCCTGGTCGTTGCGGCAGCTCGGTTTGATTTCGACCAATATCAACTTCCTCGGCGATCCCTGGAATGCGCGCTGGTCGGTGATTTTCGCCAATATCTGGCGGGGCGTTCCGTTCGTCGCAATTACGTTACTTGCGGGATTGCAGACCGTTTCGCCCTCGCTTTACGAAGCCGCCACCATCGACGGTGCGAACCGCTGGCAGCTTTTTCGTTACGTCACCTACCCCCTGCTCACGCCGATTATCGCGGTGGTGATGACTTTTTCGGTGCTCTCGACCTTTACCGATTTCCAGCTCGTTTGGGTGCTCACGCGCGGCGGGCCGGTCAACGCCACGCAGCTCATGGCGACGTTGAGCTATCAGCGCGCCATCCTCGGCGGCCATCTGGGCGAAGGCGCGGCCATCTCGACCGCGATGATCCCGTTCCTGCTCGCCGCCATTCTGATCTCCTGGTTCGGCTT